>JAIBBS010000056.1 GCA_019694555.1 Nannocystaceae bacterium
CTCCCGTCGCGGCGGACAATTCGCGCCCGCTGCTGCGAGCACGCACGAGTGGGCGATCCTCGAGGGCTACGCCCGGAGCCTCACCGCTCCCGCAGCGCCGGTGCGCCGACGCTCCGCCGAACCTCGCGCGCCCCCACGCGCTCCTCCGACCCTCGCGCGAGCCCGGGCGATCCTCCGAACCTCGCGCGCAAGCCCGGCGCTCCCGCGAGCCTCGCGCGGGCCCGGGCGATCCCCCGCAACCCACGCGGGACCCCGGGCGCTCCTCCGCACCCGCGCAAGCCCCCCGCGCTCACTGCCCCAGCGCGCAGCTCGAGCCGTTCCACGCGCAGTGGCTGACGGCCTCGCACGCGCTCTGATCCAACGGCGCGCAGTCGACCGCGCAGCCGCCGAGGCTGGGATACAACGCGCACTGCGGGTTGGACTCGCACGCGTCGCCTTGCAGCGAGGCGCAGTCGACCCAGCCGGCGGTGGTGCCACCGGTGGCGCTGGCGGTGCCCTCGGCGTTGCCGGTGGTGGTGTCGGAGCCGCCGCTGGTGGTGTCACCGCCGTCGTCGCCACCGTCCTCGGGCGCGCATGCGAAGGCGAGCGTGAGGGTCAGCCACCAGGCGCAGGTGCGCGTGGGCTTGGGCCGGCAGAGGTCCATGGTGTCCACGGTATCACGGGGCGCTGGCGGCTCCGACGCCGGGCAAGGGCGCTGCGTCGGCGCGAGGGGGCGGCGCGACGCCGAGCAGCGCGGCGATGGTGGGCGCGAGCTGCAGCATCGAGGGCACGCTCGATTGGGTGGCGGCGCGCAGGCCGGGGGCGCGGATGATGACGGGGACCTCGCGGTCGTAGCGCCAGGGCGAGCCGTGGGCCGTGCACTCGCCGTCTTCGTCGTTGAGCAGATCGTGCTCGGGCGCCACCAGGTAGAGGTCGCCGCCGTGATCGGGCGCGATGCTGCGACACACGAGTGCGGCGAGGTCGTCGGCGGCACCGCAGTCGGCGGGCACGGTGTCGGTGCGCTGCACCCACGCGAGGCCGGCCTCGCGCAGGCGGGTGGCGACGCGGTCGATGGCGACGTCGCGCTGCGGGTGCGCGTGCAGGCTCGCGGAGAGCGTGAGCGCGGTGGTGTTGGCGCCGTCGACCCACGTGCCCTCGCCCAGGACCTCGGCGGCGGCGCGTTGGGCGAGGGCCTCGAGCTCGGTGGTCAGCCACAGGCGCGAGGGACGACCGGCCGCGGCTGCGAGCGCGCGCGAGGGCAGGGCACCGTGATCGCTGGTGAACACCACGGCGTAGCCATCGTGGCCGAGCTGGGCATCGAGGTGATCGAGCAGCCGCACGAGCTCGCGATCGATCGTCAGCAGGTGTTCGGCGCGCTCCCACGACTCCTGGCACCACGCGTGGCCGGCGTAGTCGTGCGGCGAGAACGACAGCGCCAACAGATCGGGAGCATCGTCGCGGCCCAGCGACTCGCCATCGATCGCCGCGATCGCAGCGTCGACCAGCAGCGTGTCGGCGGCGGTCACGAACGCGAGCGCCTTGGTCGAGCGGGGCACGTGGGGGAAGCGCGCGCCCAGAGCCTCGGGGTCGGCCTCGCCGGGCTGCTCGTCGCCGCCGGGCGCGATCGCCTCGAGCCGCTCGCGATCGACGATGCTCCACGGCTGCAGCAGCGCGTCCTTGCCATGGGTGCGCGCGAGCGCAGCGAGCCACGGCGGGACGGTCTCGCGGTAGCTGGTGCTGGTGGTCATCGCGGCCTGCTCGGCGTCGAACCACAGCGCGAGATCGGGGTGCTGACCCGCGACCAGCACGGCGGCGCGCGACTTCCATGCCAGCGTGACGGCGCGCGCCTGCGGCCAGGCGGCGTGCAGCGCCTCGGCGAGGCCGGGGGCGGTCAACCGACGCGCGGAGGCGCCTCCGGGCCGCGGCGCGCCGCCAGCGACGTCGAGCCGCAAACTGTCGGGATCGTCGGCGACCTCGATCTTCGCACCGTGCTCGAACCACCGGTTCGCGACGATGCCGTGCTGCGAGGGCGGCACGCCGGTGCCGAGCGTGGCGTGTCCGGGTCCGGTGTTGGTGGTGGCGTAGGGATACTGCGCGCGCCACCACACCGCGCCCTCGCGCAGCAGTCGTGCGATGCCGCCACGCAGGTGCGCAGCGTCGCGCTCGAACGACCAGCTCGGCAGCTGATCGATCACGATCAGCACGACCAACCGCGGCCGCGCGGGCGCGGCGGTGGGCTCGCGCACGTCGCCGCGCCGCTCACAGCCGGCGACGGCGGCGGCCGCTGCGAGGGCGAGGGCGAGGCAGACGGCACGGCGCGAGGTCACGCGCCCACGCTATCGCAAAGCCCCGCGGCGTCACACCGGCGGGCTGGGATCGTATTGGATGTAGTGCCGCAGCTCGCGCGCACGCTGCACCGAGTGCAGCCGCGCGACCAGGTGCAGCGCGAGGTCGATGCCCGCGGAAACCCCCGCCGCCGTCAGCACCGGGCCGTCGTCGACGAAGCGCGCGTCGGGGCGCACGTCGATGTCGCGGCCGAGCTCGCGCAGCCGCTGCAGCGAACCATGGTGGGTGGTCGCAGGGCGACCGTCGAGCAGGCCGGCCTTGGCCAGCAGCAGCGCGCCCGTGCACACGCTCGCGATCACCGTGCCGCGGCCGGCCTGCTCGCGCAACCACGCCAACGTGGCCTCGTCGTGCAGCAGTGGTCGCGTGCCGCGACCGCCGGGCACGATCAGCAGCTCCGCCGCCGGAGCATCGGCGCGCGTGCGGTGGGGCAACACCGACAGGCCCTTGGCGCAGCGCACCGCATCGAGCGTGGTCGCGAGCGTCTGCACCTCGATGCCGTCGTCCGGAAACTGATCGGCCCACGCGGCGAAGACCTCCCACGGGCCGGCGAAGTCGAGCTCCTCGACGCCGTCGAACAACAGCACCGCGATGCGTCGCGCCATGGCGCCCTCGAGTGTAGCAGTGCTCAGTCGATGGCGAGGAAGCCCCGCGTGCTCTCCCCGCGCCCGGTCAGCACACGGTCACGGGACCGCTCACGTTCCCGTCGCTGCGCGACGAGAGCCCGTCGGCATTCGCTGACGGTTGTCTCAGCCTGCGGGGTCGCACGCGGTGCCCAGCAGCGCCGCGCCGGTCATGTCCGAGTAGGTGTACGGGCCCGACAGACCCCCGACGGTGTCGACCACGCCGGTGGCCGGATCGATGCGGTACGCCGCGTTGGTCTGCGGCGCCACCGACCACACGTAGCCCAGCGCGTCGACGGCGATGCCCTTGGCGCCCGCGGGCGTGGCGATCGGTGCGCCCACCGCGAGGGTCTCGGGATCGATCGAGACCACGAACGGCGTGTACTGCTCGTCGTACCACCAGCCGTTCATCCACATGCGTCCCTGGGGATCCTGCGCGATGCCGGACTGCGAGCTGACCACGTGGTCGTCGGCCAGCGCCCAGGTCTCGGTCTCGGGATCGAAGCGCGCGGCGGAGCAGCCGTCGAAGCCGTTGTTGCACGTCACCCACGGCCGCCCGTCGCGATCGACGGTGATGCCGTACACGCCCGCGGGCACGTCCCACACGCGCACCTCGAGCGTGGCCGCGTCGACGCGCGCGAGCTTGCTCTGCGGTGCGAGGTTGGAGACCCAGAAGTTGCCGTCGGGATCGACCGCGCCGCCGTAGCCACCGAGATCGACGCAGTCGAGGCCTTCGACCTCGACCGAGTCGAGCACGCTGCCGTCGTCACCGTCGAGGCGGTGCACGTGGATCCAGTCGTCGGCGAACTTGTTGCAGCCCGAGACCCACAGCCGCTCGGACACCGGCGTGCAGTCGTGGGGATCGAGCTCGGCGGCCATCCACGCGATCGGCCGTTGCGTGGTGTAGTCGAAGTCGGCGAACCACGCGACGCAGTCGTCTTGGCCCCACGGCAGCACGTCGCCGGCGCCGCTCGAGGTCTGGACCCCGGGCACGCCGTTGTTCTGCGCGTCGCACAGGCTCGGATCGGCCCAGACCTTGGTCACGCCGCCGTAGCGATTGGCCACCGCCACCGCGGTGCCCGAAAGACTCACGCTCGTGCGCGAGGGATTGCCGGCGCCGTCGCTGCGCGTCAGGTAGCGACCGACCTCGACGAGCGTGTCGGTGTCGATCTTGCTGATCGTGCTCTCGCCGCTGTTGGCGACCCACAGGTAGCGCGCCGACAGCGACGAGCCGCAGTCGCACTCGCCCGGCGGTCGGTCGTCGCCCACGTCGTAGATCGCACCCGGGCCGTCGCTCGACGCCACGGGATCGCTGCTCTCGCCGCCGGAGCTGCTCGCGCTGCCCGCATCCGCGCCGGTGCTGCCCGCGCTCGCCGCGGTGCCCGAGGTGCTCGCCGCGCCGGTGTCGACGTCGGCCGTCAGGCCACCGAAGCCGGGGACGTCGTTGCCGCAGGCGGCCATGGCGAGGGCGAGGCAGAGCGGTCGGGTCGCAGGCGTTCGCATGGCGGTCGCGGCGACGTGCCGCGGCCGCGGTGGCGGTTGCATCCACGGCGGCAGCCCCGGCGGTGCGGGCGCTCACGGTCGGAGCGCACACGGCCGGGCTCGCGCGCGCACGCGTGGTAGCCTTGCGGCCAGACGCGATGTCGCCCGAGTTCTACAAGGCACTGCACCTGTTCGGCGTGTTCCTCTTGCTGTGCTCGCTGGGCGGTCTCGCGATGACCGCCTTCGGTGGTGGCCGCGACGAGGCCACGCGCAAGCGACTGACGATGCTGCACGGCATCGCGATGCTGGTCGTCGTCGTCGCCGGCTTCGGGCTCATGGCCAAGATGGGCCTGATGTCGACGTGGCCACTGTGGATCCTGGTCAAGCTCGGGATCTGGCTCGTGCTCGGCGCCGCGGTGGCGTTCGTGCGCCGCATGCCGCAGCTGGGTCGCGCGTGGATCGTGATCCTGCCGGCGATCGGCGCCGTGGCGGCGTGGGCAGCGGTGAGCAAGCCGGGGTGATCACGATGCCGTGGTCCCGCCGCGCCCTGTTGCTGCTCGTCGCGCCGCTGGCCGGCTGCGATCCGCCGGGGCCGCAGGACACCGCGGTGTCGCTGGTGCTGCCGCGCGACGGCGACGAGACCACGACGCAGCTCGGCGAGGAGCTGGCGGCCTACCTCGAGCGCATCGTCGGCGAGCAGGTGCCGGTGACCCACACCGACGAGCACGATCTCGCGGCCGCGGTGCGTGCGACCGGGACCGAGCTGGTGGTCGTGCTCGATGCACCGCTGCTCGATCCCGATCGCATCGACGACGCGCGGCTCGCCGCGCTGGGTGACTCGGGCTTCGTGCTCGAGGTCGACGGCGAGGACGACCAGCGCGCGGTCGCGTGGCTCGGCGGCGCGACGCCGCTGTCGCGTCGCTACGCCGCCTACGAGCTCTTGCGTCGCCTGGGCGTGCGCTTCTGGCACCCCGAGGACGAGTTCGTGCCGGAGCTGCCGCGCGAGGCCATCGCCCGCCGCGCGCGCACGCCCACGATCGTGCAGCGCGGTCGCGACGGCGATCCGGTGCCCGACTTCGCGTGGCGCTCGTGGTCGTTCCACTCGCAGCATCCGCTCGAGCACCTCGAGGCCTTCTCCGACGGCGGCTTTCCCATCGACGAGGCCGAACACGTCAACACCTGGATGGTGAAGAACTTCGGCAATCGCTTCCGCGGCGCCGGTCGTGGCGTCGCGGGTCCGGGCGCGACGGCGCAGCGGCAGGACGAGCTCGAGGCCATGCGCACGTCGCTGGGCTTCGCCCGCGGCGCCGGCATCACGCTGCACAACCAGCAGCAGGGTGCGAGCGCGCAGATCGATCCCACCAGCGACGTGCCGGTGCAGCACCAGATCGAGACCCTCGTGGCGTCGCAGCTGGCCGCGACCCCCGACGCGCGATGGTTCGGCATCCACTTCGGCCCGACCGAGTTCACGACCACACCGGACCAGGAGACGGTGCAGTGGATCGACTGGGCCGCGCAGGCGGCGTTGGCCATCGATCCCTCGCTCGAGATCGAGATCAACAACCACATCACCGGCAGCCAACCGAGCCCGCACTACGACGATCTCGGCTGCCCCAACGGCACCAACGACCAGGGGCGCATCGACTACTACGATCTCGCGTTCCACAGCGATGCGCGGGCCGGCATCTCGGTGCACACGGCGATGTTCTATCCGCTCGAGGGGCCCGCGCGCGTGTACGCGCAGCAGAGCTTCGCGCACAAGCTCTGCCTGATGCAGCAGGCCTCCGCCGCCGGTCGCCCGCTGACGTGGTTCCCCGAGGGCGCGTGGTGGCTGGCGTTCGACAACGCGGTGCCGGTGTTCCTGCCGCTGTACGTGCAGACGCGGCTGCGCGACCTCGAGCTGCTGCGACCGCTGCTGCCGCGCAACGGCGGCACGCTGCGGGGCCATCGCATGTTCGACACCGGCCAGGAGTGGGGCTACTGGCAGCAGGACTATGCCGTGGGGCTGGCGTCGTGGAACGCCGATCTCGACGCGACCGCGATCTGGCACGACATGCTCGCGCCGATGTGCGGGCCCGAGGACGACGAGGCCGGCAGCTGTGCCGCGCGCGACGAGGCGGTCGCGATCGTCACCGAGCTGGCCGCCCACCAGGCCGAGCTGTTCCTGACGCGCGTCGATGCCCGAGGCCGCCCCGGCGGGCTCTACACCTACTTCGCCGGCGAGGATCCGGCTGATGCCATCGCCGCGGACGCCGGGCTCGAGTTCCGCCCGGTGCGCCCGTCGCTGGGCAGCGTCGCGCGCTACGACGCCGACGAGCTCGCGGCGCTGCGCGACGTCGATCTCGCCGCGCTGGCGGAGTCGCTCGCGGTGCACCAGGCGCTCGAGCAGCGCGCCGCGACGCTGTTGTTCGCAGACATGCCGCCCGGTGGCTTCCACGTGTTCGCGGAGATCGCCGATGGCGTCATGATCGATCGCGTGCGCGCCGATCAGGCGCTGCACCTGTACCGTGCGGTCGCAGCGTGGCGGCAGGCCCAGCTCGACGGCGCCACGCCCGAGGCCGCGGTCGCGGCCGCGGACGCCGATCTGGCCGAGGCCGCGCGTGCGCTGGACGAGGCCGCCGCCATCATCGCGCGACGCGAGGTCTCGTATCGCTACGCGCCGGCGCAGACGATGGGCGGCGGCGTCACGCCCGAGACCGCCGTCGCCAACGGCACCACCTATCCCTATCGCGTCTTCACCAAGACCCACCTGCTGAGCTATTGGCACGATCGCGACGACGAGGCCCGCCGCGTGATCGCGGGCGAGGACACCGGCGCGGCCACCGGTGTGCAGATGCGCGAGGGCATCGACGCCACCGGTGTGCCGCTGTCGATCACGTGGCCGGCGCTGGAGGGCCTCGGTGGCACCGTCGCGGTCGGCTCGCTCGGCGAGGTCGGTCCGCCGACGGAAAGCTTCGACACCGGCAGCGCCGAGGGCTTCTTCGCCATCGCGGGCGAGCTCGACTCGACCGGCGGCGTGGTGCCGGTGCGCGGTGCCATCGCGCGCGCGGGCGTGCTCGCGCGGACCCCGGCCAAGGGCGTCACGCTGCTGGAGCCCTCGAGCAGCACCGCGCAGGGCGTGTTGCAGAGCGTGTTCCCGGCGCTGGCGTGGGCGCGGGTCGACGGCGCCGCGACGCTGGCCTTCGCGCCCGATGGCGACGGCGACGGCAGCACGCTCGCGGCCGAGGTCGTGGGCGTGGGCTACGAAGTGACCGCGACGGGCTTCACCACCGCCGCGGTCGACTTCGTGCTGCCGATCCAGCTGGCCTCGGGCAACGCCATGACGCAGATCGACGTGCGCGGTGCGGTCATCTCGGCGTCGATGGAGCTGGGTGATCCGATCACGATGTCGGGTGCGCTCGAGCTCTCGGACCTGGTCGACGCGCTGGTGCAGCTCGCGGGCTTCGATCCCGAGGGCTCGCTGTCGACGCTCGGCGGCATCTTCGGCTTCGATCCCGACGACCCGCCCGAGACCGTGCCGTTCGTGGCCGAGCTCGACGCGCTGCCGTGGTAGGCTGGTCGCGGCCGTGAGCATGCACGCGGGTCTACGGATGCGCTGGATCGGGCCGCTGGCGTCGCTGCTGCTGCTGGCCTGCGACGCGCGTGCTCCCGCGCCGGTGCCGGTGCCGCCACCGGTCGAGCGCGCGCCCGAGCCGGTCGCGGCGCTCGAGCCGACGACGCCGGCCGAACCGTCCACGCCGCCCGAGCCCGCGCCGCCGACCGATCCGGCCGCGCTGGCACCGTGGTTGACCGAGCACGCGATCATCGTCGATGGCCACGTCGATCTGCCGTGGCGGCTGAGCAAGAGCGCGGCCAAGGACGGCAGCCTGACCGAGGACGTCACCCAGCGCACCGCCGCGGGCGACTTCGACTGGCCGCGCGCGCGACAGGGCGGGCTCGATGCGCCGTTCATGTCGATCTACGTTGCGTCGAGCTTCGAGGGCAAGGGCGCCAAGGCCGAGGCCGAGCGCCTGATCGCGCTGGTCGAGGGCCTGGCCGCGGCGGCGCCGGAGAAGTTCGCGCTGGCGCGCAGCCCCGCGGACATCCGCAGCAACGCGAAGATGGGCCTGGTGTCGCTGCCGCTGGGCATGGAAAACGGCGCACCGCTCGAGGGCGAGCTCGGCAACGTCGCGTACTTCCACGGCCGCGGCATCCGCTACATCACGCTGACGCACGCGAAGGACAACCACATCTCGGACTCGTCGTTCGACACGCACCACACCCACAAGGGTCTGTCGGCGTTCGGCAAGCAGGTCGTGGCGGAGATGAACCGCGTCGGCATCATGGTCGACGTCTCGCACGTGTCGGATCAGGCCTTCTGGCAGGTGCTCGAGCAGAGCAAGGTCCCGGTCATCGCCAGCCACTCGTCGTGCCGCCACTTCACGCCGGGGTGGGAGCGCAACATGAGCGACGAGATGATCCGCGCGCTGGCCGAGCGCGGCGGCGTCGTGATGATCAACTTCGGCTCGGGCTTCCTCGACGCGGCCGTGCGCAAGCAGCGAGACCAGCACGAGGCCGCGCTGACCAAGCACCTGCGCAAGGCCAAGCTGCGCGCCGACGACGAGGCCGCGGCGGAGGTGACCGCGGCATGGTTGGCCGAGCACCCCGCGCCGCGCGCGACGGTGGAGCAGGTCGCTGACCACGTCGAGCACGTGATCGCGCTGGTCGGGGTCGATCACGTCGGGCTGGGCTCGGACTTCGACGGCGTCGGCGACAGCCTGCCCGCGGGCCTGCGCGACGTGTCGGAATACCCCAACCTGGTCCGGGTGCTGCTCGAGCGGGGCCACGATCGTGTGGCCATCGAGAAGCTGCTCGGCGGCAACGTGCTGCGCGTGTGGGAGGCGGTCGAGCGCCACGCCGCGCGGCCGTGATCGGCCCCGCTGGGACGCTCCGCGTGGGCCAGCTCGCACAATCGTCGCAGCGGGCCGCCGATCGTGTCGTGTCGCGCCGGTGGGCCCCACCGCGGATGAACAAAGCTGCGGCGCGCCGGCGAGCACGGCGCTAGGCTGGGATTGTCGGCCGCGCTGGGCGGGTCGGCGGAGGGGTGTCGTGATGCGCCAGTGGTTGTTGGCGACGTGCGTGGCTCTGTCGGCGTGTGCGGGTTCTGCCGGTCGCGGCAGCGCGCCGCCGTCGGGTGAGCCGATGGCGCAGCGGCTGTACTCGGCCGGCGAGCAGCGCTTCGCGCAGGGCCGCGCGGACCAGGCGGTCGCGCTGTGGCGGCACGCGATCACGCAGCTGCCGCAGACCGATCGCTACGACGAGCTGCGCCACAAGCTGGTGCTGCGGCTGGGCTACGGCCAGCTGGTCGCGTACCACCAGACCGGGAAGCTCGCGCACCTGTACGACGGCGCGCGCATGCTCGAGCGCTACGCGAGCAAGCACGAGACGCTCTTCGGCACCGGCGCGCGCGCCAAGGCCCAGCGCGACGAGGTCTATGCGCTGCTGGGCGAGCTCGAGCTGCGCATCGCCGAGCCGCCGCTGCCGCCGGGTCGCAGCGACGCCGGTCCGATCGTGGCCGATGCCACGCCGCCGCCGCGCTTCGATCCGTTCATGCGTTCGATCCCCAGCAGTCCCAAGGTGCTCGACACCGGCGTCGGCGAGGATCCGCAGCCGACCCCGATGGCGCAGCGCAAGGCCTGGGAGGCCGCGCACCCCGACCGCGCGTGGGGCAAGGACCAGACCGACGACGAGGGCCTCGATCGCGTGGTCGTGGTGAACGGTCGCAAGCTCGCGCTGGCCGACATCGAGGATCCCGAGCTGCGGCAGTCGCTGCGGCGCTGGGATCCGTTCGCCGGCGCCGTGCTGACGCAGCCCTCGGTGGCGCAGCTGCACGGCCCGCGCGGGCTGGTGCGCATCGGCGGCATCGCGCGCCGCACCGACGGCAAGGGCGATCGGCTCGCAGCCCACGGCGTCGCGGCCGATGCGATCCGCAGCGCCCGCCCGGCGCTGCGCGCCTGCTACGACGCCGCGTTCGCACGCAACCCCACCTTCGTCGCCCCCACCACCGTCGCCTTCACCGTGCGCGCCGACGGCACCGTCGCCGACCCGCGCATCGTCACCGGTGGCATCGGCGACAGCTTCGGCGACATCTGCGTGCTCGAGCGTCTCGCCGCCGTGAAGCTCCCGGCCCGCTCCGACGGCCAGTCGACCGCCGTCTCGATCCCGCTGATGTTCTTCTACGAAGGCGCGCGGTACATCAACGAGGCCGGCGGCGCCCAAGGTGCGAACACCTTCCACCTGAGCTTCGGCGGCGGCATGCCCGGCGCGTCCAACCAGACCGCCGACGGCGGCCCGGGGGGCGGCCGCACGAAGAGCTTCCGCTCGCGGCAGTTCTGAGTCGTAGATGAGACGCCTCGCGTCTCGTCCCCGACGAAGGACACGGCAGCGAAGCGACGAGGGCTGGACAGCGGGCTCGGCCCGACGGAGCGGCAGGGCGAGCCGCCCTTCTCCGTGGCTTGGTAGCCCGCAGGTCATCTCGAACCGCGTTCCGCCCGGCCCCGACGACATCGGGGCGGTCGCGAGGTAGGATCGCGAATGGATGGTGGATGGACGCGGAGGATGGTACCGCTGGGGCACGCGCACGAGCGTGTGCGCGGTGATGGGTGTCAGTGGCTGGTTCGCGCTGGACGCATCGATCGCGAATGCATGCAGCCCGCAGTATCAGCCCTGCGGGGGTGTATCGCTGGTTCCATCCACGGTGGCGCTGCGCCACGATCGCATCGCGGCCGACGGCGCGATCATCATCGAGGCCAACACCGCCTTCGATCCCGACCACGGGCACCTCGAGGTGCTGATTGTCGACGCGCTCGGTTTGGGCATCGAGGGCACGCTGGAGCCGCTCGCGAGTACGACGTGGCGCTGGCGACCGAAGGCATCGTTCACGGTCGGACTGCAGGCAGAGGCACGTCTGCGCATCGTGGTCGAGACCGCGCCCGAGGACTACGTGGACTGCGAGGACCGGACCGTGGTCGTGCCGTTCCAGGTCGTCGAGCCGCTGGGGCCGCTGGTGGTGCCGCCGCTGACGGTCGAGACGGAGCTCCTGCGGTCGACCCACCCGACGCTTTCGACGCTGTCGTGCTGTGACGGCGCGCGACCGTCCATCGACGTGTCACCCAGCGACTACGGCGACGGCTGCAAGTCGCTTCAGTACGACAGCTCGCGCTGCGCCCCGAACACCGAGATTGTGCAGTTGAGCGTGACGTATCGCGTGCCCTCGGACGCGTTCGGCGTCGACGATGCAAACTACCTCCTGCGGTTGGTCACGTCGGAGGAGACAGCGGCGTCGTTCGACGACGAAGTGAGCCTGCGTCTGGACCGCCCGACGTGCCTGCACTTCGAGATCGTGGACCTCGGCCGCGACCTCACCTGGCGGTCGTTCCGCTGCCACGGTGGCGACCTCCGCGAGCAGTTGGGCAGGCATGCGCGCGATGTGTCCCAGGACCTGCAAGCATGCGAGGGCGAGCCCTACACGTGCACGGTCGCGGGCGAGCATTGGAGTGATGCCTGCGATCCGCCGCAGGTCTGGTCGCACGACGGTACCGACACCGGCGGAGGGACCGGCGACACCGGCGGCGAGGACCGTGGTCACGGTTGCGCGGTCACGCCCCGCGCGACGCCGAGCATGCTCGTGCTGCTGCCGTGGCTGCTGCGACGGCGTCGTCGTGGGCGATCCGCGGTGTGCTCGCGCGCAGCCGCCCCGCTTCTGTGCGGCCCGCTCGCCTGCACACCGCACGATTCCACCATGGACATGGCGACCGGAACCAGCTCGACCGCGGCGCCGCAGTCCGAGCCCGGCGGCGAGTCGGGCTACCAGTTCGATCCGGTCGAGGTCCACGAACCACCACCGCCCCCGATCACCGGTGGCACGCTGCTGGTGACGCACGATGGCGCCTTCGCGATCGCGTCGGACCCCGACCGCGACAGCGTTCACGTCGTCGATCTCGCGGCGGGTGTGGAACTCGGCGCGATCGCGTTCGAGGCCGGCTCCCGACCCTGGCGCCTCGCCGAGGACGAACAGGGGCGTGCGCACGTCGTGCTGCGGGGCCGCGGCGAGGTCGTGTCCTTCGCACCCGCGCGTGCCGACGAAGGCGCTGCCGCGATCACGGCCCGCCGGTCGGTGTGCAGTACCCCGCGAGGCATCGTTGCGCAGGACCAGCGCCTGCTGGTTGCCTGTGCAAGCGGCGAGCTGTGGGCGCTCGACGACGACACCGACGCAACCACCGCGTGGCGCCGGCTCGAACCGGACCTGCGCGACGTCTGGGTCGTGCCCGATGGTCGCGTGCACGTGTCACGCTTCCGTGCCGCCGAGGTGCTCGCCGTCGCCGACGATGGCAGCGTGACCCGCAGTGCCGCGCCGCTCGGGCGCGACGACCAGCGGGCACACACCGCCTGGCGCACGCTGGCGACCGACGATGGCGGCTGGCTGATGCTGCACCAGCGCGCACCGCAGTCCCAGTTGGAGCGACTGGACGTCGACGGTTTCCTCGAGTTGCCGGACGCGTGTGGCCCGCTGGTCGACGTGACGCTGACGCGCGCGGCCGCCGATGGCGAGCTGGAGCCGCTCGCGAGCCTCGAGGCGCTGGCGCTGGTGGTCGACGTCGCGCTGGAACCCGCGACCGGCCGGCTGGCGCTCGCGGTGGCTGCGAGCTGCGGCAGCGACTGTGCCGAGCCGCGGATCGCCGTCACATCACTCGACGAACTCGCCGGCTCGCGCGACGGCTGCGTGGCGCCGCTGTGGCTCGGACCACCCTCCGCCGCGCAGGAGATCGTCGCGGTCGCGTTCGCGCCCGAGGGCGTGTTGCTGGCGCAGCAGCGCGAGCCTGCCGCGCTGATCCGGATCGATGGCGATGGCGACGAAACCGTGATCGCACTCAAGGGCGAGTCGGTCGTCGACACCGGCCATCGACTCTTCCACGCGCAGACCCCCAGCGGGCTGGCGTGCGCGTCGTGTCACCCCGAGGGCGGCGACGACGGGCACGTCTGGTGGCTCGACGAGCGCGTCCACACGCCCGCGCTCTTCGTCGGCCTCGGCGGCACCGAGCCGCTGCACTGGGCCGGCGACCTCGACGATTTCGACGCGCTGGTGAGCGAGACGCTGGCGGCGCACATGCGCGCGGGCACGCGGCAGCATGCCGAAGTCGGAGCGCTGCAGCGCTGGGTCACGGCGCTGCGCGAAGCGCCGGTGCGAGGCTGGGACGACGCCGCGGCTGCCGGTGAGCAGGTGTGGCACGCGCGTGGCTGCGGCAGCTGCCACGGCGGCGAGTCCATGACCAACAACGCGACCATGGCGATCGACGCGACAGCGGTACCGGTGCAGGTTCCATCGCTTCGCGGCGTCGCCCTGCACCCACCGTACTTCCACGACGGCCACGCGCGAACCCTCGTCGATGCGGTGCGCGAGATGATCGTGCGAACCGACGCATCCGAGCTGCCGACGCGCGACGAACTCGACGCGTTGGTCGCGTATCTGGAGACGCGATGACCGGCGGGTGGCGATGGTGGATGCTCTGGTCGTGCGCCCTGCTCGGGTGCGCGGGGGCCGACCCCGGCGGTGCCGCGGACACGGGCAGCAGCAGCAGCAATGGGGCGAGCGCGCACGTGCCTGGCGAGGGTGGCGACGACGACGGCGCGCGTGAGCCCGGCCCGAGCCGGCCGCGGCCGGCGGTGCAGTGCGAGGCGTCGCGAGAGTGCGAGCCCGGCGAGCGGTGCGTCGAACGGGAGTGCACGCCCGCGGTCGGCGTGTGCGCGACGGCCCCGGCGTTCGACCCCGCACCGTGGCCGCGGCAGCTGTCTGGCCCTGCATCCGCGATCGCCGTGGTGCAGGCCGACCCGGACGCGGCGGTCGAGGTGATGCTCTCGAACGACGCCGGTCTGTGGCTGATCGATGCGGAGGCCGAGCCGACCTCGCTCGGGCCTGGCGGTCACGCCGACCTGGTGATCGCAGACCTCGACGGCGACGCCGACGAGGACGCGGTGGGTGTTCGCATCGACGAGCGGGGCATCGTTGCGCTCGAGGTCCTCGCACGGGGGCCCGCCGGCTACACCGTGGTCGCCAACCTCGAGGGCACTCCCACGCCTGCCGCCGTCGGTGACCTCGACGGCGACGGGGACGAAGAACTCTTCGCGGTCGCGGCGCAGCGGGACGCCTTCGCGGTGTCGGTGCTGCTGGCCGACGGTCCCGCGCTGCTGGCCGACGCGACCCCGCTGGTCGACGGCCTCGATCTGCCGTATCTCGCGGTCGGTCGCTTCGACGACGACGACGCAGCCGACGTCGCCGGCCATGTGCCCGGGCGAACCCGCGTCTGGCGTGGGCCGGACGCTGCGATCCACGATGGCGACGGCAACGTGCTCGATTTTCTGCCGACGCCGCCGTCGCTGGGCCTCTTCTTCGTGCCGTTCGCGGGCGATGGCGAGTGGGCGCTGCTGTCGGCGCACGCCAGCGCCAGCGAGACCACCGTCGCCGTGCTCAGCTTCGACGCGCACGCGATCGCGTTGCCGATCGTGGCCACGCTCGCGGTTGCGGCGGATCTCGAGGGCGACGGCGTGCACGAGCTGCTGCTCACCGGCGGCGGCTCGCTCGGCGTCGTCGCAGGCGGTGAGCCCGAGTGCATCGCCGTGACGCAGATCGACGTCGAGCCCACCGCGTTCGCGGTCGGCGACGTCGACGGCGACGGCCTGGTCGATCTCGTGCTCACGCACGACGCCGGCGTGGCGATGCTGCGCGGTCGGCCGTAGCCGTTGCGCGACGTCAGTTCTCGACGAACGCCTTGAGCCGCTTGCTGCGGCTGGGGTGCCGCAGCTTCCGCAGCGCCTTGGCCTCGATCTGCCGGATGCGCTCGCGCGTGACCGAGAAGTCCTGGCCGACCTCTTCGAGGGTGTGGTCGCTGGCTTCGCCGATGCCGAAGCGCATGCGCAGCACCTTCTCCTCGCGCGGGGTCAGCGTCGCGAGCACGCGGCGGGTCTGATCGGCGAGGTTGAGGTTGATGACCGCGTCCGAGGGCGAGGTCATGTTCTTGTCCTCGATGAAGTCGCCCAGATGCGAGTCTTCCTCCTCGCCGATCGGGGTCTCGAGGCTGATGGGCTCCTTCGCGATCTTGAGGACCTTGCGGACCTTGTCGAGCGGCAGCTCCATCTTCTCCGCGATTTCCTCCGGCGTGGGCTCGCGGCCGAGCTCCTGCACGAGGTAGCGGCTCGTGCGGATGAGCTTGTTGATGGTCTCGATCATGTGCACCGGGATGCGGATGGTGCGAGCCTGATCCGCAATCGCACGGGTGATGGCCTGACGGATCCACCACGTCGCGTAGGTCGAGAACTTGTAGCCGCGCTTGTACTCGAACTTGTCCACGGCCTTCATCAGGCCGATGTTGCCCTCCTGGATCAGGTCCAGGAACTGCAGACCGCGGTTGGTGTACTTCTTCGCGATCGACACCACCAGGCGCAAGTTGGCCTCGACCAGCTCGGCCTTGGCCTTCTCGGCCTGGCGACGGGCGGCCATGAGCTTGCCGTGGAGCTCCTGCAGCTCCGGCGCGCGCATGTTGGTCTCCTGCTCGACCTGCTTGATGCGCTTGGTCGCCAGGCGCATACGCGCCTCGACCTCGTGCAGCTCGGACGGGTGCAGGCCCAGGCGGCGGCAGAGCTTGAACTCCTCCTCCTCCGACAGGCGCACGTCCTTGAACAGCTTGCGCAGCTCCTTGAGGTCCATGCCGGCCCGGCGCTCGCACTCGGTCAGGTCGCGCTCGGCTCGCACCACGCGATCGACCAGCTGCGTCAGCTCCTCGACGATGCCGTCGATGGGGCGACGGCCCAGGTTCATGTCCTGGATCGCCTCCACGCACGCGGTCTCGTGATCGTCGACCTGCGTCTGCAGCTTCTGCCGCCGCGTGTCGCCGGGCTTCTTCTCGCCCAGCGCGTTGATCTGCTCGCGCAGCTTCTCCATCTCCTTTTGGTGGCGACGGATGCGCTCGAGCTGCTTCTGCATGTTCTCGATCGCCGCCTCCTGGTTGATGGGGCTGGGCTCGGGCGCCGCCATGGCGCCGGGCGGGCCGCCGTCGGCGGGGTTGCTGACCTGGATCACGTCCTTGATCCGCAGCTGACCGCGCTTGATGCGGTCGTACATGTCGAAGATGAACGGGATCGAGACCGGGCTGCGCAACGCGATCTCGAGCAGGCGACGCTCGCCCTCTTCGATGCGCTTGGCGATCTCGACCTCGCCCTCGCGCGTGAGCAACGAGACCGAGCCCATCTTGCGCAGGTACATGCGCACCGGATCGTTGGTGCGCGCCTGCTCGTCTTCTTCGTCCTCGCGCTCGTAGCGCTTGGGCATCACCTTGCGGGTCGCGACCTTGGTCTGGGCCTTGGCGGTGGTGACCTTGGCCTCGTCCTTCGCGATGATCGGCACGCCCTCGGCGACCAGCATCGATTCCCACTGATCGAACTCGGCGGGGTCGATCAGGTCCGGTGGCAGCAGCTCCTGCAGCTCCTCGTACGTGATGTGCCCCTTCTTCTTGCCGTACGCGATGAGGTTCTTCTTCAGCTTCTCCGCGTCGACCGTGCGTGTCGGGGTCTTGCGCTGCATGGGTGATGCCTCGAAACCTTGGGCAGGGTGAGCCATGGACTAGTGGGGTGGCCGCGGGGGTGGGGGGCGCGGCCGATCAGGCGGTGGCGTTGCGCAGGGCGTCGATGCGCTGGCGCATCTGCTCCGCTTCAAGATGCAGTGCGCGACCCTGCTCGTCGAATCCCTGCGCGAGCAGGCGGTTCGCTTCCGCGCGGAGGCGTTCCTTGCGCGCGCGCAAGGACTCGATCTCGCAGCTGCGCAGCAACTCCGCCAGCAGGGCCTGGGGGTCGCGTTCACCGAGGTTGCGATAGCGGCCGGCGAACACCGCGTCGTGGACCTGCGGCTGCACCTCGGCGTCGACCAACGCGAGCAGCTCCGGCATCGACAGGTCGTCGCCGCGGCGAGCGCCGTCGACGACCGCGCGTGCGATCGGGGACAGCCGCACGTCTTCGATCCACTGCAGTGCCCCTTGTCGCTCTGCCACGCTCGCCAGATGGGGAACGTCGACCAGCAGCATGGTCAGATCACTCTGACCCGCTGGTAGCGGGAGCGAAGGGCGCACGGCGGCGGATAGTGTCACAGGCCCCGGGGTTGTCGAGCCAATTTCGCGAGAGTTTTCTTGCGGGCCCCGTGATGCGCCGGCGCTGCTCGAAGGCCTGCTGGCGTGCCCTTGCGACGGGCCGCGGCGCCCCTGCAGGCCGTCGGTCGCCCCGGCATCGCCGGCCTTCGCCAACGCGCGCAGCCGCGCCTCGACCCGCGTGCGCGGCAGCTCGAACAGCTCGGCTGCGCGGTCTGCGTAGAGGTCGCGCTGGCTCTCTCGGGGCGCCTTGAGCACCAGCGGCAAGATGCGATCCAGCGCCTTGGCCCGTGCGTCCACGGCCGAGCCGGCCTTCTCCTTCATGCGCTGCATCATCTGCACGAGCGCGGCCTCGGGCCGGGCCAGCAGCGCGCCGAGTCGCTCGGGGCCGATGCTGTCGGGGTCCTGCCCGTCGGGCAGCAGCACCATCCGCACGTCGAGATCGGCCTCGAGCAGCAGCGGCAGCGCCGCCCAGGCGGCCTTGCGTCCGGCGGCGTCGCCGTCGAACGCCATCACGACCTGATCGCAGAAGCGCGCGAGCAGTCGCGCCTGCTCGGCCGTGAGCGCGGTCCCCAGCGGCGCGACGGCCTCGCGCAGGCCCCATTGGTGCATCCGCACGACGTCGAGGTTGCCCTCGACCAGCACCGCCCGGCGCGTGGCCGCCAGCGCGACGCGAGCCTGGTGCAGCCCGAAGAGCATCTTGCCCTTGGTGAACAGCAGCGACTCGGGCGAGTTGTAGTACTTGGGCGGTGGGTTCTCGGCGACGTCGTCGTGCGGCGGCACGATGCGGGCCGAGAACGCGATCGCCTCGCCGCCGGGCGCCACGACCGGGAACACCAGGCGGCCGCGGAAGCGATCGAACCACTGGCCCGACTTCTCGCTGCGCCCGACCAGGCCCAGGCCCTCGGCCAGCGGCAGCGACAGCTTGTGCTCGGCGATCGTGCGCGCGAGTCGATCCCAGCCCGCCTCGGCCGGTGCGGGCGCGTAGCCGAGGCGGAACGCCTCGACGACCTCGGGGTCGAGTCCACGCGTGCGGACGTAGGCGCGGCCGGCCTCACCCTCGGGGCCGCTGGCGAGGATCGCCTGCCACGTCTGCGTCGCGAGCTTGCACAGCGCGTAGGCCTCGTCCTTCTCGGAGCGCTTGGCGGCGGCGTTGCGGCCCTCGGCCGGCATCGAGACGCCGTAGAGCTCGCCGAGCTTGCGCACGGCCTCGACGAAGCTCTTGCCCTCGATCTCCATCACGAAGCGGATCGCGTCGCCGCCCTGGCCGCAGCCGAAGCACTTCCAGCCCTTGCGCGCGGGGTTGACGTTGAAGCTCGGGGTGCGCTCGCCGTGGAACGGGCACAGGCCCTTGTAGTTGGCGCCGGCCCGCCGCAGCTCCACGTAGCGTCCGACAAGGTCGACGATGTCGACCTTGTCCTTGACCTCCTGGACCTTCTCGTCGGGGATCGCGACCATGGCACCGGCGCGCTCGCGGGGCCCGCGGCGACGACGGGGATCCCTACGATCGCCCCCCGGCGCTTTCAACCTCGCCGAAAACTTGCCCCGCCGGGCGGGCCCATGGCAGCGCCTGGGAGCATGACGATCTCCGCCGATGCGGCCCGCGCCGAGCCCACGCTGCCCCAAAGCTCCACTGGCGCCGCGGCCGGGACGCCGACGCCCGAGCCGGCGACCGGCGGCGAGCGTCGCACCAGCGGGCGGCGCGGCCGCGCGCGCGACCGCCTGCTCGACCGCGGCAGCCAGCCCTCCGTGGTGCCCGGCGAGCTGTCGCGCGTGCGCGACATCGAGAACACGCTGCTGTTCATCGACGACGATCTGCGCGAGACGGCGCTGGCGATGACGCGCATCGAGGACTACCTCACGCGCGCGCTGCAGACGCTCGAGTCACCCGACGTGCGCCGCGAGCACGTCGTCGCGCTGGCGCAGGACGCCGTGGTGCTCGATCACCTCGACGCGCTGTCGGAGACCCTCGAGAGCCTGCGCCGCCGGCTGGGCAAGCTGTCGAGCACGATGCGCTGACGCGGGCCCCGGCGACCGCACGCCGGCGCCGGCGCGAGGGCGTGCCGTGCGACGACCGGGAAACGCCGCCGCGGCGGCCAAGCCCCGCTATCATCGCGGGCGAGCCGTGAGCCAGCCCGATCCCGCGGACGCCTCGCTGTTGGGCCCGCCGCTGCAGCCCGGGCGGGCTGCACAGGCGCTCGCGGTCACGGCTGCGCTGTATGTCGGCTATGCGATCGTCGGCCTGCTCGGCTTGCCCTCGGATCTGCGCTACCTCGGTCTGGTCGCGGCGTTCTACCTGCTGCCGGGATGGATCCTGCGCAAGGATCCCGAGCGCGCGCGGCTGTGGCAGGTCGGGCCCGACGGCGTGGTGCCGCGGTGGTCGTGGCGCGGCGCGCGGTGGGCGGGGCTGCTGGCGCTGGTGGTGTTCCCGCCGTTCGTGCTGGGCTTTCTGTGGTTCTACGCGCGTGTGTGCCACGGCGACTTGTCGCTGCTGTCGCCGGTGCTCTCGATCGAGGCGCTCACGCCCGCCGAGGGCGGGCTCGCGCGCTACCTCGCGCGGCTGTGCCGGCCCTACGAGGGCGAGTTCTGGCCCAGCGCGCTGCGTGTGCCCGCGGAGTGGCTGCGCTGGGGCGGGCTCGGGGCCCTGGTCGCGGTCGCGGTGGAGGTCTTCGCGATCGCGCTGCCCGAGGAGGTGTTCCACCGCGGCTACCTCATGAGCGCGCTCGAGCAGCGCTGGCCGCCGACGCGCCGCGTGCTCGGGGCGCCCATCGGCATGGCCGCGGTGCTCGCGAGTCTGGTGTTCGCGCTGGGTCACCTCGTGGGCATGCTCGAGCTGGCGCGGCTGGCGACGTTCTTCCCGTCGCTGGTGTTCTCGTGGTTGTGGCGCCGCAGCGGCAGCCTGTGGGCGCCGGCGCTGTTCCACGCCGGCGCGAACCTGCTGATGGCGGTGCTGCTGGCGAGCACGTTTCCGTGAGCGCCGCGCTGCTGGCGGTGGGTCCGGCCCGCGCGTATCTCGAGCTGCGAGCAGCGCAGCGACGGGGCCGAGGGCGCCGTTGTCGTGTTGCCGGGTTTCACCGCGGACTGCTAGCGTTGCCGCGCCTTGTCCAGCGGCGTCGCGGCGTTCTTCGACATCGACAAGACCGTGCTCGAGATCAACTCGGGCACGAAGTGGATCTCGTACATGCGCCGCACCGGGCAGATGGGCGTGGGCCAGCTGCTGCGCGCGCTGACGTGGCTGCTGCAGTACCGCTTCGGCCTGCTCGACTACGACGCGATGGCCGCGAAGGTGCTGCGCTCGTATGCCGGCAAGGCGGTCGAGCCGCTGGCGCGGGAGATCGAGCAGTGGTTCGCCGCCGAGGTCCGCTGGGCCATCTGCACCGAGGCCCGCGCCCGCATCGCGCAGCACCGCGAGCGCGGCGAGCTGGTGGTGTTGCTGACCTCGGCGACGCAGTTCCTGACCCAGCCGGTCGCGCGCGAGCTCGACATCGAGGCGATGCTGTGCACGCAGATCGAGGTCGAGGCCGGGCACTTCACCGGGCGCTACCGCACGCCGGCGTGCTACGGCGCGGGCAAGGTCCGCTACGCCGAGCAGTTCGCCGCCGAGCACGGCGTCGATCTGGAGGCGAGCTGGTTCTACAGCGACAGCTACACCGATCTGCCCATGCTCGAGCGCGTGGGCAACCCGGTGGTGGTCAACCCCGATCCGCGCCTGCGACGGGTCGCGTTGCGCCGCCGCTGGCCCATCGAGATCTGGCGCGCGCCGCCACAGAACGTCAACGGGAGCGAGAGCGATGTGGGACTCCGAGCTGGGTGATGTCGACGAGGTCATCGATCGGGCGCTGCGCGAGGATCTGTCCTCGGGCGACGTGACCGCGCGCGCGATGGTGCCGGCGGGCGCACGCGCACGCGCGCAGCTGGTCGCCAAGGCCGAGACGGTGACCTGCGGGCTGCCGGTCGCCGGCGCGGTGTTCCGCCGGCTCGACCCCGAGGCGCGCTGGCACGCGCGTCGTCGCGAGGGCGAGGCCGTCACCGGCGGTACGGTGCTGGCCGAGGTCGAGGGCAACGCACGTGCGCTGCTGGCAGCCGAACGCACCGCGCTCAACCTCGTGCAGCGCATGTGTGGCATCGCCGCGACCGCGCGGCGCTACGTCGAGGCCGCGGGCGGTCGCTGTCGCGTGACCGACACGCGCAAGACCATGCCGGGGCTGCGCGTGCTCGACCGCTATGCCGTGCGTACCGGCGGCGCGCACAACCACCGCAACGATCTCGGCGCCGGCGTGTTGATCAAGGAGAACCACATCCGCTGCGCCGGAGGCATCGCCGCGGCGATCATGGCCGCGCGCGCGCAGGTGCCCCACGGCATGCGCATCGAGTGCGAGGTCACGAGCCTGGTCGAGGTCGATCAGGCGCTCGCGGCCGGCTGCGACGCGATCCTGCTCGACAACATGGACGACGCCATGGTCGCGCAGGCGGTCGAGCGCATCGCCGGCCGCGCCATCGTCGAGGTCTCCGGCAACGTCGAGCTCGCGCGGCTGCCCACGCTGTCGACGCTGGGCATCGATCTCGTGAGCGTCGGCGCGCTGACGCACTCGGTGCGCGCGGCCGACGTGTCGCTGCTGTTCGAGGTCGGCGCGTGAGCACCGGCGCGCTGCAGCCGTTGCCACCGCTGCGCACGCGCTGGCTGGGCCAGCAGCACGAGCACCACGAGTCGCTGCCGTCGACCAACGACCGTGCGCTGGCGTGGGTCGACGCGCGCCACGGCGCGCTGGTGACCGCCGACGCGCAGAGCCACGGCCGCGGTCGCCACGGTCGCAGCTGGCACTCGCCGCCGGGTGCCAACCTCTACGCTTCGATCGTGCTGCGGCCACCGCCGGTGCAGGCGCGTCGGCCCGGGCTGGCGCTGGCGGTCGGGCTGGGACTGCACGCGGCGCTGTCGCGTCGCGTCGACGGTGTGGGCCTGCGCTGGCCCAACGACGTCGTGGTCGCCGGGCGCAAGCTCGCGGGCATCCTGTGCGAGGCGCGGTGGCAGGGCGAGGCGGCGCACGTCGTGGTCGGCTTCGGCATCGACGTGCTGCCGCAGCCGTGGCCGCCGGAGCTCGCCGCGATCGCGACCTCGCTCGCGCAGCACGCCGAGCACCCCATCGATCGCGCGACCGTGCTGGTCGAGGTGCTCGAGGCACTCGAGCCCTGCCTCGACGACTTCTTCGCCGGCGGCTTCGCGGCGGTGCGCGAGCGCTACGAGGCCTCGTGCGTGAGCCTGGGCCGACCGGGCTGGATCACCGACGCCGACGGCAGCCGCCGCGAGGTCCTGCCGGTCGCACTCGACGCCGACGGGGCGCTGTTGGTGCGGGGCGACCACGAGGGCCTGGTCCGCATCGACGCCGGCGAGCTGCTGCCGGCGCCGTGAGGCCCGGCGCGGCCGCGCGTGCGAGCGCGCCGCGAGCGGTCCCGGCGTGGCCGCGCTTGCGAGCGCGCCGCGGCTTGGCCACCATCGCGGGGCATCATGTTCATCCGCGACAGACTCGCGCACAAGCGGCCGGTGTTCAGCTTCGAGTTCTTCCCGCCGCGCACGCCCGACGGCGAGACCGCGCTGCTGCGCGCGATGGAGCGACTGGCCCCGCTCGAGCCCGACTTCGTCTCGGTGACGTGGGGCGCGGGCGGGACCACGCGCGCGCGCACGGTCGATCTCGTGACCCGCATCAAGCGCGAGTTCGGCATCGAGGCGATGGCGCACGTGACCTGCGTCGGCGCCACGGTCGCGCAGCTCGACGAGGTGCTCGACTCGCTCGCCGAGGCCGGCGTGCACAACGTGCTGGCGCTGCGCGGCGATCCGCCCAAGGGCGAGCGTGCATTCGTCACCACCGAAGGTGGCTTCGCCCACGCCGCGGAGCTGGTCGCGCACGTGCGCGCGCGCGGGCAGTTCTGCATCGGCGCGGCGTGCTATCCCGAGGTCCACCCCGAGGCCGCCGGCGCCGACATCGATCTGCAGCACCTGCGCGCCAAGGTCGACGCCGGCGTGGACTTCCTGGTCTCGCAGCTGTTCTTCGACAATCGCGCGTTCTTCGACTTCGAGCAGCGCGCGCGCGCGGCCGGCATCGCGGTCCCGATCCTCGCCGGCATCATGCCGGTGACCAACGTGTCGCAGATCGAGCGCTTCTCGCAGATGTGCGGCGCGTCGATCCCCACGGTGCTGCGCCAGCGCCTCGCCGACGTCGAGGGCGACGCGCAGGAGGTGTTCTGGGCCGGTGTCAGCTATGCCGCGCACCAGTGCCGCGGCCTGCTGCGCCCCGCCGGCGGCGGCCCGTTCGAGCGCCCGCCCGCGGGCGTGCCGGGCATCCACTTCTACACGCTCAACAAGTCGCCGGCGGCGCGCGCCATCTTCGAGATCCTGCGCCTCGCACGGGTGGGCTTCTGAGCCCGCTGCTGCTGGCGCTGGTGGGGCTGTCGCTCGCGCCGACGGCCCCGGTGCTGGGCGCCGCGACGCTGCTGCAGTGTCGCGAGCAGCTCGGCACCGCCGCGTTCGTGCACGGCACCGGTCGCTGCGCGCACGAGCGCACCTGCGTCGGCGTGGTCGTGCACGTGGTCATGCTCGACGGTGTGCCGGTGCAGTCACCGCAGTGGTTCCACGGCCAGCTGAGCCAGGCCAACCGCCTGTTCGAGCCCATCGGCGTGGGCTTCGAGGCGGTGGCGGTGCGCGAGCTGCCCGCGGCGCTCGCCGACGTCGACGATCGCAGCGAGCGCGACCACCTCGGCCGCGACGATCACGACCCCGGCGTCGTGCACGTGTTCGTGGTGCGGCGCCTGGCCGACGTCGACATCGCCGGTGACGAGATCCGCGGCGTGCACTGGCGCGACCGCGGTGTGCCGGGCCGGCGCATCGTCATCCTGTCGTCGATCGCGGGCGACATGACGCTCGCGCACGAGCTGGGGCACTTCTTCGGCCTGCCGCACTCGCGCTACGCCATCAGCGTGATGAACAAGACCCCGCGCGACGATCCGCGGTGGTCACAGCGGAGCTTCCATCCTCGCGAGCTCGCGATCATGCGACGCGATCGCGACCGCATGCTGAGCGACGGCACGCTGGTGCGGCGACCCGGCCCGCGCGCGCGCTAGCCCATCGCGCACACGCCACCATCGCTGCACTGCAGGCCGTCGCAGCAGATGTTGGGCCCATCGGGCGGACACTCGGCGCCCTCGGGGAAGCAGCAGTTCTCGACCTCGGGCACGCAGTCGACGCAGGCGTAGTGGCCCGCGCCCATGCCGCCGGCGTTGGCGCACAACACCTGTGCGCCGAGCGGATCGTCGCAGAACTCGCCGAACTCGATGATGCCGTTGCCGCAGGCCGAGCACATCGAGGTGTTCGCGGCGCAGCCGAGCATGCAGGTCGCGTTGCCGTTCTCGAAGCCGAAGTCGGCGCAATCGAGGTTGTCCTCGCCGGGCGGGTCGCAGTCCTCCATGCCGGCCCAGACGTGCATGTCGCCGCAGGTCGCCGTCTTGCAGTTTGGGCACGCGCCGTCGAGATCGTTGGTGCCGTCGTCGCAGTCTTCCTTGTCGTTCCAGACGTAGCCGTCGCCGCAGGTCGCGTGTTCACACGCGGTGGTGCAGTCGTCGGTGTTGTCCGCGTTGGCGTCGTCGCACGCCTCGTTGCCGAGCTGCTCACCGTCGCCGCAGACGTTGAACGTGCACTGCTGCGTGCAGTCGACGTCCGCCGCGAGCGAGGTCGGATCACACTCCTCGCCTTCGTCGAGCATGCCATTGAGGCAGGTCTCCAGCTTGCACTCGCTGCTGCAGCCGTCGCCGTCGTCGAGGTTGCCGTCGTCGCAGGGTTGGTTGGGCGCGCGGTTGCCATCGCCGCACTTGTTGTGGCGGCAGTCGGGCAAGCACAGTCCCTCGAGGGCGTTGTCCGCACCGGCGTCGCACTGCTCGTCGCCCTCGCGCGTGCCGTTGCCGCACTCGGCCGTCGCGCCGGTGTCGCTCGAGCCCACGCCGGTGTCGGTCGCCGTCGGATCGGTGCCCGCGGTCGCGTCGGCAGAGCCACTGATGCCGGTGTCGACGCCGGTGTCGACACCGCTGCCGCCGGTGCTGCCCAGCGTGTCGGTGCCACCGCTGCCGCCTTCGCCACCGCTGGCGCCGAACAGCGGGTTGTCTCGCGCGCACGCGACAGTCGACACCAGCGCGAGCGCGAGGCCGGCACGCACGGCCAAGGGCGAGGGCAGCACAGGGCAAGTCATGACCATCATTGTCGCGCGAGCGGGCCGCGGATTTCACGGGCTTTGTGCGAGGGCGACGTCCGCGGCCGCGGGCCGCAGGTGGGCGTGTGTACCGGCGCCTGCGTGCGCACGCGCGCGCCGGCTGGTGGCCACCGCGCCGCCGTGCGATCGTGCGCGCGCGATGACGAACAGCCCGAGCGACCCGGCAATCGATGCGCAGCGCTTCGCGACCCTGGTCCACGAGGGGCTCGTGATCCCGCCGTCCTTCCGCTGGCGCGTGCTGCGGCTGGCGCGAGGACTCGCGGAGGTCGAGCTCGAGGACGACCCCGCGTTCGTGCGCCCCGGCGGCACCATCAGCGGCCCGACGCTGTTCACCCTCGCCGACTTGACGCTGTGGGCCGCGGTGCTGTCGGTGATCGGGCCGCAGCCGCTGGCGGTCACGGCCGAGATGGCGATCCACTTCCTGCGCCGGCCCAAGCCCGACGCGCTGGTGGCCCGCTGCGAGGTGCTCAAGGCCGGCCGGCGCCTGGTCCACGGCGACGTGCGCATCGTGTCTCGGGGCGAGCCCGAGCGCGTGGTCTGCCACGCGACCGGTTCCTACGCGGTTCCCGACGACGGCCCGGCCGTGCGATCCTCGGCGCCATGAAGTTTCCGCGCGCGTCTTGGTCGGTGCTGGCCGTGACCCTCGCAGGCGCCTGCGGCGGCGACGACGACGTCGGCCCGGCGCCGGCGGGCATGTCGGCGAGCACCTTCGCGATCAGCCACAGCGGCGCCGACGATCTCGGCACCGGCAGCTCGACCACCGACGGCAGCGGCAGCGGCACCAGCGGCGGCAGCGGCTCCGGCTCTGGTTCGGCATCGAGCGGCTCGTCGTCGGCCAGCGACAGCACCACCGGCGCCGCGCCGTGCCTCGACGGCGACGTGTGCGAGGTCGACGGCGTGTGCATCACGATCATCACGGGCACCGACATCGAGAACGTGTGCACGCACGGCAACCCCGGGGATCCCTGCGCGGTGGACGAGAACTGCGACTCGGGCGCGTGCGTGACGATGGTCGAGCCCGGCGGCGCGGTCAGCACCTGCATGTGACGGTTCAGTCCATGCCCAGAGGCGCTCAGTCGGAGGCGGCCAGCGTGTCGCAGGCAGCGACCTGGCCGCGTTCGAAGCCGCGGCGGAACCACTTCACGCGTTGCGCCGACGAACCGTGGGTCCAGCTCTCGGGCTCGACGTGGCCGGTGGCGCGGCGCTGCAGCGTGTCGTCTCCGATCGCCGCGGCCGCACGCAGGCCCTCTTCGAGATCGCCCTCCTCGAGCAGCTGCTTGCGCTGGCTGTGGTAGGCCCACACGCCGGCGTAGCAGTCGGCCTGCAGCTCCTGGCGGATCGACAGCTGGCGCTCCTCGTCGCCCGAGGCGCGCTCGCGCAGCGGGCCGAACACGCCCTGCAGGTGCTGCACGTGGTGGCCGATCTCGTGCGCGATGACGTAGGCCTGCGCGAAGTCGCCGGGTGCACCGAAGCGCTCGTCGAGCATCCGGTAGAAGCGCAGGTCGATGTAGACCTGCTGATCGCCGCCGCAGTAGAACGGACCCACGCCGCTGTCGGCATGGCCGCAGCGCGTCTCGACCGCGTCGGTGAAGAGCACCATCTTCGCGTCGCGGTACTGCGTGCCGAGCACCGTGTGCCAGGTCGCCTGCACGTCATCGAGCACGAACGAGACGAACTCCTTGAGCTTGCGGTCGGCGTCGGACTCCGGCGGCAGCGGCGTGCCCTCGCCGGCGCCACCGCCGAGCAGTGGCGTGACATCGATGCCGGTGAAGCGCGCCAGCAGCAGCACGATGATGGTGCCGACGATGCCGATGCCGGCCACGCGCCGACCGCCGCCACCGCCGCCGCGGCGGTCGATGACGTTCGCGCTCTGGTGGCCTTCGTCCCACTTCATGGCGCCGGCAGCATATCAGCCCGCGCGCACGCAGGCCTCGAACGCGACGATGTGGCGATTGCGGACCACGCGGTGGATCGCACGCAGGCGGCGCTCGACCCGGGGCGAGAGCCGCTGCGCCAGTGCGGTCTCGTAGATCGCGGCGTTGCGCAGCTCCTGATCGACCGCGCGTGCACACGCGGCGGTGCGCTCGGGCGGCGCGGCCACGCCGGCGCGATCCCACAGCACCGGCGGATCGCCGTGGCCGCGCGCCAACGCCAGCTTGACCAGGCGCCGCGCGTGTCGACGCTTGGCCCGCAGGATCCGCGGGAACGGCCGCCACTTGCCGTGGGCCAGCGTCGCCTCGTACAACGCGATGCTCCGCCGCACGTCGTCGATGGCGGTCCACAGTGCGGTCTTCTCGTCGTCGAGGCGACCGGGCTCGGGCATCGCCGCGAGCGCGGGCGTGGACGCGAGCAGCAGCAGCACGGCCGAACCCAGCAGCATGACGGCGTCAGCATGCCGCAATCGGCGCGCGCGCGCGCCGGGAAATTCTGCCACGCCCCGCGGGCGCGTGCGGGCGGGCGGCGCGGTCAGCCGCGCACGCGCACGCGCAGCGCCTCGCCCAGCGCCCGGAAGTGCTCGCGCCACTCGATCGCGATCGGATCGCCGCGCTCGGCCTGCTCGTAGAAGCGGGGGTAGACCGTCTCCATCAGCGCGTAGAAGCGGTTCTGCACCTGGTGGAGATCGAGCTCGAGCGACATCGAGCGGCCGAACTCGGCCGCGCGCCGCAGCCGCCGCAGCCGTCCCAACTGCTCGGGCTCCTCGGCCCACGAGAACGCGGCGCGCTCGATCGCCTGGCGCAGCGCGAAGCCGATGCCGGCGCCGTCGAGCTCGGTGCCGACGTCCTCGGACTCCGACAGCAGCGCGCGGATGCGCGGGAACTCGAGCTCGTGGCGCTCGATCTCCCGCCGCAGCGACGAGTTGAGCACGAAGTCGGCCAGGCCCCGCAGCGACTTGGGCAGCGGCAGATCGAGCGTCGCGAGGTAGCGCAGCAGCGGCGAGTGGGTCTCGTACAGCTGGCTCGCGAGCGCCTCGGCGTCGGTCAGGGCCGAGCGCACGATGACGTCGAGCACGCGCTTCTGTTCGTCGCGCAGCAGCGAGCGCAGCGAGTAGGTCAGCTCGAGGAAGTGGCTGTCGAGCAGGCGCAGCACCTCGGGCATGTCGGCGCGCTCGAACGCGCTGCTGACCTCGCGGATCATGGCCTCGTACTCGCCCGGGCTGGGGAACGTGCGCACGCCGCCCGAGAGGTTGTGATCGCCGAAGTGCACGAAGCCGAAGCTGCGCACCACGGTCTCGTGCGTCACCTGCGAGTTGATGCGCAGGGTGCCCAGCACCAGCTTGGCGCGGCCCAGCGAGTGGCTGTGCATGTCGAGCTGATCGACGTCGTAGGCGAACAGCTCGGTGCGCTCGTCGTAGGTGTGGAACAGCGACGAGACCGCGTAGTGGGCCGCGAGCTTGTCGAGGTCGAGCACGTCGACCGTGCGGCGGTACACCACCGCCGCGTCGGCGTACTCGGGCAGGTTGCCGCGCGCCAGCGCCAGGCGCTCGAGCAGGCCCTGCTGCAGCGACTCCTCGCCGGGCTCGGGTGGGGCGATCGCGTCGGCCAGCTGGGTCGCACGCGCGGCATAGCGGATGATCTGCACCGTCTCGATGCCCGAGACCTCGTCGAAGAACCAGCCGCAGCTGGTGTACATCAGCAGCGCGTGGCGCTGCAGCTCGAGCAGCTCGAGCACGCGCGTGCGCTCGGCCGCGCCCAGCGGTCCGACAGCGTGGCGATGCAACAGCCGCTCGACCGCGTCGTGGCCCCGGTCGAGGATCGTGTCGATGTACGCGTCGCGTGCGGCCCACGGGTCGCGCAGCAGCGGCGAGGCGGCGCGCTCGTAGACCTCGGCCAGCCGCGCCGCGAGCCAGTCCAGCGCCTCGCGCAGCGGGCCGCGCCAGCGCTGCGACCAGCCGGGGTGGCCGCCGCTGTTGCAGCCGCAGTCGCTGCGCCAGCGCTCGATGCCGTGGGCGCAGCTCCACGAGCTGCGCTCGACGATGCGGGCCTCGTGCTCGGGCGGGTGCAACGCGAGGAACTCGCCGTAGTTGGTCAGCCGCACCTCGGGCGATTGCTCGAGCGTGTGCAGCGCGTACGCCAGCGCCATGTCGCCGTAGCGATGGTGGTGGCCGTAGGTCTCGCCGTCGGTCGCGACGTGGACCAGCTGCGGGCCGTGGCGGCCGTCGAAGGCGCCGCGCAGGCGCGTGGCGAAGCCGTCGCCGCTCTGCAGCAGGCGCTCGAACGCGATCGCCTGCGAGACCGGGCCGTCGTAGAAGAACACCGCGATCGAGCGACCGCCGCCGAGTTCCACGCGGTACGCTCGCTTGGGATCGACGCGCGCGCCGCCGACGTCGTGCCACGGCGCGTCGGCGTCGCCCACCGACCGCGTCGCGGCGGCCTGGTGCGGCGCGAGCAGGGTGAAGCGCACGCCCTCGTCGGCCAGCAGCTCGAGCGACTCGAGGTCGACCGCGGTCTCGGGCAGCCAGATGCCCTCGGCGCGGCGACCGAAGCGGGCCTCGAAGTCGCGCAGGCCCCAACGGATCTGCGTGCGTTTGTCGCGGCGCGTCGCCAGCGGCAGGATCGAGTGGTTGTACGCCTGCGCCATCGCCGAGCCGTGCCCGCCGAAGCGCTTGCGGCTGAGCGCGTCGGCGGCGACGATCGAGCGATAGACGTCACGGCGGTTGCGATCGAGCCACGCCAGCAGCGTGGGCCCGAAGTTGAAGCTCATGCGCGCGTAGTTGCTGACGATGCGCGTGATGTAGCCCTGCTCGTCGAGGATGCGCGCCGAGGCGTTGGGGCCGTAGCACTCGGCGGTGATGCGCTCGTTCCAGTCGTGGAACGGATACGCGGACTCTTGCACCTCGATGGTCTCGAGCCACGGGTTCTCGCGCGGCGGCTGGTAGAAGTGACCGTGGATGCAGATGAAGCGCTCGCTCACGGCTCCCCCCAGCGCAGCATGATGGTGGACAACGGCGGCAGCGTCAGCGACACCGACCACGGCCGCCCGTGCGCGCCGTGGGGCTCGGCCTCGACGCGGCCGTAGTTGCCCAGGCCGCTGCCGCCGTAGCTGGCGGCATCGCTGTTGGCCAGCTCGATCCACGGCCCGGGCCCGGGCACGCCGATGCGGTAGTGCAGCCGCGGCACCGGCGTGAAGTTGCACACCACCAGCACCGTGCGGCCGTCGCGGGCGCGACGCAGCCACGCGAACACGCTGTTGGCCGCGTCGCTGAAGTCGACCCACTCGAAGCCGGCCTGGTCGTGGTCGAGCTCGTGCAGCGCGGGCTCGTCGCGGTGCAGGCGGTTGAGATCGGCGACCCACGCCTGCATGCCGCGGTGCATCGGGTCGTCGAGCAGGTGCCAGTCGAGCGACACGTCGTGGTTCCACTCGCGCCGCTGCGCGAACTCGCCGCCCATGAACAACAGCTTCTTGCCCGGCTGGCCCCACATGTAGCCATACAGCAGCCGCAGGTTGGCGAAGCGCTGCCAGTCGTCGCCCGGCATCTTGCCCAGCATCGAGCCCTTGCCGTGCACGACCTCGTCGTGCGACAGCGGCAGCACGAAGTTCTCGCCGAAGGCGTAGATCATGCGAAACGTCAGCTCGTGCTGGTGGAAGCGGCGGTGGATCGGATCGCGACCGATGTACCGCAGCGTGTCGTGCATCCAGCCCATGTCCCACTTGAGCCCGAAGCCCAGGCCGCCGAGCCAGGTCGGGCGCGAGACCATCGGCCACGCGGTCGACTCCTCGGCGATGCTCTGCGCGCCGGGGCAGCGACGGAACAGCGCCTCGTTGAGCCGTCGCAGCAGCGCGATGGCCTCGAGGTTCTCGCGGCCGCCGTGGACGTTGGGCAGCCACTCGCCGGCCTTGCGCGAGTAGTCGAGGTACAGCATCGACGCGACCGCGTCGACGCGCAGGCCGTCGGCGCCGTAGCGCTCGAGCCACGACAGCGCGCTCGAGATCAGGAACGCGCGGACCTCGTGGCGGCCGTAGTTGAAGATGCAGCTCTGCCAGTCGGGGTGGAAGCCCAGCCGCGGGTCGGCGTGCTCGTACAGCTGCGTGCCGTCGAACTGCGCCAGGCCGTGACCGTCGGCGGGGAAGTGCGACGGCACCCAGTCGAGGATCACCGCGATACCGTGATCGTGCAGCGCATCGATCATCGCGGCGAAGTCCTCGGGACTGCCGTGGCGCGCGGTCGGGGCGAAGTAGCCGGTGCTCTGGTAGCCCCACGAGCCGTAGAACGGGTGCTCCATCACCGGCAGCAGCTCGATGTGCGTGAAGCCCATGCGCTGGCAGTAGGCGCCCAGCGCCGGTCCCAGCTCGCGGTAGCCGAGCATGCGCCCGCCCTCCTCGGGCACGCGGCGCCACGAGCCCAGGTGGCACTCGTAGATCGACATCGGGCGATCGAGGCGGTTGGCCTCGGCGCGCCGCGACAACCACGCCTGGTGCTTCGCGTCGGCATCGAAGCGCGGCAGCTTGGGCGCGACCAGCGACGCGGTGCGCGGCGGTGCCTCGCTCCACGCCGCGACCGGGTCGGCCTTGTCCTCGGCGCGGCCGTGGCCGGCGACGTGGAACTTGTAGCGGCTGCCGACCTCGACGCCGGGCACGAAGCCCTCCCACACGCCCGAGCCGCGGTGCGGCGCGAGCGGGTGGCGACCGCGATCCCAGCCGTTGAAGTCGCCGACCAGCGACACGTACGCGGCCGACGGGGCCCACACCGCGACGTAGGTGCCGCGCACGCCGTCGTGCTCGATCACGTGCGCGCCGAGCTTGTCGTACAGCGTCTCGTGGGTGCCCTCGGCGAGCCAGTGCACGTCGTCGTCGGTCAGCAGCGAGACGTCGTGGCGGACCTCGCCGATGCGTTGCGGCCCGCGGCGGATCGCGACCAGGCGATCGAGCTGTGCCCGCGCGGGCGCCAGCGCGGGCGCGCGTGCGAACGCGTCGAGATCGAAGCGCGCGCGTCGGCGCCAGTTGGGTCGCTCCAGCCAGGTGCCGGGCACGTTGTGCGGCAGCCGCTCGCCCCACAGATCCTCGAGCGAGACCAGCACCAGCGGTGCCTCGGACGCGCCGAGCTCGGCCAGACACGCGTCGTAGGCCTGGTGCGCGTCCGCATCGGGCGGCAGCGGCGTGGCGCCACCGAGGTGCGCGCGCAGGTTGGCGCGCAGCTGCGCCCGCTCGCGCCGCTGCGCCGCGGCGGCGTCGTGATCGATCCAACCCAGATCGACGCGGTCGTCGATGTCGTCGCCGTCCCAGTACGCGGCGAAGGTCGGCATGTCGTGGGTGTTGACCGACGCGACCACGTCCGCGCCGGCGTGCGGCAGCGCCACGCCCTGGGCGCGCGCGGCATACTCGACCACGTGCATGCCGAGCACGCCGTGCTCGCGCATGGCCTCGTGGACCTCGCCGGGCACGGTGCCGAGGTCCTCGCCGACCAGCAGCGTGTGGCTGCGGTGCGACTCGATCGACAAGATCGCGTACAGCTCGGCCGCGGCGTAGCCGAGGTACACGCCGTCCTTGGCGCTGGCGCCCTGCGGGATCACGTAGAGGCGGTGCAGGCCCATGACGTGATCGATGCGCAGCACCCCGGCGTAGCGCAGGTGGTTTCTGATCATCGCGATGGTGTACGCGTGCCGGCTGCGGCGCAGCGCGTCGGGGTGCAGCGGCGGGAAGGCCCAGTTCTGTCCGCCGGCGAACAGCAGATCGGGCGGCGCGCCGGTGGCGAGCCCGTGCGCGAAGACCTCGCGGTGACGCCAGGTGTCGAAGCCCAGGCCGTGCACGCCCACCGGCAGATCGAGGTACAGACCCAGGCCGCCGTCGCGCTGCATGTGGCGCGACAGCGCGGCGAGCTGTTCGTGGCAGCAGAACTGCGCCCACAGGTGGTGGCGGAACGCCGCCAGCTCGGGCCCTGCCGCGGGCGCACCCAGGCGCCCCGACTGGGCCGCGGCGGGCCAGCGATCCCACAGCATGCCCAGCTGCTCCTGCGCGCCGCGGAAGCGCGCGTAGTCGACCAGCTCCGGTCGCGCGGCGACGAAGGCGTCGAGCGCCTCGCGACGCGGACCGCCGCCCTCGAACAGCGCCTCGCACAGCGGCGCCATCAGCTCGCGACGCAGCGCCATCTCGGCGCGGTGATCGACCAGCGGCGCCTGCCGCAGCGCGCTCACGCGCGTCTGCACCTGCGGGTCGTCGAGCCAGCCGGCGCGACCGCGCAGCGCCGCGGCCTCGGGCACCGCGCGCAGATCGAGGTAGAGCTCGTTCCACGCCAGCCGCGAGCACGGCACGTAGGGGCTGGCCTCGCACGGCTCGGCGAGGTACGCCGACAACAGCGGCAGCGTCGCGATGGCGCTGCCGCCGTGCGCCGCGACGGTGTCGAACAGCGCGGCCATGTCACCGAAGTCGGCGACGCCGAGGCTGCGCGGTCCCTGCAGCGCGAACATCGGTGCGAACACGCCGACGTCGCGGCGCGCGGGCCCGGGGTGCCACGCGCGACGCGGCGCCGCGAGCACGAGGCTGGGCTCGGCGTCGCTGCCCTCGAGCGCGAGCGTGTGGTAGCCGCTGGGCAGCGCCGCGGGCCAACGCAGCGCGAGCTCGTCGTGGCGCACGCCGTCGACCTCGTGGCTCGCGACCGCGACGTGCTCGCCGGGATCGAGCGCGAGCGTGCGGGCCTCGCCGCCCTCGAGCACCAGCCGCAGCCGCGCGGGTGCAGCCGCTGCGGCGGCGGGCAGCCGCAGGCGCACATCGAGCCAACCGTCCCACGCGACCAGCACCGGCGGCAGCGGCTCGCGCCAGCGGTCGACCTCGCGCGCGGCGATCTGCGCCTCGATGTCGCCGTGCGGATCGGCGCCCAGCGCCAGCAACACCGCGCGCAGGACCTCCTCCTTGGCGCCGCGGAACTCACCGCCGTAGTCGCGGTAGCCGACCTGCAGGCCCCACGCATGGGCCAGACGAACGATCGCAGTGGGATGCTCCACGCTTCCTCGCTTCACTCGGGCTCGCGCTCACCGAGCACGACGACCCAGCCGATGCCGTCGGGGCCGCCGCGCGATCCCGGCGTGCCGGGGTCCGAGCGCGAGTGGCCCACACCGATCTCTTGCACGCGACGATCGAACAGCGCGTCGCAGTGCGCGGGCTCGTCGAGCCACGCGCGCAGCACCGCGCCGGGACCCTCGAAGTCCCGCGCGAGCAGCTCGTAGCGCAGCGCGCCGTCGTAGCCGGCCAGGGCCCCGCGCGACAGCGGCGTGGTGCCCTGCAGGCCCTCGTGCGACAGGCCCTGGTGCTCGGCGATCCACGTCGCCTGCAGGCGCGCGGCGCAGTGCAGCTGCGGCTGCAGCCGCAGCGCGGCGACCGGGTTGTGGCGCACCTCGCCGCAGCTGCGGCCCTGACGACGCAGGGTCGCGAGCCGGTCGAGCAGGTCGGCCTCGAGCTCGGCGTAGTCGCGCGGCCACGGGCTCGCGGGCTCGCAGAAGCTGGCGTCGCCGACGTCGTCGTCCTCGAGCTCGTCGATCACGCACGCGGACTGCAGCGCGAGCGCGAGCGAGCAGGCGAGGGCGGTGCGCAACGGCGTCACGGACGAGCCGCGCGCAGCGTATCACAGCGCGGGGCCTGGCTCGGTGCGAGGCTGCGCGCAGGCCTTGCTCCCGAGGCGGCCGAGGCGGGCGGCCGCCGTCACGGCGCCGCGAGCACGAGCACGAACACGTCGCGGGGCTCGTCGTCGTCCTCGCCGGTGTCGTCCGGTGTCGCGGCGACGAACGCCGCGCCGGCGTGGACCCACGCGGGGCCGTGCAGCGCGGCGCAGTGGGCCGCGCTGGCCTGCCACAGTGCGTCCACGATCGCGTCCGGCGCGACGTCGCCCAGCGCCACGAGCTCGCTCGACAGCGACGCGTCGTAGCCCGCGGCCGCGACGCGGTCGTCGGGCGCGTCGTCGTCGATGCCGGCGTGGCCCAGCGGCGCACCGTCGGCGAGAAATCGTGCCTGCACCCGCGCGGCGCAGGTCAGCGCGCCGTCGGGCACCAGCGCGGCCGCGGCGGGAAAGGCCCCGAGCGCACCGCAGCGCTGCGGCTGCGCGCGCGCGTCGTCGACCGCCTGCAGCAGCGCCGCGGCCTGCTCGCTGGCGGCGCGCGGCCACTGCCGCACGCCGTCGCAGGCCTCGACGTCGGGCACCGCCGCGCGATCGACCGGCGTCGCCGCGTCCGGGTCGCACGCGCACACCAGCGCGCACGCGAGCGCGGCGAGCTCACGGCGCCGCGAAGGTCTGCGTCCACAGGTGGCCATGCTCGCCACCAGGATGATAGCCCACGCCGATGTCGCGGAAGCTCGGGTTCATGATGTTGGAGCAGTGACCGTCGCTGCCCAGCCACTGCGCCATCGTGCCCGTGGCGTCGGGCGAACCCGCGGCGATGTTCTCGCCCGCGGTCGAGCGATCACCGTAGCCGGCGAGGTCCATGCGGTCGAACGGCGACTCGCCCGAGGGGTTGTCGTGCTCGAAGAAGTCGCGCGCGGCCATGTCGGCGCTGTGCACCCGCGCGGCGCAGCGCAGCGCCGGGTCCATGCGCAGCGGCTCGGTCGCGGGGAACATCCCCGCGGTGTGGCAGTCGGCGCCCTGCGCCCGCGCCTGGTTCACCAGCGTGAGCACCTGCTCCTCGAGCTCGGTCCACGCCGGCTCCCACTGCGCCGCCGGCTCGCAGTACGCCGTCATCGGCACGCCCGCCCACGCATCGTCGTCGGCGGCGTCGCCATCGCCGGCATCGCACGCGGCCGCGACGACCAGCGCGAGCGCGGCGTGACGACGGACGCGGGCGAGCGGCGCGAGCACGTCCGAGCACTGTACTGCATTCGCGGGCGCGCGGCGTCGCCGCTACAGGATCCCGCGCCGACGCAGCGCCGCGCGCTCGTCGGCGTCGATGCCCAGCGCGCCCCAGATCGCGTCGTTGTCGGCGCCGAGCTCGGGGCCGGCGTGGTGCGTGCGCGCGGGCGTGCGCGACAGCAGCGGCGTGACCCGGGGCACGCGCAGGCGCGAGCCGTCGGGCAGCTCGATCGACTCGAGCATGCCGCGCGCCGCGTAGTGCGGATCGGCGAAGATGTCGGCGATGCTGTAGATGGGACCGCTGGGGACCTCGGCGGCCGCGAGGCTCGCCAGCGCGGCCGCCAGCGGTTGCGTCGCGGCCCACGCCGCGATCGCGTCGTCGATGCGCTGGGTCTGCGCGACGCGGCCGTCGTTGTGGGCCAGCGCGGGATCCTCGGCCAACTCGACGCGGCCGATCGCATGCATGAGCCGCGCGAACAGGCTGTCGTTGTTGGCGCCCAGCACGAGCCAGCCGTCGGCGCAGCGGTAGGTGTTGCTGGGCACGATGCCCGGCAGCGCCGAGCCGCTGCGCTCGCGCACGAAGCCCAGGCGATCGTACTCGGGCACCAGGCTCTCCATCACCGAGAACACCGACTCGTACAGCGCGCAGTCGATGACCTGGCCGCGGCCCGATCGCGCGCGCTCGTGCAGCGCGATCATGGCACCGAGCGCCGCGTACAAGCCCGTGAGCGTGTCGCCGAGGCTGATGCCGCCGCGCACCGGCGGTCGATCGGGCTCGCCGGTGGTGTAGCGCAGCCCGCCGAAGGCCTCCGCGACGTTGGCGAAGCCCGGCGCCTGCGCCATGGGTCCGTCCTGGCCGTAGCCGGAGATCCGCACGATCACGATGCGGGGATCGATCGCCCACAGATCGGCGGGACCCAGGCCCCACTGCTCCAGCCGACCGGGGCGGAAGTTCTCGATCACCACGTCGACGCCGCGCGCGATCAACCGCCGCACCAGCGCGCGGCCCTCGGGCTGGCGCAGATCCGCGGTGACCGAGCGCTTGTTGCGGGCCAGCGATCGCCACCACAGCGAGGTGCCGCCGTCGAGCTTGCGCCACCGTCGCAACGGATCGCCCTCGCCCGGTGGCTCGACCTTGATGACCTCGGCGCCGAAGCCCGCCAGCAGCGCGCCGGCGTAGGGGCCCGCGAGCAGCTGGCCCAGCTCGAGCACGCGCACGTCGGCGAGCGCCGCGTCTGCGTCGCCCGAGCTCGCGTCGTCGTGCGCGTCGGCCACCCTCGGTTGCGCTCCTGCTCGCGGCACGGTGCCACGCGAGGTCGCGACGCGGCAAGCCGCACCGCACGCGGGCTTTTCCGCTACGCTGCCGCCCGCAGCCATGGCCACGGTCGTGATCCACCGCAAGGGCGGCTACGAGCGCCTCGTGCTCGAGCAGCACCCGGTTGCACCGGTCGGCCCCCAGGACGTGCACGTCAGCGTCGCGGCGGCGGGGGTGAACTACGCCGACTGCGTGGTGCGCATGGGCCTGTACCAGTCGGCCAAGGACTACGTCGGCTGGCCGATCACGCCCGGCTTCGAGGTCGCCGGCCTCGTCGCGCGCGTCGGCAGCGAGGTGCGCGACGTCGCGGTCGGTGACGCCGTGATCGCGGTGACGCGCTTCGGTGGCTACACCTCGGATCTGGTGGTGCCGCGGCGGCAGGTGTTCGCGGTGCCGCGGGGACTGTCGCTGCAGCAGGCCGCGGCGGTGCCGGCGGTGTACCTGACGGCCTACCACGCGCTGTGCGAGCTGGCGCAGCCGCGTCCGGGCGCGACCGTGCTGGTGCACTCCGCGGCCGGCGGCGTGGGCGGGGCCCTGGTCCAGATCGCACGCATCCGCGGCTGTCGCGTGGTCGCGGTGGTCGGCTCGCCGCACAAGGTCGATCACGCGCGGGCGCTGGGCGCCGACGTGGTGATCGATCGCTCGCGCGAGCCGCTGTGGTCGACCGCTGCCAGCCACGCGCCCGCGGGCTACGACGTGGTGCTCGACGCCAACGGCATCGCGACCCTGCGCGGCAGCTACCGCGCGCTGGCGCCGATGGGCAAGCTCGTGGTCTACGGCTTCGCGTCGATGCTGCCGCGCGCGGGGCAGCGCCTGAGCTGGCTGCGGCTGGCGTGGCACTTCCTGCGCACGCCGCGGTTCTCGCCGTTCGAGCTGACCAACCGCAACCGCAGCGTGATGGGCTTCAACCTCAGCTACCTGTTCGATCACACCCAGCTGCTGCGCGACTCGATGGCGCAGCTGCAGCAGTGGTTCGAGGACGGTGCGCTGCGACCCCCGCCGATCACGCCGGTGCCGCTGACCGAGGTGGCCGCGGCGCATCGCTTGCTCGAGTCGGGCGCGACCATCGGCAAGCTCGTGCTGGTGCCGGGGGCCGCGTGAGCGAGGCCGACGTCGAGCGCATCGTCGAGCAGGACGGGCCGACGGTGAGCGCGCTGGTGCGCGAGGCGCTGGCGGTGCCGTGGAGCCGCGCGCGCGAGCTGTGCCGCAGCGGTCGTGTGTGGCTCGACGACGTGCGCGCCGACGATCCGGCGCAGCGCGTGCGTCGCGGTCAGCGGCTGCGCGTGCGCCCCACGGCCAAGGCGCAGCCGCGCAGCGAGCAGCCCGGCGCGCTCGCGCCCGAGCGCATCGTGTACCTCGACGACGCGATCGTGGTCGTCGACAAGCCCGCGGGAATCTCGAGCGTGCCCTTCGACGAGGACGAGCACGACTCGCTGGTGCAGCGGCTGTCGCTGCTGCTGCGGCAGCAGGCCCGGCGCTCGCTGCCGCCGCTGCGCGTGGTCCACCGCATCGACGCCGACACCACCGGGTTGCTGGTCTTCGCGCGGACCCGCGAGGCCGAGCGCGCGCTCGCGATGCAGTTCCGTCGCCACGATCTGCACCGGCGCTACGTCGGCATCGCGCTGGGGTCGGTGCGCGGTGGCACGCGCGAGAGCCTGCTGGTGCCCGATCGCGGCGATGGCATGCGCGGCTCGTGGCACGGGCGCGGCAAGCCGCCGGCGCAGGCCCGCAACGCGGTCACGTTCGTGCGCGTCGACGAGGTGCTCGCGCTCGCCGACGAGGCCTTCACCGCGGCGCCCTCGCCCGCGGTCGCGCGCGCGGTGAGTTGGGTGAGCTGCACGCTGCAGACCGGGCGCACGCATCAGATCCGCATCCACCTCGCCGAGAGCGGACATCCGCTGCTGGGCGAGCCGGTCTACGTGCGCGCGGGGGTCCAGGCCGCGCCGCACTGGGGACGGCCCGCGGGCGCAGGCCTGCGCGCGCCGCCGGGCGTGACGCTGCGGCCGATGCTGCATGCCGCAGAGCTCGGCTTCGTGCACCCCACCGAAGAGCGCGAGATCTCGCTGCAGGCACCGCTTCCGGACGACTTCGTGCAGTGGCGCGCCCACCTCGTGCGACTGCGCCGCAGCCTCTGACGCCGACCCCTTCGGCCCGGGTCCGGGTGCCGGCGGAGCGCGGCGAGATCTCGTCCCGGGGCTCGTCGGGCGGCCTGCAAGCCCGCGCCGCGCACGCACCCGCGGCGGGGCCCCGGCCGCGCTCCGATCGACCCCGCGTCGAGCTCGGATCCGTCGATCGCCGAACGATGATCGACCCCCTCCACGTCTCGAACTTGACGCGGCACTGAACGGATGATACATGGTCTCGTCCGTTCAGTTCGAGCGCGACGATCCATTCGATGCTAGAGGACCAGTCAGGCTTCTCCCGCGCCCGGATCCTTCTTCAAAGGGCAGGCAACGGTACTTCTGCTCGATCCGGCGCGGGAGAAGCTGACGTTTCCACAACCGGTGATCGCAGCGCGGATCGTGTCGGAGATCCGGAGCGATCCCCCGGAGATCTCGCATCCGTGCTCGACGCGACCGTCGAGCGATTGCGGGCGCACCACGAGGTCGAGCTGGTCGCGGAGCACCGCACCGCGGCGCGACCCGGCGTGATGGGCACGTGGCCCACGGCGCCGGTCGCCGTGGATGCGCGGCTGATCGAGGCGCTCGCGCGCCGCGGCGTCGCGATGCCGTTCGAGCACCAGGCCACCGCGATCGCAGCGGCGATGGCGGGACGCGACGTGGTCGTGGCGACCAGCACCGCCTCGGGCAAGTCGCTGTGCTTCCAGGTGCCGATCCTGCACGCCGCGCTGACGGACCCGGACGCGCGCGCGTTGCTGCTGTTCCCGACCAAGGCGCTCGCGCGCGACCAGTGCGAGTCGCTGCGCCAGCTCGTGCGGGCGCTGCCACCGCCCGCGCACGTCGGCGTGGCCCCGTTCGACGGCGACACGCCGCCGGACGAGCGTCGCGCCGCCCGCAGCCGCGCGGCGATCGTCGCGACCAACCCGGACATGCTGCACCGCGGCGTGCTGCCGGCCCACGAGGGCTGGGCGCGGTTCCTCGCGGGGCTGCGCTACATCGTGCTCGACGAGCTGCACACCTACCGCGGCGTGTTCGGGGCCCACGTCGGCAACGTGCTCGTGCGGCTGCTGCGGCTGTGCGCGCACTACGGCAGCCGGCCGCAGTGCCTGGCCGCGTCGGCGACCATCGCGAACCCGGTCGAGCTGGCGCAGCGGCTGTGCGGGCGCGAGGGCTTCGTGTGCGTGGACAAGGATCGGGCGCCCAGCGGCGCGCGCACGGTGCTGGTGTTCAACCCCAAGGTCGTCGACCCGGTCGTGGGCGTGCGGCGGGACTACATCAAGGTCACGCGCGTCATCGCCAGCGAGATCCGCCGCGCCGGCGTGCAGAGCCTGGTCTTTTGTCGCACGCGCAAGGGCGTGGAGCTGCTCACGCGCTACCTGCAGGAGGACGAGCGCCAGGAGCAGGGGCCGCTGCCGGGCGCACGCGCGGAGCAGTCGGTCCGCGGCTACCGCGGCGGCTACCTCCCGGAGCGGCGCCGCGAGGTCGAGCACGCGCTGCGCTCGGGCCAGGCGCGCACGGTGGCCACCACCAACGCGCTCGAGCTCGGCATCGACATCGGCGGCGTCGATGCGGTGGTGCTCTCGGGCTACCCGGGCTCGCGCGCGTCCACGTTGCAGCGGCTGGGTCGCGCAGGGCGACGGGGGCGGCCGGCGCTGGGCGTGATGGTGCTGTCGTCGATGCCCACGGATCAGTTCATCGCGGCCGACCCTGCGTTCGTGTTCGAGCGACCGGCGGAGCACGCGGTCGTCGACCCCGACAACCCCGAGGTCTGGCTGCCGCACCTGCGCTGCGCGGCCCAGGAGCTGCCGCTGCGCGAGGACGAGTCGTGGGGACTGCTGCCGCCCGAGGCGCTGCGCGAGGGCGCGCAATATCTCGCGGCGCGCGGGGTGCTGCTGCGGCAGGCCACCGATGTGCCGGTCTACCTCTCGCTGGGGGCCGACAGCGCGGCGGACCAGGTCGATCTGCGCGGTCCCATCGACGAGAACTTCGCCGTCGTCGACGAGCAGGGCGACGTGCTGGCCGAGGTCGCGTTCGACGACGCGCCGCTGTACCTGCACCCCGGCGCGATCTATCCCATCGAGGGGCGCACCTACGAGGTCCGCGCGCTCGACTGGGACGGGCGCAAGGCCACCGTGCGCGCGGTCGCGGCGGACTACTACACCGAGGCGATCCCCAAGCTGCGGGTGCGCCTGATCGACGACGAGATCGAGGTCGACCCTGCCTCCGATCGCGGGGGCATCGGCGAGGCCCACGTGGTGCGCACGGTGCCGGGCTTCAAGAAGCTGCGCTTTCGCAGCCACGAGAACATCGGCTTCGGTCCCATCTCGCTGCCGGATCTCGAGCTGCACACGCGCGCGGCGTACTGGCCGGTGCCGCGCGCGGCCGCGGCCCAGCTCGAGGGGCCGGTGCGTGCCGCCGCGACGCTGGCCGCGGCGCACGCGATCCATCACTGCGCGGCGCTGCTGCTGATGTGCGATCCGGCAGATCTGGGCCACGCGATCACGGCCGGGCACCCGGCGAGCTTCGGCGGCGTGCCCGGCGACATGGCGGCCGCGGACGCGCTGACGCAGCTCTCGGCGGCGGCGCGGCCCTACGTGGTGCTGTTCGACTGGATCCCCGGTGGCGCGGGACTGTCGTCGACTGCGTTCGCGCTCGGACCGGCGTTGTTCGAGCGCGCGCTCGCAGCGGTGCGCGGCTGCGCCTGTGCCCACGGCTGTCCCAGCTGTCTGGGCCCGCAGGTCGCGGATCGAGAGCAGCCGGCCTCGCGTCCCGCGGTGCTCTCGCTGCTGGGCGCACTCGCGGCCGCGGCGGCGACGGTGCCGGCATGAGCCTGGCGCGGCGGCTGGCCGCGCTGCCGCCTGGCGCGTGCGCGCGGCTGCCGGCCGCTGCGACGGAATCGGCGCAGCTGCGCCACGCGGTGTACGAGGCGCCGCCGCGCGACGAGGCGGGGCGCACACCGGCGGCGACGGATCTGCGCGAGGCCTTGGCGCAGCTGGGCCGCGTCGACGTCGCGCAGCCGCCGTGCCTGCTCGATGTGGAGACCACCGGGCTCGGTCACGACGCGGTGCCGTTCCTGGTCGGGCTCGCGTGGCCCCGCGACGGGCGCGTGCACGTGCGGCAGTACCAGCTCGACGATCCCGCGGGCGAGCGCGCGATGTGGCTCGAGGTGCTCGCGACGCTGACGCGCGAGGCGACCGGCGCGTTGGTCACGTTCAACGGCGGCAGCTTCGACCTCGTGCTGGTGCGCGTGCGGCTGCGCCGGCTCGGGCTCGCCAGCGACGATCTCACGGCCCGCATCGCGCACGCGCGCCTCGAGCTGCTGCCGCGCGCGCGCGCACTGCTGCGCCACGCCGTGCCCGACGTGCGGCTGGCCACGCTCGAGCGGCGCGTGCTGGGGCTGTCGCGTCGCGACGATCCCAGCGGCGAGGCGGTCGCGCGGTGCGGCCGCGCGTGGCTCGGGGGCGACCGCAGCGCGAGCAGCCGTGCCGCGGTGGCGGCGGCGCGTCGGCACAACGAGGACGACCTGCTGGGGCTCGCGTCGCTGGCCATCGTGCTGGCCTCGCGCTTGGCTGCGCCGCCGGATCTCGACAGCGCGCTGGCGGCCGCGCGCGTGCGCATCGCCCAGCGTCGGCACGATGCCGCGGCGGCGCTGCTGCATGCGGCGCTGCAGCGCTGGCCGCTGCGCGTCGGCATGGCGGCGCGGCTCGACGCCGCGGTGCTGCTCGCATCGCTGCAGCGGCGCGCGGGTCAGGCAGACAGTGCGGCGTCGCTGCTGCACGCGGTCGTCGCTCTCGCGCCCGATCACGACGCCGCGATCGCGGCGCTGGCGAAGGACTGCGAGCACCGGCTCGCGCGGCCCGACCTCGCGCTGCAGTGGGCGCAGCGACAAGCGCCGCCGTGCCCGCGACGCATCGCCCGGCTGCAGCGCAAGCTCGCACGGCAGGCCGCCGGGCCGCAGGCCGCCGAC
>JAIBBS010000264.1 GCA_019694555.1 Nannocystaceae bacterium
TGCGGGCGTGCCCGGGGCGGCGGGTGTACCGACGGCCGCGCCGGGCGCGGGCGCGGGACCAGCGGGCGCGGCCGGGGTCGCACCGGGTGCCGGCGGCGGCGGGGTCGGCGTGGGCGCCTTGGCCTCGGCCTTGGTCTCGGCCGCGGCCACGGCGGGCTGCGCCGGCGGGTTGTCGCTGGGGCGCAGCAGGATCATCCCGGCCACGACCGCGCCGAGGATCACGATGCCACCACCGATGCCCAGCCCGATGCCCAGGCCGCTGCCCGACTTCGGGGCGGCCGCGGTCGCATCGTAGCCGCCGTGCATGTGCCCGGCGTCGGGCGGGGCCATCGGCATCGGGCCGATGGTCGTGCCGCCCGGGATCGCGACGTGCTCCGGCTCCGGCTCCGGCTCCGGCATCGTCGGCGTCATCGCCAACTCGTCCACGAGTTGGCCGAGCAGGTCGTCGAATGCGTCGGCGTCTCGTCTGGCTTGGTTCACGGACGTTCGTCCTTTGCTCCCGGCGTGCGCGGGGATTCTAGCCGTTGGGCAGTGAATGGGACAAGGGAGTGGGCGGATTCACGACCGCGCGCGGAGCTTGGAGTGAGAACTCGCGTGGGTTGCACGCGCGGCGTCGGAGAAGGTGCCCGAGAAAAACAAGGAAGGTGTGCGCGCTCCGATCGCAGCGTGGACTGCGGCGGCGTCGCTGAGCACCCGAACGAGGCATGATACACGCTGGCGCAGCTCCGCGAAATCAGCTTTCTGCCGCGGGGTCGGTCCCGGGTCTTGCGGCGGCTGGTTTCGCGGGTGGGTGCGCGCGTGGGCGCCTTGGGGGTGCGCTCGCGGTGTGGGCCGGGGACCGCCGGGACGCTGGCCGGGCGCGGGCCTGCCGAAGCCGGGGTCGTGGCCCGTGGGATGGCCGGGTTTGGGTCCGGGTTCGGGTCCGGGTTCGGGTCCGGCGTCGTGCCGCGGTTCGTGCAGAGCCGCCGGTGCGGTGGTCGTGCGCGCAGGGCCGGAGGCCGGGCCGATCTCGCTGCGCGCAGGCGACCACAACGCCAAGGTGCGCTCGTCCATGTAGAGCGACCGGCTCACCTCGAGCTGGAACGCGTGGAGTCCTTCGGCGGGTCTGCCGAAGCGCCGCACGAGCTCGCCACCGAGGTACGGGTCGTTCAGACGCACCCGCAGCCTGGGCGCGCCGGCCCGATCACCGAGCGCGCGCAGCGCCAAACGCTCGAGCTGCGGCGCACACGAGGCGCCCGCGAGCGTGCCCAGCACGAGGTCCACACCGACGCAGCCCGGCATGCTGTGGGCGTCGAGCAGGATCGCGTAGCCGAAGCGCTCGCGCCGTCGCTGCAGCAGCAACTCGAGCGCACGGCAGTAGGGCTCGTGGAAGCGGTCGATGCGATCGGCGAGCTCGCGGTACGGCAGCGGTCCGGTGCGCAGTCGCACGTCTCCGATCGCGTGGGTCCACACCACACCACGCCCGGGGCGGTGCGGATCGAGCTCGAGCGCATCGTCGGCGGCGCTGGGCAGTCCCGGGCGACGGCGCGGTCGTGGGGCGGGGTGATCGGGCACGATCGCCGGCGAGATGTCGTCGGCGGCGCGGTTGAGATCCACGAGCAGCCGCGAGTACACCGCGCGCACCCCGACCGCGCCCAGTCGCGCCGCGTCGTCGTAGAGGTGGTCGACCTCGAAGTCCGCGTTGCGGGCGAAGTCGGCGCTCGGGTACGGCTCGACCTCGCGCGGCCACTGCAGGCCCACGTGCGGGAAGCTGATCACCAGCGGCGAGGGCCGCTGGGCCGGCAGCAACGTCCACGGCAGCGGCGTGCCTGGCGGCAGGCCCACGTCGGTCGCGGTGATGGTCTCGTCGCGCGAGTGCAGCAAGGTGGCCACGGGCGGCGCGAAAGCATAGCAGCGCTGCGACGGCCGCGTCAGCGCTTGGTACGGGTCGTGGTCGGCGCCACGGTCGACGAGGTCGGGTTCCACACCGAGCCGCGTGCGATGCCGATCTGCAGCCCGATCGCGAGGCCCAGCACGTATGCGCCCGAGTCGACGCCGGTCTCGCCCACCAGCGAGACCTGCGAGCCGCGGCGGAAGCCATAGGCATAGCCGGCGCGTGCCGTGGCGCGGTAGCCGATGTGCGGCTCGTCGACGCCGTCGGGGAGATCGCCGTACTCGCGGCCGCTCACGCCGCCGCGCAGGCCGGTGAACCACTGCCCGGCGTAGTCGTGGAACTTGGTGTGCAAGAAGCGGGTGTAGGTCGCGCCGGTGTCGGTGGTGAACCCGCGCCGCGCGATCACGTCGTACCAAAAGCGCGTGTCGATCAGCAGCTGCCGCTCGAGCCCGAACTGCAGCGCGGCATCGAGCTGCAGGAACGGCGCGCCCACGCCGTCGCCGCGCCGCGTGCGGTCCTTCTGCGCGAGTGCGGCGTCGTAGAGGAAGCCGGCGCGGATGCGGACGCCGCGGGGACGATCGAGGTACGAGGGATCCTCGACCACGCTGCGGATGCGATGCACCAGGCGCGCGCCGGCGCGGCGGGCGAGCAGGCCCTTGGCCTGCAGCACGCCCAACACCGCGGCGGTGCGCGGCCACGACGAGAAGGTGTTCGAGCGGCGGTACACCGCGTCCCGCAGCGCGCGGCGGGTGTCGGCGTCGGGCTCGCGCGCGAGGTTGTTCTCCGCGCGCAGGGCGTCGAGGATCGCATCGACCATCTGGTCGCTGCCGCGGTTGAGGTAGCGGCCATAGCCCAGGCCGCCGGCGGGCACGAGGTCGATGGAGAAGCGCGTGTCCGAGAGGTTGCTCTGCTGGCCGCCGCCGAAGTTCTCGACGCCGACGTGGGCGAGGCGCTGCGACACCGCCAGCTCGCCGAACGCGTGCACGTCGGTGCGTCCGAAGTAGACGTGGGCCTCGCCCGCGCCCGCGAGCGACTCGCCGACGTAGAGCAGATCGCCGGTGTCGTTGCCCATCTCCGCGAGGTTGGTCGCGTCGCCGTTGCGCACGCGGCTGCCGAGCTCGCCGCGCACGGAGAAGCCCCAGCGCGTGCGCTCGTCGAGGTAGCGCGCGCGCGCGCCGACACCTCCGTCGGCGAGCAACGGCTGCTGTCGCGACTGCGTGTCGACGGCGAGATCGAGGCTGCCGAGCACGAACGCGAACTCGCGCTCGCGCGCGCGCAGGTTGGCCGGCAGCGGCTTGTCGCCGCGCGTCGGATCCGCCTGCTCCTCGGGCGCGACGCTGGCCTCGCCCATGGTGCCCAGCTGCGGCCCGCCCAGCAGCCCGTCGTCGCCGCCGCCGGTGCTGCCGGGGCTGCCGGGTGCCAGGCGTGCGTCGTCGCGGGGCTTGGCCCCGAGCGCGGCGAGGGCCGCGGCCGCGTCCTCGCGCACGAAGTTGTCGATGCTGCGGTCGGCGTAGACCTGCTGCAGCGGCGCGACGGCACGGGCGTCGCCGATCTTGCCCAGGCTCTCGATCGCGATCGACAAGACCGCGTCGTAGCGCTCGCTCTGCACGATCTCGATCAGCGGCTCGACCGCCTCGCGATCGCGGCGCTCGCCGAGCTCGGCCGCGATCTCGCGCCGACGCTTGCGCCACTCGTCCTCCTCCATGCCGGTGGGGCGCGCGCGCAGGATCTCGAGGTCGCTCGGGGCATCCTCGGCGGGTCCCGCCGCCACGGCGGCGCCGCCGCTCGACAACCACGCGACCAGGCCCACGGTGAGCCAGCGCGACGACACGCGAGCGCGCACGCTCATCCGGGATCGAGCCTTCCGCAGTAGCCGATGACGCCTTCGATCGCGGCCTCGGCAGGGTTGGGCATGTCCATCATCGTCGAGTCGGGATCGGTCGCGACCAGATCGGGGCACGCGGTCTCTTGGATGCACGTGAGCAGCACGTCGCCTTGCGCATCCTGGCCGTCTTCGACCAGCGCGACGCACAGCTCGAAGTTCGCCTCTTGCGTGTTGTCGTCGCCGTCGCCTTCGACCTGCGGCCACACCACGCCGCAGCCGGCGAGCTTGCGACACGCGTCCCAGGCGGTGAACTCGTCGCGCGGCGGGCTGTCGCAGCCGAGCGCGAGTCCAGCGGGCTCGTCGCACGCGTCGTAGTAGCCCTGCTGGTTGCCGCTGCACGCCGACGACAGCAACGAGGCGAGGCCGAGCACGCAGGCGAGGGGGGAGCGACGCAGCATCGAGCTGCAACACGGTAGCGAGGCGGGCGCGACGCCGTCAAACTCGGTGTGCATCCCTCACCGTGGTGATGCGACTGTGGGGCTCGGCGGCCCCATGACGAAAGCTCCCACCGATTTTCGCGACGTGATGTTCGAGCACGGAAAGCCGGACCGGATCGCGGTCTGAGGTGATGGACGTGGCAGGGGTCGTTGGTCGACCCGCGCGCCCCCGCGACCGAGACGTCGCGGGTGGGGCGGCCCGAACCTGCGCGATCCTCCTCGACGTGTGCGCGAACGGCCGGCTGGGTGACCAGGCGGCCGTTCTTTTTTGCGGCGCGGCGCACCCCCGTCGTGCGCCGCATCGTGCACGCGGTCGCTCGACCGGTCGTGCGACCCGCGCGTGGTCATGACGCTGCGGCACGTCGTCTCGGCCCGGCGCCGCCGGTCCCGCGGTCGCGAGGACCGCGGGGACCGACTTGCGCTGGTGACCCCACCGGGGATCGAACCCGGGTTTCAGGGATGAGAACCCTGCGTCCTAACCGCTGGACGATGGGGCCGAGTTGTGCGTGCTGGGCTTGGCGAGGTTGGGAGGAATGGTTCGGGGACAAGGATTCGAACCTTGATAGGCGGAACCAGAATCCGCAGTCCTACCATTAGACGATCCCCGACCGAGGCTCGCGCGTGGGTGCGAAAGATGCAAAAGCCCACGGCGGCTGTCAAGCCTCGACGCGCGGTTTTTTGCGGCCGCGCGAGGGGGCTGCCGAGGCCGCGGCGCGCTCGGGCCGATGCGGGGTCGCCGCGGCAGGCGAGGGCGCCCTCGAGGACCGCCGACTCGCCTCGCGGCAGCGCTGGGTTAGGCTTCCGCGCAGCATGGCGCGCACAGCAGCTCGTGATCGCAAGGGGTGCCGCACGCCGTCGTGGCGCGTGCGCGGTGTGGTCGCGGCGCTGGTGGCGGTGCTCGGCAGCGGCTGCCCGGCGACCACGACACCCGCCGACGACGGCACGCCCACGCAACCCACCGTGGCACCGCCGAAGCGATCGCTGCCCGACGCGGGCAGCGACCCCGCGGTCGCGGTGGGGATCCACGGCGCGGTCACCAGCGCAGAGGCAGCGGCCACCGACGTCGGGCTCGCGGTGCTGCGCAAGGGCGGTAACGCGGTCGATGCTGCGGTCGCGGTCGGCTTCGCGCTCGCTGTCACGCACCCCTCGGCGGGCAACCTCGGCGGCGGCGGCTTCATGGTGCTGCGCATGGCCGACGGTCGCACCGCCGCGATCGACTACCGCGAGCGCGCGCCGGGCAAGGCCACGCGTGACATGTTCCTCGACGCCAAGGGCAACCCCACCGACGAGCGCCTGCGCGGGCCCAAGGCGGCCGGCATCCCGGGCACCGTCGCGGGGCTGGCGATGGCGCACGAGCAGTTCGGCACGCTGCCGTGGAAGGACCTGCTGCAGCCCGCCATCGCGCTGGCGCGCGACGGTCACGTGGTCGACCGCTGGCATGCCGAGGATCTCGCGCGCGCGGTCGCGGGGATGAAGGAGAGCAAGCTCGAGGCGTCCGCGAAGTACTACCAGGGCGAGGGCGGCGCGTCGGTGGCCGAGGGGCAGCGCTGGCTGCAGCCCGAGCTCGCGACCACGCTGCAGGCCATCGCCGACGGCGGTGCGCGGGCGTTCTACGAAGGCCCGCTGGCGCAGACGCTCGCGCGCGAGGTCGCGGCCGCCGGCGGGATCTGGACCGCGGCCGACCTCGCGGAGTACCGCGCGGTCGCCCGCGAGCCGCTGCAGTTCGACTACCGCGGCCACACCGTGATCACGATGCCGCCGCCGTCGGCGGGCGGCGTGGTGCTGCGGCAGCTGCTGGCCGCCGCCGAGGTGCTGTCGCTGCACGACAAGCCCTGGCGCAGCGTCGACGAGGTGCACCTGTACGTCGAGTCCGCGCGGCGGACCTACGCCGATCGCAACCTGCTGCTGGGCGATCCGGACTTCGTCGAGCTGCCGATGGCGCGGCTGCTCGACGTCTCGTACATCAAGACGCGGCTGGCCGACGTCGACCCGCTGCACGCGACGCCGTCGTCGTCGATCGGCGCGGGTCTGCCGGCGGGCAAGCGCGAGTCGGAGCAGACCACCCACTTCTCGGTGGTGGACGACGCCGGCAACGCGGTCTCGAACACGTACACGCTCAACCTCGGCTTCGGCTCGCTGTTCGTGGTGCCGGGCACCGGCGTGCTGCTCAACAACGAGATGGACGACTTCGCGGTCAAGCCCGGCACCGCCAACGCGTTCGGGCTGGTCCAGGGCGAGCAGAACGCGATCCAACCGGGCAAGCGCATGCTGTCGTCGATGACGCCGACGATCCTGCTGCAAGACGGTGAGCTGCGCGCGGTGCTGGGCACGCCCGGTGGGCCCACGATCACCACGACGGTGTCGCAGCACGTGCGCGCGATCGTCGATTACGGTATGACCGTCGACGCCGCGGTCGCGTCGCCGCGGATCCATCACCAGTGGCTGCCCGACACCATCTGGGCCGAGGATCGCATCGCGCCCGAGCTCGAGGCCGGACTGGTCGCGCGCGGGCACGTGGTGCGCAAGCGCGGCAGCATCGGGCACGCGAACATCATCGAGGTCGACCCCGCGACCAAGGGCTTTCGCGCCGTCGCCGACGTGACGCGCGACGGTGGCAAGGCCGCCGCGTGGTGATGGCGGCGACGATCCATCTGTTCGACATCGACGGCACGTTGCTCGACGGCGACGGTGCGGGCCGCCGCGCGATGGAGCTGGCCTTCGCGGCCGAGTTCGGCGACGACGCCTGCACCGCCCTGCGCGCGCTGCGGTTCGCGGGCATGACCGATCCGGCGATCGTGCGCGCGGGCCTGCGTGGTGCCGGCCGCGATCCCAGCGACGACGACCGCGCGATCGCGGCCGTGCTGGCGCGCTACCTCGAGCTGTTGCCGCAGACGATCGCGCAGGCCGCCCGCTTCCGCGCGCACGTCGGCGTCCACGCGTGCCTCGACGCGCTCGCGGGTCGTGCCGAGCTCGCCGTGGGCCTGGGCACCGGCAACCTGGAGCGAGGCGCCGCGCTCAAGCTCGCGCCGCTGGGCCTGGGGGATCGCTTCGCGTTCGGCGGCTACGGCTCCGACGCGGAGGATCGCGCGGCCCTGGTCGCGATCGGGGCCGAGCGCGGCGCCGCGGCGCTGGGGCGGTCGCGGCAGGCGTGCCGTGTGGTCGTCATCGGCGACACGCCCAAGGACGTCGCCGCGGCCGCGGCCGTCGGCGCGCAGAGCCTCGCGGTCGCGACCAGCTTCCACGGCGTCGACGAGCTCGCGGCGGCCGGGGCCACGCTCGCGGTCCGCGACCTGACCGACCCCGCCGCGCTGCGATTTCTGCTGGGCTGACGGGGGCTTCGCGCCGGCCCGGAACCCCGCGGCCGTGCGGGTGTCCGGCGGGCACCCGCGGCGCAGGTCGTTTTGCGATCCTGTGCGTAGCAAGGACACCGGCCCCATGGACCGCATCGGCGAATATCTCGTGCGCCGCCTCGTGGGCGAGGGCGGCATGGGCAAGGTCTACGAGGCCGAGGAGCGGCTGTCGAAGCGGCGCGTCGCGCTCAAGGTCCTGCGCCCCGAGCTGGCCCGCTCCGAGGAGGGCCGGCGGCTGTTCCTCAACGAGATGACCATCCTCGCCAGCCTCGACCACCCCAACATCGTGCGCGCGCTGTCGTGCAGCGAGGTCGACGGCGAGCTGGTGATGGCGCTCGAGTTCCTCTCGGGCCACACGCTGCGCGAGGTGCTGACGCATCGCGGCCGGCTGCCGTGGACCGAGATGGTCGCGATCGCGGCGCAGATCACCGCGGCGCTGGGCGCGGCGCACCGACAGCAGCCGCCGATCGTGCACCGCGATCTCAAGCCCGAGAACGTGATCGTGCTGCCCGACGGCCAGCTCAAGGTCATGGACTTCGGCATCGCCAAGGTCATGCAGGCGCTGTCGAAGACGACGACGCACTCGGTCGGCACGCTGCAGTACATGAGCCCCGAGCAGATCGACGCCGCCGGCATCGACGCGCGATCCGATCTCTACAGCCTGGGACTGTGCATGTACGAGATGCTGGCCGGCAAGCCACCGTTCGAGTCGGCCTCGCCGCGCGAGCTGCTGAACCTGCAGTGCACGCAGCCGCCGCCGCCGCTGCCCGAGGAGGCGCGCGTGGGCCTGCCCCGCGGCATCGAGCGGCTGGTGTTCCAGCTGCTCGAGAAGCACCCCGACGCGCGTCCGCCCGATGCCGCCGCGGTGCTGCTGGTGCTCGACGACTTCCGCAGCGACGGCGGTGGCCCGCGGCCGACGATGCCGGCCGCCAACGACGGGCCCAGCCGCACCGGCGGCACCGAGGTGCCCGGCGTGACCGGGCCGCGGGCGACGCGTCCGCGCGACGGCGGCGGTCCGCGCGACAGCGTGCCGCGCATCGCCGACACCATCGGCCTGGTCGAGCGCGCCGCGGGGCCGCGCACGATCGGGACCGCGTGGGCCATCGCGATGATCGTCGCGACCTCGCTCGCCGCCGCGGCGATCACCTACGTCGTGCGCAACCGTGCGGCCACGCCCGCGGCCGCGCCGACCAGCGCGACCAAGCCGTGACGGTTCCGCCCCAGCTGCCCACCGACGACGCCGCGGTGCCGGTGGGCGTGGGCCTGCGCCGCGGTGGCGGCCTGCGCCAGTGCTTCATCGTCCCCGCGCACGAGCACGCCGCGCTCGCGGCGATGCGCGCGCTGGTCGGCGGCGGTGCGTTCGGCCTGATCGAGCGCGCGGTCGAGCCCGAGGCGATCGCGTTCGAGCGCGAGGCCACGACCACGCTGGCGGCGATGCTCGGCGAGGACACGCCGCTGCCGTGGCCGCAGGCGGGACCGATCGCGATCGCGATCGCGGCCGCGCTGTCGTGGTGCGAGGCCACCGATACCTTCCCCGGCGCGCTCGCGCTGGACGCAGTGTGGCTGGTGCAGACGCCCGCGCGCGCGGTGCTCGGACTCGACACGGCGATCGAGCGCGCGCTGGGCGTGGTCGCCCCGCCGGGGGCCGAGCGCAGCGGCCGGCTGAGCCGCTGGGCCGGGCCCGAGCAGAGCGCGGGTGCGCCGTGGGATCACGCGGCCAACCGCTACGTCTTGGGGCTGGTGCTGTACCGCATGCTCGCGGGCCGCCACCCGTTCGCGGGCCTGGGCCTGCGCCGCGCGCTCGAGGAGCAGGCCAGCCGCGGCGCGCCGCCGCTGCCCGACGCGGTGGCGCAGACGCTGCCCGACGGCGTGCAGGGCTTCGTGCTGCGCCTGCTCGACGCCGACGCCGAGCGACGGCCACGGCGCGCGGCCGCGATCGAGGCGCGGCTG
>JAIBBS010000265.1 GCA_019694555.1 Nannocystaceae bacterium
CCACGGCAGGCGCTGCGGCCCCGGCCGCTGCGCGCCCGCGCCGCGGGCACCGGCCGCGGCCGCGACGACGACGCGGTCATCGCCCTGGGTTCGGGCCCGGCGCGGCTGGGCTGACGCGAGGGCTCTTGCGCGCACGCGCGGCAGGCTATGCTCGGCGGCTGCACCGCCATGTCGCGCCGCATCGAGAGCTTCGAGGAGTTCTGGCCCTTCTACATCGGTGAGCACCGCGTGCCGATCTGCCGCGCGCTGCACTACTTCGGCACCTCGCTGGGCACGCTCACGGCGATCTACGCCGCGACCCTGGGCGGGTGGTGGATGATCCCCATCGCGCTGGTGTTCGGCTACGGGCCCGCGTGGGTCGGGCACTTCTTCATCGAGGGCAACAAGCCCGCGAGCTTCAAGTACCCGCTGTGGTCGCTGCGCGCGGACTACCGCATGCTGTCGTTCGCGTTGCGCGGCAAGATGGCAGCCGAGGTCACGCGGCTGTACGGCAGCCCCGCGCCGCGCCGCGACGCGCCGCTGCTGGTCCAGCGCTGAGCGACGGGGCTCTGGTCGCGAAGCGACCGCGACGTGAGGCGTCCTTTCGCCGGCGCTGCCGGCCACCGGCAGCGGAAGCGGAGCATCCTCTGCATCGACGGAGCGTCGCCGCCGTGCAACGCCGACGCGGTCGCTGCCGACCCGCGCGCTCGAGCCCCGCGATCGCGCGGGCTCGGAGGTCGGGTCCATGTCGGAGGACACCCTCGCGCGTCCGTTGCAGGACGCGCGCGTGCTGGTGGTGGTGATCGACGCGGCGGCGTCGGTGCGGATGGCGGCTGCGATCGCGGGCGCGGGCGCGGAGGTGGTGGTGTGCCGCACCGGCACCGCGGCCCACGATGCGATCGCGCTGCGCGAGCGGCCCTTCGACGCGGCGCTGCTCGACGCGGGTCTGCGCGCTGCGGTGCGCATCGGGCTCGCGGGCGCGCTGCACCACTGCCGGCGCCCGTGCCTGCACGCGCTGGTGGGCACGCCGCCGGGCGACGAGGTGCCGCGGGTCACGTTGCGCACCGGGCCGCTCGAGCTGTTGCCGGGTGATGGCGACGCCGCGGCGCTGGTCGCCGCAGTGGTACGCGTCGCCGCGGCCACGCGGCAGCTGCGAGCGCAGTGCGAGCGCACGCTGCGACTGCGCACCGAGGCGCGTCCCGAGACGCTCGCGCAGCCGGAGGTCCGCGACCGCGTCGACGCCCACGTGCAGGCGCTCGCGCGCGCCAGCGGCCTGTCGGGGCGGGAGTGCTCGGTGCTGCGCTACATCGCCCAGGGCTACCGCTACCAGGACATCGCGCGCGCGCTGTGCATCTCGAAGAGCACGGTCAAGATGCACACCATCAACCTGCGTCGCAAGCTCGGGGCCTCGTCGCGCTTCGAGGTGCAGCGGCGCATCTTCGCGGCGTGACGCGATGCTGCGCGTGGGTACGGCATCGTTGGTGTTGCTGGGTCTGCTCGCACGGCCGCGGCCCGAGCCCGATCCGTGTGCGGTCCACTGCAGCGAGTGCGTCGCCGACTGCACCGAGGCCTGCGTCGGTGGCTGCGACGGCGCGTGCGAGGGTCCGTGTCACCGGCGCTGCACCGCCGAGTGCAGCCGCTGCGCAAGGTTCTGCGAGGCCACGCTGCGGCGCGGCTCCGCAATCACGTGGCCGGGGCGACGCGCAGCCGCGAGCCCGAGAGCTCGCGACCATCGAGCGCCCGCCGGGCCAGCTCCGCAGCCGCCGCGGTGACGAACGAGACGTAGCCGAAGCCGCGGCACAGGTTGGTCGAGGGGCGCATGATCACCCGCGCGGCCGCGAGCTCACCGTAGTCGCGGAACAGCGAGGCCAGCCCCACCGAGTCCATCTCCGGCGGCAGGCCTCCGACGTAGAGCGTGTGCGGACGAGGCAACACCAGTCGACGACGAAGCGTACCGCCGGCTGGTTGCACGCGCCAAGGCCTTGCCGTGCGCGATGCATCGTTCGCTCGGTCCTGCGAGCCTGTCGCGACGCGGCGCGTGCGGCCAGGGCGCGCCGTCGGTCTCGCGATGTCGTCCGGCTCACCGCCGGCGCCGCCGGTGTAGCGTCACGCCGCAGGCGCGTGCGTCAATCGGCCTCGCCGCGGCCGGCCTTCGCGCGCTTGCGCTCGCGCGCCTCGGCGAGCAGACCGCGGATGTTGCTGACGTGCCGGATCCAGATGATGGTCGCGGTCGCGAGCGCGAGCAGTTGGTGCGGGCCGGGCCGGTCGGCGATCCACAGCGACAGCGTGATGGCCGTGACCGCGGTCAGCGAGCCCATGGCCGAGACGCGCGTCAGCCACACGGTCTGGCCGTAGAGCACCACCGCCGCCAGCGCGACGGCGGGATCGAGCGCGAGGAACACGCCCAGGGCGCACGCGACCCCCTTGCCGCCGCGGAAGCCGAGGTAGATCGGGAAGATGTGGCCCACGACGGCGGCGAAGCCCACCGCGGCCAGGCCCGCCTGGGCCGCAGGCCCGTCGCCGAGCGCATCGTCGCGCATCGCCAGCCACACCGGCGTCGCGGCTTTGATCGTGTCGAGCAGCAGCACCAAGACCCCGAGCTTGGTGCCGAGCACGCGGCCGGCATTGGTCGCGCCGATGTTGCCCGAGCCGTGGGCGCGCAGGTCGACCCCGCGCACGCGCGCCACCACCACGCCGGTGGGGATCGCCGCGACGAAATACGCGAGCGCGACCCAGAACCCCACGCTGTGCTGCAGCTCGGCCACGGCCGGGCGCAGCATATCAGGTCGGGTCAGCCCGTCGTCGGCGGGGGCTCGCCGCGCCGCGCCGCCTTCTCGTCGTGGCCGCTGGTGCCGAAGCGCGCCGCGAGCACCGCGGCGACGTCGCGCGGCGAGAGCTCGCGCGCCGCGAGCCCGACCCACGCATGGAACAGCAGGTCGGCGGCTTCGGCCGCGACGCGATCGTCGGTCTCGCCCTCGAGCGCGCGCGCCAGCTCGTCGGCCTCCTCGCGGACCTTGGCGGCGATCGCCGCGGGCCCGCCGGCCAGCAGGTCGCGCACGTAGCTGCGGCCGCCGGCCGCGGTCGCGCCGACGCCGGCCTTGCGCGCGAGGATGACCGCGAACACGCGGGCCAGCGCGGCCAGCTCGGCGCCGGCCACCGCGGCGGGGCCGTCGTCGGCGCGCAGCGCATCGCCGTGGGCCGCGCGGAAGAAGCAGCTGCTCGCGCCGGTGTGGCACGTCGGTCCGACCGGATGCGCGCGCACCAGCAGCGCGTCGCCGTCACAGTCGATGCGGAGGTCGACCAGGTGCAGCGTGTGGCCGGAGCTCTCGCCCTTCTCCCACAGCGTCTGGCGACTGCGGCTGAAGAAGGTGACGCGACCGCTCGCGAGCGTGCGCGCGAGCGACTCGCGGTTCATCGCGCCGACCATCAGCACCACGCCGGTGTCGGCGTGCTGCACCACGGCGGTGACGAGGCCGGCCGCATCGGGCTTGGCCTCGCGCCACAGGCCCTCGAGCGCGTCGGCGTCGACCACGGTCACACCAGCGCGGGGTGGGCGGGCTCGGGCGGACGCACCGGGATGTCGTGGTCGAGCAGGTAGCGCTTGGCCTGCGCGATCGAGTAGAGGCCGAAGTGGAAGATCGACGCCGCGAGCGCGGCGTCGGCCTCGCCCCAGCCGGTCGCGAGGCCCTCGCGCAGGTGCTCGAGCGAGCCCACGCCGCCCGAGGCGATCACCGGGATCGGCACGGCGCGCGCGACCTCGCGGGTGATCCACAGGTCGTAGCCGTCGCGGGTGCCGTCGCGATCCATCGACGTCAGCAGGATCTCGCCCGCGCCCAGATCGGCGAGCTGACGGCACCAGCTGACCACGTCGAGGCCGGTCGAACGCGTGCCGCCGTGGATCACGACCTCGTACAGCGGCTCGCGCTCGCCGGGGCGCGCGGGCAGGCGACGCACGTCCACCGCACCGACGATGGCCTGCGAGCCGTAGCGCTCGGCCAAGCGCCGCACCAGCGGCGGGTTGGCGACCGCGGCGGAGTTGATCGCGACCTTGTCCGCGCCGGCGCCCAGCAGCTTGCGCACGTCCTCGTCGCGGCGCACGCCGCCGCCGACGGTCACGGGCACGAACAGCTGCGCCGAGACGCGACGCACCACCTCGACGAAGGTCTCGCGGCCTTCGGTGGTCGCGGTGATGTCGAGCAGGCAGATCTCGTCCGCGCCCTGCAGGTCGTAGGCGCGCGCGGCCTCGACCGGATCGCCGGCGTCGCGCAGCCCCGCGAAGTGCACGCCCTTGACCACGCGGCCGTTCTTGATGTCGAGGCAGGGAATGATCCGTCGCTTCAGCATCGCGTCATCGCCTCTTCGATGGAAAACGAGTTCTCGTACAGCGCGCGGCCGACGATCACACCGGCGAGGCCGGCGTCCTTGCACGCGTGCAGGTGCGCCAGCGAACCCACGCCACCGCTGGCGTAGATCGGGATCTCGACCTCGGCCTGCAGCGCGGCGGTGGCCGCCACCGCGGGCCCGGTCTGCATGCCGTCGCGGCCGATGTCGGTGTGCAGCACCGCGGCCGCGCCCCAGGCCTGGGCCTCGCGCACCAGCTGCAGCGCCGGCTTGCGCGAGGGCTCGCGCCAGCCGTCGATCGCGACCATGCCGTCCTTCGCATCGGCGGCCACGACGATGCGTCCGCGATGTCGCGCGCACAGCGAGGCGGTGAGCTCGGGTCGTCGCAGCGCCAGCGTGCCGAGCACGACTGCGTCGGCGCCGGTCTGCAGCGCTCGCTCGACCGCGTCCGCGTCGCGCAGGCCGCCGCCGAGCTCGACCTGCGCACCGCCGGCGTGGGCGCGGGCGCACAGCCGCGTGACGAGCTCGCGCTGCGGCGCCTCACCGAACGCGCCGTCGAGATCGACCAGGTGCACCAGCGTGACGCCGGCGGCGACGAAGCGATCGATCATCGCCTCGGGCGCGGTGGCGTAGCGCGTCGCCTGCGAACGATCGCCCTGGACCAGACGCACGGCGTGGCCCTGCAGCAGATCGATCGCGGGGATGATCTTCAACCCCAGCCTCCGAGCAGGAACGCGCGCAGGAACTTGAGACCCGCACGTTGGCTCTTCTCGGGGTGGAACTGGCAGCCCAGCAGGTTCTGGTAGCGCACCGCCGCGGGGAAGCGGATGCCGCCGTAGCTCGTCACCCACATGACGTCCTCGGGACGCTCGGGCTCGACGTAGTAGCTGTGCACGAAGTAGTAGTGCTCGCCGGTGGGCTCGACCGCGTTCCAGCCGACGTGGGGCACCTTCACCAGGCGGCGCAGCGGCGCGTCGGGGTTGTCGCGCGCGACCGCGGGGATCGTGTGCACCACCGGCGGGGGCGCCACGACGGCGACCGGCGCGACCGGTGGCGGCGGGGCCACGGGCGCGGGCGCGGGTGCAGCCTCGCCCTCGGCGGGCGGCGGCGCGTCGGTGCCGGCCGCGTCGCTGCCGGGCTCGCCGTTGCCGTCGTCGCTGCGCGGCGGCTCGTCGCCGTCGCTGGTGAGGTGGGTCGTGGCGGCCGCGGCCGCTTCCTGATCGCCCTCGAGCGCCGCGGCGATCGAGGCCGCCATCGACTCGCGCTTCGAGCCGCCTTCGATCTTGGGCTCGACCGCCATGATCGGCACCAGCGGCGGGCGGGCGTTGGGCTCGGCGTCCTCGTCGAGGCCCAGCGGGAAGCGGCGGCAGTACCCCGGCAGGATGCCCAGGCCCGGGTGGCCGGCGTTCTCCTCGCTGCGATCGAAGAGCATCTGCATGCCCAGGCAGATCCCCAAGAAGGGATCGCCCCGGTCGATCACCATGCGCAGCGCGGCGCCCAGGGCCCCGTCGACGATGGCGCTGGTGGCCGGACCGAAGGCGCCCTGGCCCGGGAAGACCACCATGCGGGCCGTCGCGACCTTGTCCGGATCGCCAGAAACTCGAACGGCGGCGCCGACTTGGATGAGCGCGCGCTCCACGCTTGCCAGGTTGCCCAGACCCGCGTCGACGATCGTCACTTCCCGCGCCATGTTACGGGCGCGGTTGTATCACAGACGCTCCGAGCTTGTCGTGGGCGCAACCTCGGCGGGTCGCGGGCGAATCAGGGCACCACGGGCAGCGGCGCGCGATCCTGCGTGGGCTCGAGCCCACCGTCGGGGCTGGGCCCGGCCGAGTCTGCGCCCGGCTCTTCGTTCGCGACGCGCTCGGGCTCGATCGCCTGCGGTTGCGACTCGAGCTGCGCCATCATGTTGAGCGCAGCGATCGTGAGGATCACGATGATGCAGATCACCTGGAACGGCAGCGTGATCAGCCCGAGCAGGCCGCTGTCGCGGTCGAAGCTCGCGCGACGCCGGATCTTCCGTGCGACCTTCTCGGCGAAGTCGGGCGGGGCCTCGACCGCGCCGAGCTTGCCCACCAGCTGCATGACGCGACGCAGATCCTCGAGCTCGGTGCGCGCCTGCGGCGAGTCGTCGAGCCAGCGCTCGAACGCCTCGGTCTCGGCCGCGTCGAGCTCGGCATCGAGATAGGCCGTCATGCGTTCGGCCTGGTTGTCGCTGGGGCTGGCCATCGGGGGCGTCTCGGAAAAGGGTAGTGCGCCAGGGGGGCGGGCGCACCTCGCAGGGTGGAATTCTCGGCGATTCAGCGCATGTAGGGTTTGAGCCGGTCCTTGAGCGCGAGTCGGGCGCGGTGCAGGCGCGACTTGAGCGTGCCTTCCTGCAGGCCGGTGATCCGCAGGATGTCGCCGTACGACATGCCCTGCACGTCGCGCAGCACGATGAGCAAGCGGTGCTCGGGCTCGAGCTGCGCGAGCTCGGCTGCGATCGCGGCCTCGAGGCGGCTGGCCTCGACGGTCGCCTCGGGTCCCGCGATGTGGCTCTGCAGCGAGACCGCGGGTCCGCCCTCGGCCGCGGGCGCCTGGGCCTCGGGCGTGTCCTCGACCGGCACCGCGCGGTGGAAGTTGCGACCGCGCAGGTACTTGATCCGGTTCTTGCACGTGTTGGTCGCGATGCGATACAGCCACGTGTAGAAGCGGCCCTCGCCGCGGTAGCTCGCGAGCGCGCGGTGGACGGTGATGAACACCTCCTGCGCGAGATCCTCGGCCTCCTGGCGATTGCCGATCATGCGCAGCACCAGGCCGAAGATGCGGTGCTGGTAGTGCTGGACCAGCTCTTCGAACGCTCGCACGTCGCCGTTGCGGGCGCGGCGGATCAGCCGACGGTCGCGCAGATCCTGGGCGTCGAGCGCCGCGGACTCGTCGAGCTCGGCCGCGGTCGGGGCCGCGGCCACGGGCTCGTCGACGCGCTCGGCCTCGGGCGCGTCCGCGTCGTCGACGCGTGACGCTGCCTCCGCGTCGCGGGCGTCGCGGCTGCCGGCGAGGGGGGCGCCCACGGTCGGCTAGACTACTGCAGCGCTGCCAGGTTCCGCGACCGCAGCACGAGGATCGTCGCGCGGGCGGCCTTGCGCGCGGCCGGGGCCACTCACAGGTCAGGGTTGAGCCGCAGGCCTAGGTTCAAGCCCAAGATGGTCTCCTTGAGCGGGCCCTTCACCTGCTGCGAGAAACCGAAGCCGATGTCGACGCCGACGCTGCCCAGCGGCGCTTGCCTCACGTAGGCGATGCCACCGGAGACGAACACGCGATCGTCGGCCTTGCCGCGACCGCGACTGTCGTAGGTGGTGCCGAAGCGCAGCGGCACCGGGCCGGCCACGAACTCCGCGCTGCCACCGTAGACGTTGCGCGTGGCCTTCTCGAACTTGAAGGTCGAGAAGTCGTAGTAGCCGTCGGCGTTGATCGAGAAGTCGATCTTGTGCAGCGGGAACACCGACACGCCCCACGCGACGCCCAGTGGGTACTCGGCGAGCTCCGACAGCGACTTGTAGCGGATCGTGCCTGCGGTCGCGCCGACGTCGACCAGGCTCACGTCGCTGTCGTCGGTGAACGCGGGCTTGGAGAAGCCGGTGATGTTGGTCGCCACCACCGAGACCGCGGCCCAGCCGGCGAGGTTGGCGGTCATGCTCAGATCGAGCCCGAACGCGCTGAGCTTGTGCGAGGCGTTGCGCGCGGCTCCGGTGGAGTCGCGGTAGCGCAGGCTCGCGTACTGGTACTTGGGCTTGATGCCGAACGACAGCCAGCGCTTCACGATCGCGACGCTGACCGCGGCGAAGGCCTCGTGGCCGAAGCGCGACAGCTCGAAGTCACGGTCCTCGCCGGTCTCCTCGTCGGTGAACGTGACCGTGGGCGTGCCGCGCATGAACAGGTAGCCCAGGCCCAGCGACACGCGCGAGTTGTTGAGCGAGTCCATCACGACCACGCCCAGGCCGCTGGTGCGCGAGCGGATGTTGAGCTGGTACATCGGCTCGATCGCGAACACGCCCGAGAACGTCATGTTCGAGGGGTTCGCGAGCAGGGCGTTGCTGCCGTACGACGACGCACGCGAGTTGTTGCCCAGCGCGAGGTTGCGGGTGCCGTCGACCGCGGGCGACGCGAGCGCGGTCGCGGGCAGCGCGAACGCGGCCGCGGCCAACGCGGTCGACAGCGCCAGACGCAGCGGGACGCGGCGAGCCATCGCCGCTGCGCGCAGCAAGCCGCGTGCCCGCGGCCGTGGCTGCGGCATCGGGGTGGTTGCGCGCGGACGGGATCGCGTGGGCTCGACACTCTGTCCACGGGCGCATCCGGCCGTGTCATCGCGTCGCAGGGCCTGGCGACCCTGGAGCTCGGGGCGACGATCGGCGCGGGCGGTCATGGGCGGCCGCAGCATACGCTGGGCTCCGATCGCCACAAAAAAACCAAGCGCGCGGGTACTCTGGGCGCGCGCCGTGGGTCAGCACGAGCTCTATGACGTCGTGATCGTGGGCGCCCGCGTGGCCGGGCCCCGGGGCCTCGAAGCGCTCACGCGCGCGGTCGTGGATCGCTTTGCGATGCCGCAGGCATCGGTGCAGGCGGGCCTGGCCCAGGGCGCGCTGGAGATCCACCGCAAGTTGTCCAAGCTCGAGGCGATCGCCGCGGCGCGATCGCTGCACGAGATCGGCGCCATCGTCGACGTGCGGCCCTCGCGGGGCGAGTCCGGCGCACTGGTGCTCGAGCCCGACGAGCAGGGGCACGCGGTCACGCTGCCGCCGGCGCCGCCGTTCTCCGGCGGCGGTGGGGACGATCGCGATCTGTTGACGGTGTCGCGGCTCGACTCCGCCGACGATCTCGAGGTGCCGCCGGTGCGCCGCGGCACGCCCGCGGCGGTCGAGCGCGGGCGGCCGGCCTCGACCGACTCCGATCGCGGTGCCGCGGCGATGCTGCGCGCCGCGGCCTCGAATCGCCCGCGGACGCAGCCGCCGCGCCCGGTCGAGCCCCGCGCACCCGAGCCGCTGCGCACCAGAGAGGCCACGCGATCGGCCGAG
>JAIBBS010000266.1 GCA_019694555.1 Nannocystaceae bacterium
GACAACACCGCCGCGAGCCGGTCTCAAGTCCCTCGGCCGCCCCGTGCCCTCTCGGAATCGGGCACGGGCACGGGCACGGGCACGGGCACGGAGGAGCGAGACCCCTTACGGGGTCACGCTCCTAGCGGCCCCTGGTCCCCCTCGAACCCTGGCCGCGGCGCGACCCGTCGCGCACACCGATTGCTTGGCGCCCGGCCCCCGCAAGGCTACGATCGTGGGCCGATGCGCGCCGCCCCGCTGACCGCCGCCTTCGCGCTCGTGCTCGCGACCGGATCGTGGGTCGAGCCCTCCGTCGCCGACGCGGCGCCGCCGGCCGCGAGCGCGCCGCCACCGTCCGCCGCGCCACCGCCCGCGGCGGCGCCACCGTCGTCGCCACCGCCGTCGGCCGGCCGCACCGCACCGCCGCCCTCGGCCGCGCCACCGCCTCCGCCCTCGGCCGCGTCGGCCCCCGCGACCGACAAGCCCGCGGTCGAGATCGAAGAAGACCGGCCCCCGGTCGATCTGTCCGACACCTGGTCGTACTCGCACGCGGGCGCACCGGTGCCTCGCTACGTGCGGCGCGTCGACGACCCCGAGGCCGTGCCCAACCCCGAGGGCTACTACTCGGGCGTCTCGATCGAGGGCAACCACGTGCCGCCGTTCCCGGCGCGCTCGATCGGCACCAAGCCCGCGTCGCTGACGTGGACCGGCTTCGAGCGCGCCGACGGTCACTCGCGCGTGTTCTTCGAGCTGTCGGCCGACGTCGCGACCAAGCTCGAGATCCGCGGCGGCGTGGTCAGCCTGCGGATGACCAACACCAAGATCAACGTCCGCAACAACGCGCGGCACCTCGACCTGCGCTACTTCCGGACACCGGTGCGGACCGTGAAGGTCAGCCGCAAGGGCAAGGACGCGGTCGCGACCATCACGCTCAAGCGCGCCGCCGAGCCGACCATCGCGTGGATGAAGGGCAAGGCCGGCTACCGCCTGCTGGTGCTCGACTTCGCCGACGGCACCGACGCCGACGACGAGGACGCGCGCTAGCCCGCGTGCGCGCCGCTGCGGCGGGGGCCTCCCCGTGCCGGGCTCAGGTGCCGACGGCCGCGGCGGGTTCCTCGCGCACCAGCCGGAACACCGCGATGCCCAGCCCGGTGGTCGCCGCGACCGCACCGAGCAGCGGCAGCCCGGCCATCATGCCCAGCGCCGCCACGCCCAGCGCGACGCCGCACCAGCGGTAGCGCAGCGCGCGATCGATGCGCGCGCCTCGGGTCACGCCCGCGACCACCACGGCGAGCTGTCGCTCCTCTTCCGGCGGCAGAGGCGTTGCTTCCGATCTCGCCGGCAAGTACGCGTGATTCTGCCACAACAAGCGCGTCGCGATCTGCTGCAGGCGCGCCAGCTCGTACTCGGGGCGCGGGTCGGCGGACAGCAGCACCGGCAGGTCGAACGTGCGCAGCTTGGGCACGTACACGCGCGCGCGACCGAGCGCCGCGGTGGCCTCGGCGAGAAACTGCCGGGCTTGCTCGGCGCGCCGCAGCTTGTCGCCCCGCTCGTCGCCGACGCGGCCCTCGAGCGTGAGGATCGCCAGCGTCAGCGCATCGCTGGCCAGCTGCAGCTGCCGCGCGATCTCCTGCCGCGTCGCGCCCGGCATCGCCGCATCGCGGTAGCCGGTTCGCAGGGCGGGCAGGGTGGCGACGCGCATCGGTCGAGGTCGCGGGGGCGGAGAAAGGGAGCAGGGGGGAGCTCGGCAAGAGCCCCACGGTGAACTCTAGTGCACCCCACAGGGGGCGGCCAGCGAAGGGGACCGCTTCGATGCGCTCCCGCTTCCGTACCTGATGCAGCGACGCCGCCTGGCGGGTGACGATTCAGGACGCGTCGCCCGAGTCGGGCTCGCGCGCCCGCTCGGCGCGCTTGGCGTCGTTCCACAGCGCATCGAGGCGGGCCAGCCCGGCCTGCTCGGGCGCCTCGCCGGCTTCGGCCAACGTGCGCAGCACGTGGCCGAAGCGCCGCTCGAACTTCGCGTTCGCGCGCGACAGCGCCGACTCGGCCGACAGGCCCAGCTTGCCGGCGATCCGCACCAGCACGAACAGCACGTCGCCGAGCTCGTCCTCGATCGCCGCGCGATCGCCCGCAGTGCGCGCCTGCTCGAACTCGCGCAGCTCTTCTTGCAGCTTGTCGAGCGCACCGTCGATCGTGGGCCAGTCGAACCCGACCGCCGCGGCCTTCTCCTGCAGTCGCGCACAGCGGTGCAGCGCCGGCAGCGTCGCGGGCACGCCCAGGCTGCCGGGGTCGCGATCGGCCTTGGCGCGCTTGCCCGCCTCCCAGCGCCGCGTGACCTCCTCCGCGCTGATCGAGCCGCGCTCGGGCCCGAACACGTGGGGGTGGCGATCGATCATCTTGTCGCGGATCGAGGCGATCACGTCGTCGAGGTCGAACGCGCCCTCGCGCTCGCGCAGCGCGCTGTGGAAGACGATCTGGAACAGCAGGTCGCCGAGCTCGCCGACGTGCCGTGCCGGGTCGTGCATCGCCTCGAGCACCTCGTGGGCCTCCTCGAGCAGGTACGGCCGCAGGCTGTCGAGCGTCTGCGCCCGATCCCACGGGCAACCCTGCTCCGCGAGCAGGCGATCCATCAGGTCCCGCAGCCCGGGCAGGCCCTCGCGCAGGCCCAGTGCGGCGTGGGCCGTGCTGCCCTGGGCTGGGTTCTCGTCGCCCGGGCCGCGTGGTACCGTCATGGCGGACTTCCCTTACCACAGCCGCGCCGCGCGACCACGACGTTCCGCCTTGCCCGACACCGTCAAGCTGACCTTCGAGGACCAGGGCCCGCTCCAGCTGATGTTGGACGTGGTCGCCCGTGGCGGTGGGCAGGCGCAGCTGCTCGAGCGCGAGACCGGCGTCACCGTGCACGTGCGCGGACACGAGGTGACGCTCGAGGGCGACCGCGACGGCTTGGTCGAGCGGCTGCTGCGGCAGCTGTACGCGCTCGCGCAAAACGGCGCGCCGATGGACCCGGCCGACCTGACGCGGGCGCTCGAGGTGCTGCGCACCAACCCCAAGGCCGAGCTGCGCGAGCTGTTCGAGGACACGATCCTCGAGCGTCCCGACGGCAAGGCCATCGTGCCGCGCAGCCTGACGCAGAAGCGCTACGTCGCGTGCATGCGCCGCCACACGCTGACCTTCGGCGTGGGCCCCGCGGGCACCGGCAAGACCTTCTTGGCCATGGCGGTGGCGGTGCGGATGCTGCTCGAGAAGCAGGTCCGCCGCATCATCCTGTCGCGGCCCGCGATCGAGGCCGGCGAGCGCCTGGGCTTCTTGCCGGGCACGCTCGAGGAGAAGATCAGCCCGTATCTGCGGCCGCTGTACGACGCGCTGCACGACATGGTCCCGGCCGAGAAGGTCCTGCGCATGATGGAGCGCGAGACCATCGAGATCGCGCCGCTGGCGTACATGCGCGGCCGCACCCTCAACGACGCCTTCGTCATCCTCGACGAGGCGCAGAACACCACCCGCGAGCAGATGAAGATGTTCCTGACGCGGATCGGCACCGGCACCAAGGTCGTGGTCACCGGCGATCCGTCGCAGATCGACCTGCCGGGCGGCCAGCGCAGCGGCCTCATCCACGCGCTGCGGATCCTGCAGGGCACCGAGGGCATCGCGGTGACCGCCTTCGCGCCCGAGGACGTGATGCGTCACCCGCTGGTCCAGGCGATCGTCGTGGCCTACGAGCGCGATGCCCGGCGGCGGGCCGAGGCGCGGGAACGCGCCGACGCCGCGGCCGACGCGGGTGCCGCGGGCGCCGAGCCCGATGGGCCTGCCGGGGGGCCACTGGGCGACAACGGCGGCTGAACGCCGTTCCGCGGCGATTCTTGCCGGTTCGCGGCCCGCCGGCTATGCCGGGGGTTCGCCATGGCTGCACGTTCGCTGCCCAAGCTCGAGCCCGTCTCCCGCACCCCGCTGCGCGACACCGTGCTCGAGGTGATGGAGCGGGAGCTCCGCCGCTCCATGGAGGGGCTGCAGGTCCCCGGCAGTCCCAAGCCGTACTTCATGCAGTACACGCTGCGCCGCGTGCACGCGCTGCGGCTGCGCGCAGCGTACGGCTCGCTGCTCAAGTCCCGCGAGACCACGCAGGCGCACATCTTCGCGGACGTCCGCGTCGGCAGCCACAAGTTCGACAACGTCATGGACGGCGGGCTCGAGACCCGCGCCGAGGAGCGCGAGAGCGCCGACTGGGTCGACGCGCCCGACGACCTCGACCTCGCGGCGCTGCAGGTCGCGCTGTGGAAGCTCAGCCAGCTCAAGTTCGACGAGGCGCAGCAGGACTACTACGACCACCGCAAGGCGCTGGTCAGCGAGTACCTGCGCGACGAGGTCGACGCGCTCTCGCGCGAGACGCCGCTGCAGCACCGCGAGGAGCTGCACCACGTGCCGTTCCCGCGCGCGGCGTGGGAGGGCATGCTGCGCGATCTCTCGCGGCGGTTCCTGCAGCACCCCGAGGTCCACGACCCCGCGATCACGCTCTCGGCCGAGCGCGTGCACCGCTGGCTGGCGACCTCCGAGGGCACCCGCGTGGTCACCGAGGACGTCTACGTCGAGCTGTCGATCGGCGGCTGGATCCTCACCGACGACGGCGTGTACACTGAGGCCTCGCGCGAGCTGTACCTGCGCTCGGTCGACGCGGTGCCGCCGCTGGCGGAGCTCGAGCGGCTGCTCGACGACGTGATCGTCGAGCTGGGCGAGCTGCAGACCGCCGAGACCCCCGGCTCCTTCATCGGTCCGGCGCTGCTGGCCGGCCAGGCCGCCAGCACGCTCTTCCACGAGGCGCTGGGCCATCGGCTCGAAGGTGAGCGGCTGGTCGCGCGCAACGAGACCCGCACGTTCGCGCACAAGATCGGCCAGCGGATCCTGCCACCGGGGCTCGACGTCCACGACGACCCGACCATGACGCGCCTGGGCGAGCGCGCGGTGTGGGGCAGCTACCGCGTCGACGACCAGGGCGTGGTGGCCCAGCGCGCGCCGCTGGTCGAAGACGGCATCTTGCGCGGCTTCCTGCAGAGCCGAAACCCCACCGCCGCGTCGGCGCACAGCAACGGCCACGGCCGCCACGACGGCTTGCAGCCGCCCACGGCGCGCATGGCCAACTTCGTGGTCGAGCCGCGGCCGGGCACCTCGCGCACGTGGGCCGAGCTCGAGGCCAAGCTGGTCGAGCTGGCCAAGGCCCAGGGCCGTCCGCACGCGATGATCATCCACCGCGTGCGCGCGGGCGAGACCCAGACCCAGGCGTACGACTTCCAGGTGTTCAAGGGCGAGCCCGCCGAGGTGTGGCTGCTCGACGTCGAGACCGGCAAGCGCCGCCGCATCCGCGACGTCGAGCTGATCGGCACGCCGCTGTCGGCGCTGCAGCGCATCGTCGCGTTCGGCGGCGCGCTCGAGCTCGACCAGGGCTACTGCTACGCCGAGAGCGGCTCGATCCCCGTCAGCGGGATCGCGCCGGCGATCCTGCTCTCGGAGGTCGAGATGCAGCAGAGCAGCACCACCGGCTTCCACGAGCCGCTGCTGCCGCCACCGTTCGCCGACGACGGCAGCCACGGCCGCACCGGCGCGCTGCGACGCCGCGGGCGACGGCGCAAGCGCTGAGCGCGGAGCGGCCGCGCCGCGCACGAGCGCGCCCGGGCCCCCAGGTCGATCGCGGTCCACCCCAGGGCAACGCGGCCCGCGGGCGGCCGCGGGGGGTCCTTGTGCGGCGAGGGCGGGCCAGGCGCGGTCGCGGCCCTTGTGCGCGCCCATCGACCGCTGCATCAACACACCATGGCCGCCGCCGCGTCGCTCGAGTCGTCCGCCGACCGGCTCGCTGACTGGCTCTCGCTGCGCGACACCGCGGCCGCGGCCCAGCTCGCGGTGCAGCTGCTCGCCGGTCCGCTGTCGCCCACGTCCGAGCCGCCGCCCGATCCGACGCAGTTGCGCGAGGTCCTCGCGGCGCTCGACCGCGAGACCCGACGGATCTGTGCGCTGGTGGCGAAGCTGCAGCCCGCGGCCAACGATCCGCCGCCGGCCGTCGCGCCCGCGGCCCGCCCCGCGCGGGTCGCTGCGCCCACGCGGCGCGCCGCGAGCAAGCCCGCGCCCGCAGGCGGCATCGCGGTCGACGAGCTGCTGCGGGCGCTCGAGCTCGAGCTGCTGGGCCGTGGCGAGCTCGCGCCGCGGCTGTCGATCGTGGCGACGCCGCGGCTGCACGCGACCACCGGCGGTCCCGCGCTGGTCGCTGCGCTGGCCGGGCTCGTGCTCGACGCCGCCGCGCTGGGCCCCGCCGACGCCACCGTGCAGCTGCGCGTGTTCACCGATCTCGCCGAGGATCTCGGCGATGCGCTGCACGTGGTGTTCGAGGTCCGACCCGACCCGCGCACGCCCAGCCCCGCGTGGCCCACGGTCCCGTCGGCCCCGCCGGACGCCGCGCTGACGGTCGGCCGCCGCGGCGGGGTTCCCTTCGCGCAGCTGCGCATCGGCCACGCGCGCTGAGCCGCCCCGCCGCCCGCGCGAGCCTACCTTCGCCGCGCGAGCCCAGCCGCGCGCGCCGTATACTGCCGCCGGTGGCCCGGGCCCTCGCCGATTTCGCCGACGTGCGGGCACACATCCTCGCGCAGCCGCGGATGTGGGGCCGCATCGAGGTGCTGGCCGACGGCAACCTCTCGATCCAGCGGCGCCGCGCCCACGTGGTCGTGCTCGACGCGCAGAGCACGTGGCCGCCGGAGGACTACGACGTGCTGCTCGCGGTCGCGCCGACCGAGGTGCTCTCGGCCGCGCTCGCGCGCCTGCGCACGCCCAGGGTGCAGGTGCTGCCGCTGCCCGCGAGCACGCTGATGGTCGAGCGCATGGTCGGCGAGGCGCTGCGCGCCGCGACCGACCACGACCAGTCGACCATGGCCGATCGCCTGCTCGAGCTGGGCACCGCGCTCAACGCCGAGCGCAACAGCACCCGCGTGCTCGAGCTCATCATGCAGTACGCGCGCGAGTTCACCCGCGCCGACGCGGGCTCGATCTACCTCGTCGAGGGCGACGGCGAGCGCCTGGTGTTCAAGATCTCGCACAACGACTCGGTGCAGGCCGACTTCTCCGAGTTCTCGTTCCCGGTCAGCTCGCGCTCGATCGTGGGCAGCGCGGTGCTGCACGGCAAGACCGTGCGCGTCGACGACCTCTACGCCGCGGCCGATCCCCAGGCGACGATGCCGCCGTGGAACCACGATCGCAGCTTCGACATGCGCTTTGGCTACCAGACGCGGTCGATCCTGACCACGCCGATGATCACGCCCGACAAGCGCGTGCTGGGCGTGATCCAGCTGATCAACGCGCGCCGTGATCTCGCGCCGCTGCGCACGCCCGAGGACTTCGCGCTGCGGGTCGAGGCCTTCACCGAGGAAGACGAGCGGGTCTGCCAGGCGCTCGCGGCCCAGGGCGCGGTCGCGCTGGAGAACGCGCGGTTGTATGCCGAGATCCAGGCGCTGTTCGAGGGCTTCGTCCGCGCCAGCGTCACCGCGATCGAGCAGCGCGATCCCACCACCAGCGGCCACAGCCAGCGCGTCGCCGATCTGACCTGCGCGCTGGCGCGGGCGGCCGATGCCGCCGGCAGCGGTCGCTTCCGCGACGTCAGCTACAGCGCCGAGCAGCTGCGCGAGATCGAGTACGCCGGACTGCTGCACGACTTCGGCAAGGTCGGCGTGCGCGAGGAGGTGCTGGTCAAGGCCAAGAAGCTGTACCCGCACCAGCTGGCGCTGCTGCAGTCGCGCTTCGATCACGCGCGCACGGCGTTGCAGCTCGAGCTGTTGCAGCAGCAGCTCGCGCGCGCGCGCACAGGCGGTGTCATCGACGACCCCGAGCTGCTCGCGGCCCACGGGCTGCGGCTGCGCGCGCTCGACGAGGCCCTGGCCGCGGTGATGGTCGCCAACGAGCCCTCGATCCTGCCGCAGGCGGTCAGCTCGAAGCTCGGCGAGATCGCGCAGCTGGGCTTCGACGCCGGCGGCCGCACGGTGCAGCTGCTGGGCCACGACGAGCTGGTCGCGCTGACGGTGCGCCGCGGCAGCCTCACCACCGCCGAGCGCATGGAGATCCAGCAGCACGTCACGCACACGTACAACTTCTTGGTGCGGATCCCCTGGGGCCGGCAGCTGCAGCAGGTGCCCGACATCGCCGGCAAGCACCACGAGTACCTCGACGGCTCGGGCTATCCCGCGCAGCTGCCCGCGGGCGACATCCCGCTGCAAGCGCGCATGATGACCGTGGCCGACATCTACGACGCGCTCACGGCCTCCGATCGGCCGTACAAGCGCGCGGTGCCGCTGGCGCAGGCGCTCGAGATCCTGCGCGGCGAGGCCACCGCGGGCAAGGTCGACCCCGACGTGCTCGACCTCTTCATCGGCGCGAAGGTCTACGACGCGCTGGGGGTGCCGCGGGGATGACGGTGCGGCTGCAGGTCGACGACGCGGTCGCGCCGTGGATCGATCACGCGCTGCGCCGGCGCCTGACGATCACGCTCGAGCGGCTGGTCCGCGCCGCCGGCTGTCGCCACGCCGCGGCCGCGGGGCTGGGCGTGCGCATCGTCGGCGACGCGGAGATGATCGCGCTGCACCGCGAGCACATGGGCGAGGCCACGCCCACCGACGTGCTGTCGTTTCCCGCGGATCCGGTGCTCGATCCCGGGCTGGGCGACATCGCGATCGACTGGGATCAGCTGCGGCGACAGGCGCCGGGCCCCGGCCCCGCGGCGTGGTTCGCCGAGGCGCAGCAGCTGCTGGTGCACGCGGTCGCGCACCTGTGCGGCCACGACCACGGCGATGCGGCCCAGGCCCGCGCGATGCTGCGCTTCGAGCAGCGCATCGCCCGACGCGCCGCGATCGCGACGCCGCAGCGCCACTACCGTCGGTCACGCCGCGATGCGACGCGGCGCAGCGACGTCGCCACGGGAGCGCGATGGAGCCCGTGATCGTGGTCCACGGCGGCGCCGGTCGCCTCGCGGCCGAGCACCGCGCCGATGCGCTCGCGGGCGTCACCGCGGCCGCGCGCGCGGGCCAGGCGGTGCTGCGCAGCGGCGGCGAGGCGCTCGACGCGGTGGTCGCCGCGGTGCGCGTGCTCGAGGACGCCGAGGTCTTCAACGCCGGCCGCGGCGCGTGCATGAACGAGGACGGCGTGGTCGAGGTCGACGCGGCGGTCATGCGCGGCGACGACCTCGCCTTCGGCGGCATCGCGGCGGTGCCCGAGCTGGGCGACGGGGTCGCCCTCGCGCTCGAGGTGCTGCGCGACGGTCGGCACTGCCTGCTCGCGGGGCCCGGCGCGGTCGCGTTCGGGCGCGCACGCGGGG
>JAIBBS010000267.1 GCA_019694555.1 Nannocystaceae bacterium
CGCCGCACCTGCGGCTAGTCGATCGTCTGCCCGCGCGTCTCTTCGCCCAGCCCCATCCGCAGCAGCACCAAGCCCAGCAACGGTGGCAACGCGACGAACTGCAGCACCGTCAGCGGGTTCGCGCCGCTGCGGACGATCACCCCGACTGCGAACGGGAACGCGGCCGTGATCACGCGGCCGGCGTTGTAGCAGAAGCCGGCGCCGGTGCCTCGCAGGCGCATGGGGAACAGCTCGGGCAGGTAGAAGCTGAAGGCACCGAAGACGCCGAAGACGGTCAGGCCCACCGCGCCCAGCATGTACAGGCGGCCTTCGGGTGGCAGCGGGGCGCCGAAGGCGGCGAAGATCGCGAACGCGGCACCGGTGAAGTAGATCGCGAACATCGGGCGTCGGCCCATGCGCAGCGCGATCGGGACCGTCAGCAAGGTGCCGGCGAGGCCGCCGAGGTTGAACATCGTGGTGCCCAGCGTGATGAACTCGGTCTTGCGGGCCGCCAGCGTGCTCGGATCGGTCGAGGTGTCGGCGGCGAGGAAGCTCGCGATCACCGGGATGAACACCGAGCAGCTCCACCACGTGACCAGCGCGATCACGGCCATCGCGAGACCGCCGATGGTGCGGCGCCGCAGCTCGGGCGAGAACAGCTCGCGCAGCTCGGTGCGCTCCGACGGCGCCCAGTGATCGGGCTCCTTGACCTTCATGCGGATCAGCATCGCGACCGCGGCGGGGATGAGCCCGGTCAGGAACACCGCGCGCCACGACAGATCCGGATCCGCCGCGATCGAGTCGAGCTGTCGCGTGAACAGGTCGTTCACGAACGTCGCCAAGAACAGCCCGATCGGCGCCGAGGTGTACAGCAGCGCGCCGCCGAGCAGCCGCTTGTCCTTGGGCATGGTCTCGGCGACCAGCGAAGCCCCCGCGGCCCACTCGCCGCCGATGCCCAGGCTCGCGATGAAGCGGAAGCCCGCCAGCACCCACAGGTTCGGCGCGAACGCGCACGCGGCCGTGCCCAGCGCGTAGGTGAGCATCGTGAGCAGCAGCGTGCGCGTGCGACCGAGGCGATCGGTCAGCTTGCCGAACAGCACGCCGCCCAGGGCCCAGCCCAGCAGCAGCATGCTCGACAGCGCCGCGGTCCAGAACACCGTGTCGGCCTTCGCGGCCGGATCCGCCGGGTCATAGCCCAGCAGATTCGGCACGCAGATCGGCGCGACGTAGTTGAACAGCAGGCCGTCGAAGACATCGAAGCCCCAGCCGAGCCAGGCGGCCGCGAGCACGAGCCATTGGTAGCGAGTCAGTCCGAGCACGAGTGCTGCATCAGCCAGAGCAGCCCTGGCCGGTACAGCTCTTCTTGCACGTCGCGCTGCCGCAGTCACGCTTGCAGTTGCCACCCGAGCAGCTCAGATCGCAGTTCGCTTTGGACTTGCAGGTCTGGGTGCAGTTCGCCCCCGAGCAGGAGAAGTTGCAGCTCGCGCCCGCTCCGCAGGTCTGCTTGCAGTTGCCGCCCGAGCACGAGAAGTCGCACGAGCCGTTGTCGGCGCAGTTCTGCGTGCAGTTGCCGCTGCTGCAGCTGTTGGACTTGGCAGCCCCGCCACCGCCACCGCCCCCACCACCGCCGCCGGCCTTGGGCACGTCGCCCAGGTCGACGCCGCCGGGACCGACCTTGACGCCCCCGACCTCGACGCCCTTGTCGGTGACCTTGGCGCCGCCGGCCTCGACGGATTTGTCGGTGACCTTGGCGCCGCCGGCATCGACCTCGGCCTTGCCACCGTCGAGCTTCACCTCCGCGCCGCCGGCCGCGACCTCGACCTTGTCGTTCTTGCCGTCGGCGGTCACGTTCGCGCCCGGTGCCGTCACTGCGACGCTGCCATCGCCTTTGATGTCGACGCCGACCTCACCGGCCTTGACGCCGTCCTTGGTGACCTCGACGCCACCGGGCGCCTTGACGCCATCCTTGGTGACCTCGACGCCCGGCGCCTTGACGCCGTCCTTGGTGACCTCGACGCCACCGGGAGCCTTGACGCCGTCCTTGCTGATCTCGACGCCGCCGACCTTGACGTCGCCCTTGCTGGCGTTGTCGCAACCCGCGAGCAGCAGCAGGGACGAGGTGATGAGGGAACCGAGCGTGAGCTTGACCATGGGACGTGAACCTCTCCGCGCAGGATGATACCGTCCGCGCGTCCGAGATGGGATACACGAGCGACGCTTCGGATCATGCACGGCGTGCGTCGACGCTGCGCTGCGGATCACTTTTCTTGCTGACGATCGCAATCGGTTCGTCGAGTGCGTGCGCGGGCGGCCACGGGCCTGCAGCCGGCGATTCGAGCAGCAGCAGCGACGACGGTCCTGCGACCACGGTGACGCCCACGAGCGACGGCGCGACATCGAGCGGCAGCAGCGACGGCGGTGGTGTCGACTCGAGCGGCGAAGGCAGCAGCGGGGCGGCACCGGACATGGGCGGCGGCACCGACGACGGCTGCGCTGCCTACGATGCGTTCGCGGCCGCGCTGCCGCGCGCAGCCGATGCGCAGGCCCGCGAGGCGCTGCTCGAGGCGTTCCTGTACGACGCCTGGCGTTCGCCGCACGGACTGCCGGTGCGCTGCGAGGGCCGCATGGTCGTGCTGGCGCGCAAGGGCGAGGAGGCCACCACGCTGTCGGTCGCGGGCGACTTCGATGGTTGGGATCCGCTCGCCGATCCGATGGCGCCGCTGGTCGACGGCTTCGATCTGTGGGTCGCGGAGATCGCCGTCGCAGAGCCGATGACGCCGTCGCTGTACAAGCTGGTGCGCGACCAGAGCGCGTATGCAGCCGACCCGTGGGCGCGACGCTACGGCTACGATCGCTTCGGCGAGTACTCGCTGACCGACGCGCGCGCCGGGGCCTCGCACCACGAGCGCTACCCGGGCTTCGACGACGGCATCGGCACGCTGCAGCCGCGCGACGTCGTGGTCTACGTGCCGGCCGACGCGCTGTCGCGCGCGGGCCTGCCGGTGCTGGTGATGCACGACGGGCAGAACCTCTTCGCACCCGATGCGCCCTTCGGCGGCTGGCAGGTCGGCGCGGCGGTCGATGCTGCGATCGCCAGCGGCGAGCTGCCGCCGCTGCTGGTGGTCGCGATCGACAACACCGCCGCGCGCTTCGACGAGTACTCGCCGGTGACCGACGACATCGGCGACGGTCCCGTCGGCGGTCGCGCGGACGAGTACGCCGACTTCGTCGCGATGGGCGTGGTGCCGTTCGTCGATGCGCGCTATCCCACTGCCGCGACCGCGAGCTCGCGCGCGACGCTGGGTTCGAGCATGGGCGGCCTGGTGAGCCTGTACATCGCGTGGCGGCATCCCGACGTCATCGCGCGCGCGGGCTCGATGTCGGGCACGCTGCAGTGGGGCCAGATCGGGCTCGACAACGACCGCATCCTGGAGCTCTTCGAGCAGAGCCCGCCCGTGGGCGTGTGGCTGTACCTCGACAGCGGCGGCGACGGCCCGTGCCCGGGGGGCAGCGACAACTACTGCGTGACTGTGCAGATGCGGGACCTGCTGACCCAGCTCGGCTGGGTGCTCGGCGACACGCTGCAGTGGCTACACGCACCCGGGGCCACACACGACGAAGCCGCTTGGGCAGCGCGTCTGCCGGGCTTTCTCGCGTTGCTGGGGCCGCAGCTGGCCGGGCGATGAGCGTCGCGGCGCCGCGTTCTCGTCCCGATTGCGTCGGGGGCTGGACAGATCGCGCGCACTCGGCCAAGCTCGCCCTCGCCCTTTCGATGGATCGGGCGACGACGGGAGAAGACGAGACCATGGCAAATCTGAAGCAGATCGCAGCGACGCTCGCCATCCTGGGTTCGGGCGCGCTCGTGTTCACGGGTTGCGAGAAGAAGGGCGAGGCCACCGAGACCCCCGGCGGCGCCGGTGGTGGTGACGCGGGCGGCGGCGACGCGGCTGGCGGCGATGCGGGCGGCGGCGGCGATGCGGCCGACGGCGGCGGCGGCGGCGATGCGGCCGAGGCCAAGTGTGGCGAAGGCCACACCGAAGAGGGCCACTGCGGCGCCGATTCGGCCGGCTGATTCGCGCACCTGTGTGCTCGAGACGAAGGGAGCCCTCGCGTTCGCGCGGGGGCTCTTTTCGTTGGTTGCGGCGGCGTATGATGACCGCGATGGTGCGCGCGGCATGGGCAACCGGGGCATTGTGGCTGCTCGCGTGCGGCCACGGCGAGGGTGCAGCGGCAGAGCAGGGCAGCGGCGACGGCTCGAGCGGCGACGCGACCACCGCGGCGAGCGACGCGAGCACGGGCGCCGAGGCCAGCACGGCTGCCGACGACAGCAGCGGCGGCAGCGACACCGGCACGGCCGCGGGACCGACCTGGGCGCAGGACGTGGCACCGATCCTCGCGGCGCACTGCTGGAGCTGCCACACAGACGGCGGCTTCGCGCCGTTCTCACTGGTCGACTACGACGATGCGAAGCCGCTCGCCGCCGGAATCGCAGCGATCAGCGCGGCGCGCGAGATGCCGCCGTGGCCCATCGATGGCACCGGCGCATGCCAGAGCTACGACGACGCGCGCTGGCTCGCCGACGACGAGCTCGCGACGCTCGCCGCGTGGGCCGACGCCGGCGCACCACCCGGTGACCTCGCCGCAGCGCCATCGCCCCCGTCGCCGCCGACGCTGGGCACCGTCGCGAGCACGATCACGCTGCCGCCGTACACACCGGTGGCGGAGCCCGAGCATCCGTTCGACGACTACCGCTGCTTCGTGGTCGACACCGGCTTGCCCGACGGTGGCTCGATGACTGCGTTCGAAGTGCGCCCGGGCGTGGTCGAGCAGGCCCATCACATCGTGATGTTCTCGCTCGAGGACGACGCGGCGGTGCAGCAGGCGCTCGCGCTGCAGGACGAAGACGCCGTGCCCGGCTACCGTTGCTTCGGCAGCGCCGGCGTCGGCAGCAGCCGCATCGTCGGCGCGTGGACGCCGGGCGTGCCGGTGGTGCGCTATCCCGAGGGCACCGGCGTCGTACTCGCGCCGGGTCGTCCGATCGTGGTGCAGATGCACTACAACTTCGGTCAGTCGGGGATGCTCGACGCGACCGCGATCGACGTGCAGCTCGGCGAGGGCGTCACGCCGCTGGTGCCGGTGATCTTCGTCGACAGCGATCTCGCGATCCCGCCCGACGTCGGCGACCACGTCGAAGAGAGCGTCACCAGCTTCGACGGCGACGCGCCGGTCGACCTGATGGCCGTGTTCCCGCACATGCATCAGATCGGCCGCACCATGCACGTCGAGATCGAATCCGCGGGTGGCAACGCCTGTGCCGCGGACGTGCCGCGCTACGACTTCCACTGGCAGGAGATGTATCGCTACGCCGCGCCGGTGCGGCTGTCGCCCGGCGACCAGGTGCGGCTGCAGTGCCACTTCTCGTCGCTGGGGCGCGAGGGCACGACCACGTGGGGCGAGGGCAGCGGCGACGAGATGTGCGCCGTGGTCTTCTTCGCGCAACCGGCGGGCTGAGCATGATCGTCGCAGCAGAGCTCGCAGGGTATTGCGCCGCGGGGGCGGTCGAGACGCTCGCCGCCGGCGGGCGTTGGGTGCCGGTGCTGGCCTTCACCGACGCCGAGGGCCAGCGGCAGCTGCAGCAGCTCGCGGGTCACGTCGGCGAGGTGGTCGAGCGCGCACGCGTGCAGCTGACGACCAACGCGATGGATGCCAACGACGCGGTGTTGATCTACGCCAGTCGGATCCAGCAGGGCGAGACCTCGCTGCGCGCGCTGCTGCTCGAGCTGCGCTGCTACGCGTGGCCCGACGCGCAGGTCGTCATCGCGGTGCCGTGCACGCCCGCGAGCGCGGGCAAGGGCCTGCGTGTGCACAGTCCCAGGCTGCTGGTGTGGTCGGGCTGCGAGGACTTCGAGATGGGCGCGGTGCTGCAGGCGTTCTTCGAGGGCGTGCGCAGCCACGACACAGGCTTCGCGGCGTGGTCGGCGGCGCTCGACGAGTCGATCTGATCGTGGATGCGACGCGTCGCGTCTCGACGCAGGGCAAGCGGCGAAGCGGTGAGGGAACGAGGGGCGGGCCACGGCGTGGTCGCGCGGTGCTCACGGCAGCTCGACGCGCTGGCGCAGCGTCTCGAGCGCGTCGAGGACCGCGCGCACCTCGGTCGTGTGCCCTGCCGGTGCATCGATGCGCAGCCAGTCCGCGAAGCCGGCGACGAGCAGGTGCTGCGTCATCGCAGCGCGCGCGACGGTGCTGTTGGCCTGCGGCCGGCGCAGGCGCGGTGCCGTGACCGCGCGGCGCAGCGGTTCGACCTCGCTGGTCTCGAGCCGCAGGACGCGGCACGCGGGGTAGCTCGTGTCGCCGTGCGGCTGCCAGCCACCGTCGCCCTCGAGCTGGCACAGCTCGAGCGTGCCGTCGGCGTGCACGGAGAAGTCGAAGACGCTGCCGTCGTCGCGCCAGGTTCGGTGCCACGCGAGCAGGCGCAGGTCGCGGTCTGCTTCGGTGCGCGCGTCGTGGGCCGCGTCGCGCAGCCGTGTGGTGATCACCGCGCTCCATCGCCGCACCGCGGCGAGCTCGGCCGGCAGCGCGGGGTCGTTGCCGACCAGGATGCGTCGCTGCGAGGGTGCGTCGGCGAGCGTGACCGAGCCGCCATCGAGCACGTCGGGTTCGTCGTACAGCGGCGCGGACTCGGCATACGCCGGCGACGAGATCTTCAGCCGCAGGTGGTCGAGCTCGATCTTCGAGACGCGATCGGTGTATGCGAACGCAGGCGCGCCGAGGCAGTGGGAGCCACGCAGGCGCGCGCGGCCGTCGTCGTAGACCAGCAAGGTCGCGTCGCAATCCGAACCCAGCGCGCGGTCCCGTGCGACGAACAGCAGCGGCGCTCGCAGTCCGTCGGCCGCGGACGCCGATGGCGCTACGGCGGCGTGCTCCCGGGCGTGCGCGGTGCCGGGCCGGGCGTCCGCGTTCGTGGGCTCGTCGCGGTGATCGGGTCCGCGCGAGCTCGACGTGCAGCCCGATAGGCACAGCGCGAGCGCGGCGACCGTGGGTCGGACCATCGTGACGCTGGGACGCCTGCGAACGCGCGGGGTTCCGTGCCCCGTCGGCGCGATCGCGTGGCGTCGGGAACCGGTCGGCACCGTGTGGCACGATGTCCTCGTGGGCTTCCGACAACCGTGGGCACTCGACCGCGTGGTCGAGGCGCTCGAGGAGCTGCGCGTGGTCGATCGCCTGCTGACCGACGTGCACGCCACCGCGCGGACGTACACGCCCGCCTACGGCGCGCTGGCGGCCGGGTCTCGTCTGTCGTTGCCGACCCCGCTGCCCGGCTACGGCGACCTCGCGGAAGCTCAGGATCGCGACGACGTGATCATGGCCGAGGCGATGCAGCACCTGCTGCGCGCGGTCGAGCTCACGGGCGGACTGCTGTGGAACGGCGGCATCTCGGAGCAGGGCACGCCGTGGCTGCTGCACACGTCGGTGGGCCTGCGTCACGCCGCGCGCGAGTACTTCGAGCGGCTGCTCGCACACGACCGCGTCCGCCTCGCCCGTGTCCCGCCGCTGACGCCGCTCGAGCCGGGGCGCGAGGGATGGAAGCCGAGCACGGCGTTCGCGGTGGTGCTGCTCGTGCCCTTCGTCGCGACGGCGGTCACGCTGCTGATCTCGCACGGCGTGCCGCCGCTCGCCTTCGCGCTCGCGGGGCTGCTGCTGATCTGGTCGCGGGTCCGCCGTCGTCAGCGTCGCGAGCTCGCCGCGGGCGCGGCGTCGGTGGCACTCGCTCGCCGCGACGAGCCCTGATCGCGGCTCAGTCCACGGAGAGCAAGCTCGGCTAGCTGCGCGAGCGCATCCACGCCTGCAGCGCCTCGACGTCGCGCCGGACCGTGCGCGCGCCCGCGATCAGGCTGAGCGTGAGCACGCTCGACGCGATCGGCAGCGCGAACAGGGCCGTGTTCAAGCCTCGCGCGCGATAGGGCCGCTTGCTCGCGTCGTCGAGCTGCGCCAGCACCACGCCGTCCGCCGCCGCGGCCTCGCGCGCGAAGTGATCGCTGGCGCGACCGATCACGATCGGTCCCAGCGCGCCGCCGAGCGTGTACATCGCGAGGAAGAACACCGCCATCGCCGTCGCGCGAAGCGAGGGCTCGATGACGTCCTGGATCGTGGTGTAGACCGTCGCGTAGTAGACGTACATGCTCGCGCACGCGAGCCCGAACAGCACGCCGAAGCGCAGCCAGTCGCCGGGGCCGCTGCCGAGCGCGACGTAGAACAGCGGCACGCTCAGCGCGGCCGCGGCCGCGCCCACGCGCAGGCGACCGCTGGCGTGGCGTCGCACGGCCGCGTCGCCCCACACGCCGCCCAGCAACATGCCGGGCACACCGGCGAGACCGAACACCGCCATCGTGACCAGGCCGGCGGACTGCGGCGAGAGCCCGTGCACGCGGATCACCAGCGGCGCGAGGAATCCGCCGATGGTGTACATGCTGAAGTTGTGCACCGCGCCCGAGACGATGATCCATCGCATCGTCGGGATCGACAGCACCAGCCGCAGCGGTGAGCCCTCGCGGCGAGCGTCGCCGATCGCGTGCTGTTCCTTGGCGCCGCGCGGCGGCTCGCGCAGCCGCGCGGCCGCGAGCGCGCACAGGATCCCCGGCACCAGCGCGACGAAGAACGCCGCCTGCCAACCCCAGCGTTGCGTGACGATGCCACTGACGAGCAGTGCCAGCGCGTTGCCGACCGGCAGGCCCAACATGAAGATGGACATCGCGCGGGCGCGGCTGGTCGCGGGGAACAGATCGCCCAGCAACGAGTTCGCTGCGGGCGCGCAGCTGGCCTCGCCCACGCCGACCGCGAGCCGCAGCACGACCATGTGCCAGAAGCGCGTCGCGAAGCCCGACAGCGCCGTCAACACGCTCCACACCGCCACGCCCACGGTCAGGATCCGCGTGCGGCTGGTGCGATCCGCGAGCCGACCCAGCGGCAACCCGACCACCGCGTAGAGCAGGATGAACGCGGTGCCGAGGTAGCCCAACTCGGTGTCGCCGAGCTGCCAGTCCAGCGCGATGGCCTCGCCGACCGCCCCGATCACGAGGCGGTCGTAGAAGTTCATCAGGTTGATGCAGAACAACACCGCGAGCGCCAACCACGGTCGCACGCGCTCGTCGCCGCTGCTGGGCATCCCCGGCGACGATAGCAGCTCGCGGACGCGTGCGCGCGCCGTCCACCGACGAGAGCGGTGCAGTCGATCGCGGTGGTCAAGCCCAGCGGCTCGGCGTAGATCTGTGAGGTGCCTCGGAGGGTGAAGGCGACGGCGCTGCAGGTTGCAGTCACCC
>JAIBBS010000268.1 GCA_019694555.1 Nannocystaceae bacterium
CAACACGCGGCCGCGGCCGCGAGCCAGCGCGCCGCGGCCTGCCGCGCCGACGGCTCCGCCGGGCGCACCGACGGCGGCAGCCAGGTCACGTCGCCATCGGGCTCGTCGGCCACGGATGCGATCGTAGCAGCGCCGCGAGCGTGGCGTGGCCGCGGGCGCGCGACGCTCACTCGTCGTCGTCGTCGCCCGCGCCGGCCTGCGCCAGCCGATCGCGGGCGCGGCGGCCCTTGCTGCTGCGGTCGATCGCGACCGGCGACAGCGTGCCGTAGGCCGCGAGCAGCGACTGCATCAGCGTCGGGTCACCGCCGGAGAGGTCGCGGCTCTCGGCGAAGTCGGTCGACAGATCGTAGATCTCCGCGACGTTGTCTTCGCGCCGCACCAGCAGCTTGTGCGGCCACATCACCACGCCGAACTGGTCGGTCTCGTTGAGCGGCAGTGGGCGCGTGCGCAGCACCAGCTCGGGCGGCGCGTCGTCGAACAGGTGCGGCACCAGGCTCTCGCCGTCGACGCCGGGGTCCTCGGCGCCGGCGAGCTCGAGCAGGGTGGGGTGCACGTCGATCAGCGAGACCGGTCGCGTCACCACCGCGGGCGTGAAGCCCGGCACGCGGATGGCCATGGGCACGTGCACCAGCGGGTTGTAGAGGAAGCGGCCGTGGTTGTCGGGCAGGCGCGGATCCTCGCCCAGGCCCTCGCCGTGGTCGCTGACCAGCACGATGATGGTGCGGTCCCACAGGCCGCGCTCGCGCAGCGCGGCCATGACGACGCCGAGCTGCGCGTCGACCAGGCGCACGAGCAGGCGGTAGCGCGTCGCGCGGTCGAGCTCGGCGCCGAGCTCGGCCTCGCCGATCACCTCGCGCAGGTTCGCGGTCTTGATCTCGTGGTGCTCGTGCACGTCGAAGTAGTGCAGCCACAGGAAGAACGGCTGCGTCGGTGTGGCCGCGAGGTGCTCGTCGAGGAAGCGCAGGCCCAGCTCGGTGGTGCGGCCGCCGGTGGTGTAGCTGCCGACGTCGCGCTCGTACAGGTCGTTGACCAGGCGGTCGTGGCCGTCGAGCCCGCGCGTCAGCATGCTCTTGCCGACGTAGCGGATGACCTCGCTGGGGATGACCGCGTGGGTCTTGCGTCCGCGGGCCGACAGCGCCTCCGCCAGCGTCGGCGCGCGCGTGGCGAAGGGATCGATCTGGCCGGTGAGCACGCCCGACATCGACAGGTCGGTGCCGGCCGCCGGCGCGAACGTCATCGCGAAGCGGCGCGAGGCGTCGAACAGCGCGAAGAAGTTGGGAAAGTCGCGGCGGTTCTCCGGCGTGTCGGTCAGCGCGTCGGCGCGCAGGGTGTCGACCGCGATGAGCACGGTGTTGAGCTCGCGCGCGCCCGCGAGCTTGGCCACGACCTCGGGGCGCTCACGCCACTTGACCAGCTGCTCGTGCCGCTCCACGCGGGCCTGCGCGATCTCCTGCGCCTGCGGCTCGGCGCCGGTGAGGCCGTCGCAGTTCTCGTCGGCGTCGTTGCCGGGCACCTCGGCCGCGCCGGGGTTCACGCTGGGGTCGAGGTCGTCGCAGTCACCCCCGCCGAGCACCGCGGCGTAGTCGTCGCGATCGAAGTCGAACACGATGCGAGACAGCCGCACCATCATGCGGCCGTGCATGCCGCGGGTCGCGACCGTGACGCGGTCGTGCTGCGTCGGCAGGCCCCACGCGAGCGCGGCCGGCAGCGCCAGCGCCACCAGCACCAGCAGCGCACGGCCGCCGTGGATCCAGCCGCGCCCGCGGCCGGGCCACAGGCCCAGGCGCTCGCCGGCGGTGCGCGCCGCGAGCCCCAGTGCGATGCACTCGATCACGAGCAGCAGCGTGTGCACGTCGGGGTACTCGCTGCGCTTGACCGTGCGGTTGACGACGTCGACCAACACGCCGCCCAGCAGCAGCACCGGCACCGCGAGCCACGCGCCCAGCGGCGTGCGCACGACCGCGGCACCGATGCGCAGCGTCGGGATCAGTGCCAGCAGCGTCGCGATCGGCAGCAGCACCGGCATCACGCGCGCGCCCGGCAGGGTCTGGGCGAAGGCGCCGTCGAACAGGTGGCGCGCGACCGGAACCATCGCCAGCAGGCTCGGCACCGACCACAGCGTCGCGCGCAGCCACGCGCCGCTGCGCGTGCGGCGGGCGACCGCGGCGGCCGCCGCGATCACCACGCCACAGCCGCAGCCGCCCGCGAGCAGCAGCACCGCCACCGTCGCGACGGTGGTCAGACCGCCGTCGCGCAGCAGCCACAGCTCCGCGGGCGCCAACAGACACGCACCGACGACCCCGACCGCGACGTCGCTCGGCGCCAGCAGGTGCGGACTGTGTCGTGCTGCGGTCAATCGCGTGGGGTCGGGGCAACGGACGCGGCCGGCACCGCCGCCGCGTCCAGGTACAGCTCACCACCGTGGCGGCGGAACTCCTGGGCCTTGTCGGCCAAGCCCGCGGCGACCTCGTCGTCGGCCAGCGCGCGGACGTCCGCGGTGAGCTTCATCGAACAGAAGTGCGGCCCGCACATCGAACAGAAGTGTGCGGTCTTGGCCGGTTCGGCCGGCAAGGTCTGGTCGTGGAACTCGCGCGCGCGCACGGGGTCGAGCGCGAGGTTGAACTGGTCGTGCCAGCGGAACTCGAAGCGCGCCTTGGACAGCGCGTCGTCGCGGTCCTGCGCGCCGGGGTGACCCTTGGCCAGATCCGCGGCGTGGGCCGCGATCTTGTAGGTGATGACGCCCTCGCGCACGTCGTGCTTGTCGGGCAGCCCCAGGTGTTCCTTGGGCGTCACGTAGCACAGCATCGAGCAGCCGAACGAGCCGATCATCGCCGCGCCGATGGCCGAGGTGATGTGGTCGTAGCCCGGCGCGATGTCGGTCGTCAGCGGGCCCAGGGTGTAAAACGGCGCCTCGTGGCACAGCTCGTCCTCGAGGTCCATGTTCTCCTTGATCTTGTGCATCGGCACGTGGCCGGGGCCCTCGATCATGACCTGGACGTCGTGGCGCCACGCGACCTCGGTCAGCTGACCCAGCGTGCGTAGCTCGGCGAACTGGGCCTCGTCGTTGGCGTCGGCGATGGAGCCGGGACGCAGCCCGTCGCCGAGCGAGAACGAGATGTCGTAGCGCTTCATCAGCTCGCAGATGCGCTCGAACTCGGTGAACAGGAAGTTCTCGCGATGGTGGTGCAGGCACCACTTGGCCATGATCGAGCCGCCGCGCGAGACGATGCCGGTGGTCCGTCGCGCCGTCAGCGGCACGTAGCGCAGCAGCACGCCGGCGTGGATCGTGAAGTAGTCCACGCCCTGCTCGGCCTGCTCCTGCAGCGTGTCCATGAACACGTCGATGTCGAGCGCCTCGACCTTGCCCTTGACCTTCTCGAGCGCCTGGTAGATCGGCACCGTGCCGATCGGCACCGGCGAGTTGCGCAGGATCCACTCGCGCGTGCGATGGATGTCCTTGCCGGTCGACAGGTCCATGACCGTGTCCGCGCCCCAGCGGATGGCCCACTGCAGCTTCTCGACCTCCTCCTCGATCGACGAGCCGACCGCGGAGTTGCCGATGTTGGCGTTGACCTTCACCAGGAACTTCTTGCCGATGATCATCGGCTCGAGCTCGGGGTGGCGGACGTTGGCCGGGATGATCGCGCGGCCGGCCGCGACCTCGTCGCGCACGAACTCGGGGCTCATGCGCTCGCGCAGGGCGCAAAAGCGCATCTCCTCGGTGACGATGCCGGCGCGGGCGTAGTGCAGCTGCGTACGGTTGGTCTGCTCGGCGCGCAGCCGCGGTTCGATCCACGCGGCGCGGCGCGGCGGCAGGCCGCGGCGCGGGTCGGGGTTCTCCGGCCCGGTGGTGTCGTAGACGCGCAGGGGCGGCTCGCCGCCCGAGAGCGTGATCTCGCGGAACGGCACGCCGAGCTCGCCCTCGAGCACGCGCTGCGAGCTCGGGAACGTCTCCGCCAGCGGCGGCAGGGGTTGGACATCGCGATCGTCGTCGTCGGCGACGCGCAGTCGCGTGCCGGGTTCTTTGCTTGCGCTCACGCTTTCCTCCGCCGGCATCACCCGGATCAGGTTCGAGGGGACTCTCTCAGGTCGACGCGACGTCGCGCCGCCACCCCCAGCGTCGTGGTCGAGACCATACCCCAAAGCCCGCCGACCCGGCGGCCCGCGTCACCGCGTCGTCGCGATCGATTTCGCGATCGGCTTCGCGCCGCGACGGCGCCGCAGGGCGATCACCGCGCACACCAGCGCGATCCCCTGGGGCGTCGGCGCATGCCCGCTGCGGCAGCCGCAGCCGCCGCCACCCTCGTCGCCGCCCGCGGTGCCGTCGCTGCCCGACTCGCCGCTGCCGCCGGTGGCCGAGCCCGCCGAGCCCGCCGAGTCACCGCCCGCGCTGGCCGATCCGCCGCCCTCGGATCCGCTGCCGCCGGCCGAGTCGCTGCCGCCGCCGCCGCTGTCGCCACTGTCGGCGCCACCGGTGTCGCCCGCAGGTGGACCCATGCCGAACTCGTACGCGCCGACATCGAGCGCATCGACGACCGGCCGCGGCTCGGTGCTCGCGGGATGCAGGTAGTGCAGCAGCGGCGTGAGATCGTAGCCGGCGGCTTCACCCGGCGCGACCGCGGCGTCGATCGCCGCCGAGCCCTCGAGCAGGTGGTAGTCGTAGCCGGCGCGATCGACCAGGCCCGCGTCCTCGGTCGCGAGGTTGCCCTCGTCGACCACGGTCGGCGCGATGCCGTTCTCGAGCGCCAGCGGTGTGCCCGCGCCGACGAAGAGGTTGTTGCGCATGATGATGTCGGTCGCGGCGTACGCCCGCACGAACGCCGGGGCATTGCCACCGTCGTTGACGAAGGTGTTGCCGACCACGTACAGCTCGAGCATGGGGTTGGGCATCTCGGCCGCGAAGCTCAGCACCGTGCCGGAGTTCTCCGACATCGGGCCCTTCTGCAGCAGGTTGCCCAGCACGTAGCTGCGGCCGCCCTGCGACAGATCGATGATGTACGAGCTGGTGCCGTCCTGCTCGTCCATGATGCGGTTGTAGAGGATGTAGTTGGTCTGCGCGCGCGACTTGAGCGTGTGGCCGGAGTAGGCGTGGTGGCTGTAGTTGCCCTGGAAGGTGAACGAGGTCGCCTCGCCGCTGATGTAGATGTTGTGCTCGTAGCCCGAGCCGGGGTTGCCGTTGTGGTCGAACTCCGAGTCGTGGACCTCGACGGTGTAGGGGCCGTCGCCGCCGGCGAGGATGCCGTTTTGGTTGTCGTGGAAGTGGCAGTCGCGCACCACCAACGCGGTGCCCTGCATGCGGATGCCGGCGCCGTTGGCATCGGCCACGGTCGCGTCGGACAGCTCGAGGTGCTCGACCGTGACGATGGCGGCGCCGCTGTTGACGAGGATGATGCCCTTGCCGTTGTCGATGTCGTGGGTCGAGCTCAGGTGCGCACGCGGCTCGCCCACGCCGCGCAGGGTGATGTCGCCGGCATCGATCACGACGATGTCGTCGACGTACTCGCCGGGATCGATCTCGATGACGTCGCCGGCACCCGCGGCCGCGACCGCCGCGGCGACCGTGGTGTAGGGCTTGTCGGGTCCGACCTGCAACGTCGCGGCGCCGGCGCTGGCCGGCAGCAGCGCGAGCATCGCGGCCGCCGTCAGCCGCCGCCTCGAACCATGGCGCAGGAACTCGATCGCGCTCGTGGTGGTCATCGTCACCCTCCGCGATCGCGAGCATGCACGAGCGCGGCGGCCGGCAGCAAGCCGCGCGTCGCGTGGTAGGCTCGGGCATGCCGGTGTTCCGCCTCGGCGACGCGCTGGTGTTCCCCGATCCGGCGCTGGCCGACGACGACGGCCTGCTCGCGCAGGGCGGCGACCTGCGACCGGAGCGGCTGCTGCTCGCATACCGCAACGGCATCTTCCCCTGGTACAGCGAGGGCCGGCCGATCCTGTGGTGGTCGCCCTCGCCCCGCTTCGCGCTGTTGCCCGAGGCGCTGCACGTCGGTCGGAGCCTGCGCAAGAGCATCGCGCGGGCGCCGTTTCGGCTCACGCTCGACACCGCGTTCGAGGAGGTCATGCGACGCTGCGGTCGCGCGCCGCGACCCGGACAGCACGGCACCTGGATCACGCGCGCGATGCTGGCGGCCTACGCCGAGCTGCACCGCATGGGCGTGGCGCACAGCGTCGAGGCCTGGGCCGGCGAGCGCCTGGTCGGCGGCCTCTACGGCGTGGCGCTGGGCGGCGTGTACTTCGGCGAGAGCATGTTCGCCGACGTCGACGATGCCTCGAAGATCGCCTTCGTCGCGCTGGTCGAGCAGCTGCAGCGCTGGCAGTTCGAGCTGATCGACTGCCAGGTCCACACCCACCACCTCGAGCGCTTCGGTGCGCGCATGTTCTCGCGGCCCGAGTGGGACGAGCGGCTGCAGCACGCGCTGCAGCGGCCGACGCGACCGGGGCGGTGGTCGTGGGATCCCGCGTGAGCGCGGGCGTCGGCGCTCAGGTCCGCTGCAGGCGCTCGCGCAGCGCACGGGCCCAGTCGTCGAGGTTGCTCAGGGTCGTGTGCAGGCGCTCGGGGCCGTCGACCAGGGTGCCGATCTGTTGCTCGAGCAGGGTCCGGCCGCGTCGCAGGCGGGTCTTGATGGTGCCGACCGGCACGCCGACGATCTCCGCGAGCTCGGCGACGCCGAGCTCCTCCCAGTAGAACAGCTCGAGCACGACCTGGTACTCGAGCGGGATGCGGCGCAGCGCCTCGAGGATGACGCGCTGCTCGTCGCCCAGCGCTGCGACCTGGCTCGGCGAGGGCTCGAGGTCGACGACCGCGGTGGCCTCGAAGTCGAGCGCGTCGCCGAGGCTGCTGCGCTTGCGGTAGTACACCCGCAGGATGTTGTTGGCGGTGCCGAACAGGTAGCGGCGGAACGACGCGTCGCCGCGGAAGCGGTCGCGGCCCTCGACGCAGGCGAGGAAGGTCTTCTGGATCAGGTCGTCCACGTCGCCGGGGACCTTGTTGCGGAAGAACCGCCGCACCGCCACGAAGTAGCGATCGAACAGCGCGTTGCCGGACGCGGCATCACCCCCGCGCCAGCGCGCGAGCAGCTCGAGATCGTCGGGTTCGTCGCTCACGGCCGGCGCACGACCTCGATGGTAGCGCACGGCGGTCGCGCGCGGCTGTTATGCTGGGGCCGCGGTGGACTCGGAGCGCGACGCCGACACCGAGCAGGCCGAGCGCGTGCGCGCGGCCGGTGAGGCCGAGCCGGCGGCCCAGCTCGATCGCAGCCGCGCGGCGGTGCGCGCGGCGTTGTTCGGTCGCGAGGCCGCGCCGCTTCGCATCGGCCGCTACGTCGTGCTCGCGACCCTGGGCCAAGGCGGCATGGGCGTGGTCTACCGCGCGTGGGACCCCGAGCTCGATCGCAACGTCGCGCTCAAGCTCGTGCAGCTCGACGGTCGCGCCAGCCGCACCGCGCGGGCCCGCGCGCGACTGCTGCGCGAGGGCCAGGCCATGGCCAAGCTGGCGCACCCCAACGTCGTGCCGGTGTTCGACGCCGGTGCGGTGGGCGACGACGTGTTCATCGCGATGGAGCACGTCGATGGCGTGACGCTGCGCGAGTGGCTGCGCCGTGGCCCGCCGTCGCGGCGCGAGATCCTGCGCGTGATGATCGAGGCCGGCCGCGGGCTCGCGGCGGCGCACCGCGCCGGCGTGGTACACCGCGACTTCAAGCCCGCCAACGTGCTGGTCGGACGCGACGGCCGTGCGCGTGTGCTCGACTTCGGGCTTGCGCGCGCGCTCGAGCAGCCCGAGTCGTCGAGCGAGTCGGAGTTCCCGCGCGCGAGCCGTGGGCGCGACGAGGCCGAGATCACCGAGCTGGGCCAGGTCGTGGGCACGCCGGCGTACATCGCCCCCGAGCGCATCGGTGGCGTGGCCGGGGACGAGCGCGCCGACCAGTACGCCTTCGGCGTGACGCTGTACGAGGCGCTCGCGGGGCGTCACCCCTTTCCCGCGCCGCCGGGCGTCGAGCTGCGGGCGTTTCTCGCGACCGCGCCGCTGCAGCCGCCGCCGCGGATCGCCGGCGTGCCCGCGCGGCTGCAGCGGACCGTCGCGCGGCTGCTCGCGGCCGAGCCCGCGGCGCGCTTCGCCAGCATGGACGCGGTCATCGCCGAGCTCGCGCGCGATCCGTGGGCGCGGCTGCGACGGGCGGCGGTGGTGGTGCTGGCGTCGGCGCTGGTGCTGCTGCTGGGCCTGCAGCTGTGGTCGCTGTCGCGGCCCGGCCACGTGCGTCCGGTCGTGACCGCCGCGGGCCAGGCGATCGTGCCCGCGGCGCTCGAGGTCGACGGCGAGGCCATGGTGCCGGCGCGCGACGGCACGCTGTCGCTGTCGCCGGGGCTGCACCGCATCGCGGCGACGTTGCCGGATCACCGGCGCGCCGAGGCCATCGTCGAGGTCGTGCGCGGCGCGACGCTGGAGCTGCCGCTGGTGCTCGAGCACGAGCAGGGGCTGCTCGAGATCGACGTCGAGCCGCGCGGTGCCACGATCGTCATCGACGGCGTCGAGCACGGCTCGCCGCTGCGCGGCCATCGCGTCGACACCGGTCACCACACGCTGTGGGTGCGGCAGCTGGGCTGGTACGAGCGCGCGCTCGAGGTCGACGTCGCCGCCGACCAGCGCGCGCGGGCCTACGCGTCGTTGTCGCCGGGGCTGGTGTGGAGCGAGCCCGAGACCGGCGTCAACGGCGAGCTGCTGTGGCTGGGCGACGCCGACGGCGACGGACGGCCCGAGCTGGCGCACCGCAACTTCAACCGCGTGCGCGCGTTCGATCCGTGGCACGGCCGGCGCGTGTGGTCGGTGTCGTTCGGCAACAACCAAGGCGAGCGCACCGCGTGGGGCGACCTCGACGGCGACGGCGTGCAGGACCTCGTGGTCGCGTGGCACGTCGACGCCCAGCGCGTGCTCGCGGCGTGGTCGGGCCGCAGCGCCGGCGACGATCCAGTGCCGCGGTGGCGGCGGGAGCACGCGCTGCGCGACGCCGCTGCGGCACCGCTGCCGGGGCCGCTGGTGCTGCCGCTGCTCGGCGACGCGCGACCCGAGCTGCTGCTCGCCGGACGCACCGGCCACAGCGTGGAGATGCTCGCGGGCGACGACGGTCGCACGCTCGCGACGCTGGCGCTCGCCGACGCGCCGCTGGGGCTCGCCGCGCTGCCACCGGGCGCCACGCCGGCAGCGGTGGTGCTCGATGGCCGCGCGCTGTGGGGCG
>JAIBBS010000269.1 GCA_019694555.1 Nannocystaceae bacterium
TCGGTGATGGCCTGGACCTCGCCGCCGCCTTGGCACTCGGCCTCGCCGACATAGTCCGGATCGCAGGGGTCGGTGATGGCCTGCACGTCGCCGCCACCGCCACCGGTCGCGTTCGCGTCGCCGCCTTGCAGCTTCTTCCACTTCACGTCGACCTTGCGGAAGGCCATGCCGTTGACCGGGTCGTAGTCGCGCGACTCGCCCTCGACGTCGGCGAGGTAGCCGGCGGTCGAGAACAGCGCGGTGGCCTTGGTGTCGCTCTCGGTCGTGCGCGCGCCGTCCTTGGTGGTGAAGACCTCCTTGCGCTTGTGCTGGATCTCCAGCCGCAGCAGGTCCTCCTTGCGCCCCTCGTCGTGGAACATGCCCGCGACCTTGGTCGTGACCTTGCCTTCGACGTAGCGCCCGAGCTTGCCCTTGCGGCCGCGCTGCTCGTCCTCGTCCCAGCTCTCGCCGTCCTTGAGCGCGCGATCGGGCACGACCAGGAAGCCTTCCTCGAGCGCGCGCAGCACCTGATCGATGAAAGACTTGAGCTCGTCGGGCACGTCCTGCGGCGGCGCGGGCATGTACGTGATCTCGCCGGTGGGCTTGACGTTGAACGTGACGTTCATGCCCTGCAGCTTGGCGGTCGCATCGGCGGCGAATTCCTCGGGCGACACCGGCGTCGACGGTGGCAGGCCCCACTTGAGATCGACGTTCGAGAAGGTCGCGCGCACCAGCGCGCCGCGGGGGTCGTCGCCGACGACCACGAGCTTCACGTCGCACTCGAGCGCCTGGCTGATCGAGGCGCCGTCGAAGCTCTGGGTGTTGCCGATGCGCAGGTGGCCGCTGTAGCTGGCGCCGGGCGACAGATCGTAGGCCAGGCGCACGCCGGCGCCGGGCACCTCGATCTTGCGCATGCCCTTGGGTCCGCACCCGCTCAGCGAGAGCGACGACGAGGTGGCGAGCGCGAGCGCGAGCAGGAGGCGGGGAACGAGGCGCATGGCGGCCGCGAGACTACCAGGTTCGCCGTGCGCGTCACCCCGCCGGGGATGCGCGCGCTCAGGGGGCGTCGCCGCCTTCGGGCCACAGCGGCGTGCCGACCTCGAGCTCGGCGTCCAGCGCGGCCTTCTCGGCGCGGCGCTTCTGCGCGGCCTCGGTCTTGCGCCGCTCCTCCTCGGCATCGGGCGGACCGATGGGGCGCGACTGCGTGAACTGCAGCCCCTGCGGGCGGCTGCTGTCGCGCACGTGCACGACCGGCGCGTGCTCGAGCGACGAGGGCAGATAGCCGGTCCAGCCGCGCGGCAGCGCCGGGCCGACCCAGTCGAACAACCACTTCGCGTCGAGCGGCGCGACGTTGACACAGCCATGGCTGCGGCGATTGCCGAAGCGATCGTGCCAGTAGGCGCCGTGGATCGCGTTGTGGCCCTGGAACAGCATCACCCACGGCACGCCCTGCACCAAGAACGCGTTGTCCTCCCAGTCCTGGTTGGCCATGTCCATGCTCGCGACCTTGGCCCAGATGGGATAGTTGCCCAGCGGCGTGGGCGAGCTCTTGCCGGTCGACACCAGCGTCGCGAACACCGGCACGTCGCCGCGGTACGCCACCAGCACCTGCTCGCCGATGTCGACGTCGATCCACTGGTCGTTGCCGGTCTCGCGCACGCGCGCTTCGGTCGCGACGCCCTCGGGCGGCGGGATGACGTGGACCTCGTTGAGCTCGGTCGCGGCGATCCACTCGCCCTCGCCGATGCGCCAGAAGCGGGTGTCGGTCAGGCTGTTGGGCTCGAGCAGCGACACGATCTCGCGGCGCCCCAGCGTGCGCAGCTTGGCCGCGTCGGAGGCAGGGCCGTCGCGCACGACCGTGCGCTCGGCGTTGGTCCACGCGAAGCGCGGGCCCACGGTCGCATCGTCGAGCACGAAGCCGGCCCACGCCGAGCCCTGGCCCATCCAACCCACACCCTCGCGGGGCACCAGCGCGCCGTGCTGGGTCTCGACGTACTCGGCACCGTCGACGTCGACGCTCTTGCGGATGACCAGGCTCATGCCCTTGGTCAGCTCGCGCCGCACCAGGCCCGCGCGCGCGTCGGCCATCGAGCCGTACTCGGGCACGCCGTCGTGGCGCACCAGCGCGTAGCTGTGCGGCAGGCGGCGGCCGGGCAACGCCGGCAGCGCGACGCCGGCCTCGGGCGGCGCGTCGGCGAGCTTGGCGTGCTCGGAGCACACGAAGCCGAAGGGATGGATCGCGTACCACGGCTTGCCGTGGCAGCCGTTGTCGTCGCGGCTCTCGACCACGCCGCGCACCGCGAAGCGGGTGCCGCCGGCGACGGTGGCGATGCGTTTGTGCGGCACCCACGGTCGCCCGCGCACGACGGTCTCGGCGTGGCGCGCCTCGATGAAGCGCACCTCGGTCGGGGCCACGGTGACCTCGCCCTCGCGCGCCAGCGCCGTGGGCTCGAGCCCCGTCAGCGCGGTCAACAGCCGCGTCAGACCCAGCGCTCCGACGATCATCGCGGTGGCCACCGTATCACCTCGTGTCGCCCGGCGACGCGCGAGCGCGGCCGGGTTCTTCCGCCGCCTGCGATCACGGCGACAGCCGCACGGCTGCGAGCCCGACGTGGCCGCGCGCAGGCGCCGGCAACGGCGCGAGCCGGTGGTCGAGGATCTCGCCGTGACCGCCGGTCGCGAGCTCGGCCAGCGTCGCGAGCACCGGCAGGCCGCTGGGTCGGCCTTGCCCCAGCAGGTCGTCGCCGCGCGCGAGCAGCTCGCGCGTGCGACCGCGGCACAGCGCGTCCAGCAGCGAACGGTCGCGCGCGTGCAGCTGCGCGCGAGCGTCGTCGTCGATGGCCTCGCGACCGTAGGCCGGGCCGAGGTGGCTGAGCTCGGCGGCCGCGACCACGAGCACGCGCGCATCCTCGAGCAGGGCCTCGAGCGTCGCGACCAGCTCGCCGACCGCGGCATCGAGCGTGCCCGACGCTGCGATCGCCGTGGGCCCGCACAGAAGCGGCACCATCGGCGGCATCGCGTCGCCCCACGCGTGCTGCAGGTACAGCACCGCCCACTCGAGGCTGTGCGCGCTGCGGTGGCGGATGGCCTCGCGATCGATCCACGGCAGCCGTCGCTGCAGCGCCGCGAGCAGCGGCTGCGCGACGGTGGTCGTGCCCAGCGGCGTGCGGTAGGGCCGATCGGTGGCGGCGAACGGCAGCAGGCCCGGGTGGTGATCGGCGCCCAGCAGCACGATCGCGTCGAGCGACGCCGCCGGCGGCAGCGCGGCCAGGCCCGCGGCCACGGTCGCTCCGGCGAGCTCGAGCGGTGCGTGCGGCAGCAGCAGCGCGCGCAGCTGCCCGGGCACCGGCTCGCGTCGCGGCACGCACTGCGTCAGCAGCTCGCGCAGCGCCGCGGGCTCGGCGGGGTAGAGCACGTCGGCGAGCACCGGCGCGCGGCTGTCGGCGGCGAGGAACGCCTCGTGGGCCTCGGCCCAGCGCTCGCGGAAGCGATCGTCGTCGAGCAAGCCGGCGTCGGCGAGCTCCGCGAGCACCTCGTCGAGATCCTCCGCGTCGACCCGCAGGCCGTGGATCATCGCGAGCGATTGCCGCAGCTGCGCCACGCTCTTGCGTCCGTCGAGCCCGTCGAGCAGCGGCGCGAACGCGGCGTCGAGCGCCAGCGGCGGCGACAGGCCCAGCGGGTCGCGCAGCACCAGCAGCGACTCGCCGCCGCGCTGCAGCGGGATCCGTTCGACGTTGCGTAGCTTGGGGCGCTCCATGACAATGCCGAGGCGGTGTGGCTCGCGTTGCTCATGCCCCCGGTGCCGTCACCGGCGGTGCCACCGTCGGCGGCACCCGACGTCGTCGGGGTCGTGTGGCACGAGGAGGCTACGGTCGAAGCCGAGCTCCGGCAACGCACGCTCGCGCAGATCGAGGCCGGCAGCAAGCCGGGGACGCTGGTGCTCGACGGCGCCGACCGGCGCGCGCGGGCCATCGTCGCGGCCGAGATCGACCGCGAGGTCGCGCAGCGCCAGGTCGCCCGCATGGCCGCGCTCGAGGCGGCCGAGGCGCAGTACCGCGCCGGCGAGTCGGCCGCGGCGCTCGCGGCCTCCGACGCGCTGCTCGACGATCTCCGCGGTGATCCCATCGCGCCCGGTGCCGTGCACGTGCTGGTGCGGCTGCACCTGCTGCGGGCGCAGGTGCACGCGGTCGAGGGCGACGCCGCCGCTGCCGAGGCCGAGCTGCGCGCGGCGCTGCACTTCGATCCCGGCGCACGGATCAGCACCCGGCGCATGCCGCCCGATCTCGCGGCGATGCACGAGCGCATCGCCGCGCAGCTGCAGCACGACGCGCCCACGTGGGCCACGCCCGAGGTCACGCTGGGCGACGACGCGCTGGTCGAGCTCGACGGTCGCGCGGGCCTGCGGCCGGTGCCGCCGGGTCCACACCTGGTCGTGGTGCGGCGGCCGGGGGCGCGGCCGGTCGCGGCGTTGATCGAGGGCCCTTGGCAGCCGCCACCGCCCGAGGAGATCCTCGCCGCGGGGCTGCCGGCCGATCGCGCGGCGGCGCAGCGGATCTGCGACGCGCTGGCGCTGCGCGAGCTGCTGCTCGTGCGCAGCCGGGGCAACCGCGTCGGCGTGCAGGCGTTCCGCTGCGGCCTCGACTTCGCGCAGCCGTGGTTCGGGGCCTGGCGCGGCAGCGCCTCGGGCATCCGCACGGCGCTGCGCGCCGGCACCGAGTCCGAGCCCGCGCCGCGCCTGCTCGACGACGCCGCGTGGCCGCAGCCGCCCGCGGTGGTGACGCGACGGCCGGTCGACGACGTGCCCAAGCCCTGGTACCGCCGCGGCTGGATCTGGGGGATCGTCGGCACCGTGGTGGTCGGTGCGGTCGTCACCGGTGCGGTGGTCGGCACGCTGCCGGAGCGACCGGTCTACGGCGTCGACGCGGGCTCGTTCCTGGGCAAGTGATCGCGGCTCACTCGGCGGTGAGCTTGAGCGTCTCGCCGGCGCGGATCGTGACGGTGCGCTGCAGCAGCACCTGCCGGCTGGGGCACGCGTCGGTGCACGTGACGACCACGCGGTGCTGGCCCTCGGGCAGCACGAGCTTCTTGATCGGCGTGGGCCGCTCGAGCTTGCGGCCATCGACGCTGACCTCGGCCCACGCGACGCCGCTGGCGAACACCTGCAGCGTGCCCTCGCCGGCGGGCTTGTTCGCGCGCAGCGTGACGGTGGCCGGCAACGGGTGCTGCGCGTCGACCTGGAAGCTGCGGCTGAGGAAGCCGGGCTTTCGGACCACCACCGTGGCGCCGGCGGTCGGGATCGCGATCGCGGTCTTGTCCGCGACCACCACGCCGTCGACGGTGACGGTCGCGTCGTCGGGGACGACCGCGAGCGCGACGGTGGCGGTGGTCGGTGGCGTCGGCGTGGCCGGCGGTGTCGGCTGCGGCGGCGTCGGATCCGATCGCGGCGGCGCGGCAGCGGGCGACGCTCGCGTCGGTGCGGTCGCGGCCGGCGTGGGTTCGGCGACCGGCAGCGGCGATGCGGGCACCGACTCCGCGGGCGCCGGCGAGGGCGACAGCGCGACCCAGCCCAACGCGACCGCGACGGCACCGCCCAGCAGCGCCATCGGCAGCCAGCGCCGCGGCGCGGCCGTGGCCGTGGGCACCGCCGCGGCGGCTTCGATCGGCACCGCGCGCGTGACCACGGTCAGCCGCGTCGCGAACGTCTGCGTGGTCGGCTTGACGCGGTCGGGCTTCTTCGCGCCGGCGGTGGTGCCCGCGATCGCGGGCTGCGATCCGGTGTCCCAGCCGCCGGGAAACAGCGCGCGCAGCTGCGCCGCGAGCTGCTGATCGCCGTAGCTGGCGGCGTGCCGCGCCAGCGCAGGGCCCAGCCGGGCGAGCAGCGCACCGGCGTCGGCGGGACGGCGGTCGGCCTCGAGCGCGAGCGCATCGGCGATGGGCTCGCGCAGCTCGCCGGGCAGCACGTCCAGCGGCGGCAGCGAGTACACGCCCTCCTTGGGGAACGCGCGCTCGAGCGTGACCAGCTCGTACAGCAGGCATGCGGCCGAGAACACGTCCGCGCGCGGGTCGACGGTGCCGCCGCGCATCTGCTCGGGCGCGGCGTAGCCGGTCGAGCCGCCGCGCATGTCGACCTCGGCGTCGGCCGGCGCGGCGATGCCGAAGTCGACGATGCGCACCTGGCCCGAGCGATCGACCAGCACGTTGCGCGGCGTGATGTCGCGGTGCACGACCGCGGGGCGGCCCGGCTCGGGCGTGTGCGCGTAGGCGAGGCCGGCGAGCACGCCGCGCAGGATGTGTAGCGCCGCGCCGAGCTCGAGCGCGCGGTCCTCGTGGCGGCAGCGATCGAGCACCGTCGCGAGCGAGGGCCCGTCGACGTGGCCCATCACGATGTAGAACGTCTCGCCCGCGCGACCGAGCTCGTAGATCGGCACGATGTTGCCGTGCGACAGCGCGACCGCCGTCTTGGCCTCGGCCGCGAACATCTCGACGAAGCGCGGCTTGGCCGCCAGCTCCGGCAAGATGGTCTTGATCACCAGGCGCTTCTCGAAGCCCAGCTCGCCGACCAGCCGCGCGAGGTAGACCTCGCCCATGCCGCCGCGGGCGAGCAGGCGCGTGAGCCGGTACTTGCCGAACGACAGCGAGGTCTCGCTGGTCGTCAGCAGATCGGTGCGAGAGTCGTCACTGCTGGGCGCAGACACGCCGGGCGCGATGGTACCATGGGCCGGCTGTGGGGTTTCTGGCACCAGACTCGCGGCGGCGCCGCGCGTCGTGGCCGTGCGCGCGGGCTCGGCTCGCGGCGTGGGCCCGCGGCTGCGCCACGGTCGCGATCCTCGCCGGCACCGGCGGTTGCGGCGACGACATCATCGCGACCCTGGTCGCGTTGCCCGGCTGCGGCCTGGGCGACGTCGAGGTCAGCGCCCTGCGCGTGGTGCCGCGCGGCGACTTCCCGGCCAGCGCCGCGCAGGTGCGGGTGTTCACGCGCGACGGCACGCTGCCCGACGTCCCCGACGAGGCCGCGGCGCTCACCGCCGAGGGCCAGTTCGGCGACTTCACCGTCGCGGTCGGTCGCACCGCGCGGCTCGACGATCCCGGCGATCGCCTGTCGGTGTACTTCGCGCCCGAGGACCAGCTGTGCGCGGTCGCATCGGGCGTCGACTTCCGCGACGTCGGTGCGATGGCCGTGGGCCCGCGCGGCGACGTGCTCATCGTCGGCGGGCGCGATCGCAACGGTCGCCTGGTCGACGACGTGATCCACGCCCGCGACGTGGTCGACGTCGTCACGCCGCTCGATCGCGGCATGAGCTCGCCGCTGACCGGTCTCGCGCTGGTGCCGATCGGCGAGCGGCGCTTCGCCGCGATCGGCGGCGCGCGGGCCGACGGCACCGCGCTCGACACCTGGGTGCCGATCGACCTCGATCACCGCAACCCCGTGGGTGCGGCCACGCGCATCGTCATCGACGGCATCGACACCAAGCGGGGCTACCACGCCGCGGCGGTGCTGCCCGACGGCCGCGTGTTGGTCACCGGCGGTTGCAACGCGCTCGACCTCGCGTCGCGCTGCGTGCCCTCGGACAACCACGTGTTCGCGACCGGCTTCATCGCCGACACCAGCGTCGAGCCGCCGGTGTTCGTGCCCGCGCCGCCGATGGGGCAGAAGCGCTTCGGTCACGAGCTGCTGGTCGCGCGCGACGGCACCGTGCTCGCGGTCGGGGGCTACAACGCCATGGGCGAGGGCATCGCGACCATCGAGCGCTGGCACCCCGATGCGCCGGCGTGGACCTCGTTCGGCGGCGACTTCACGCTGCAGCGGATCCCCGGCACCGGGCCCACGCCGCAGCAGGAGCAGCGCCAGGCGGTGGTCGGCGCGACGCTGCTCGAGGGCGGGCTCTTGGTCATCGCGCTGTCCGACGGCACGCTCGCGTGGGTCGACGACGAGGGCGCCGGACGCTGGCCGAACTGGTGCGTCGACGACGACGGGCGCTGCTTCCACGAGTTCGGCGACGCGGCGTTCACGACCACGCGGCGACAGCTGCTCACGCTGCCGGGCGAGCGCGTGTTCGCCGACACGTGGCTTCTGCCGCTGCCGATGCTGGCCAGCGACGCCGACGATGCCGTCGATCTGTCGCTGTCGCGGCTGGGCCAGTCGCAGGTGCCGCCGGTGCGGCGCACCCAGACCAGCATGGTCGCGCTCGCCGACGGCAGCGTGCTGGTCGCCGGCGGTCGCGATCCCGACACGCTCGAGCCGGTGCAGCCGTTCTTGGTGCGGCTGCGTCCGCGGCTCGACGGTCCCGACGAGAACCTGCCGGGCGTGGACACGCTCTCGCCCGCGAGCTTCGTGGTGCACGATCCCGACGCGGTGCAGTTCGCCGGCGATCACCTCGAGCTGAGCTCGACCGGGACCCTGCGCGAGATGCCGGCGGTCTGGGCCCACGTGCGCGCGTTCCGGAGCCGCAGCTTCCGCTTCGACGTCACGCTGGCGGTGACGCTGCCGCCACCGCCCGAGGATCCCGATCCCGGCGACGGCGCACCGGCCCCGCCGGCGCCGCCGCCCCCGGCGGTGCACCTGGTGCTGTCGCAGGGCGCGGTGGCGCGCACGAGCATCCGCTTCGACACGCGCATCGTCGGCATCCAGCGCGACGCGCTGGGCGAGGTCACGCAGTTCACCTGCGCGCCGCAGCCACCCGACTTCGTCGCGGGGCCGCAGCCGCTGCAGGTGCTGGTGCGGCCGGGCTCGATCGAGATCCGGCAAGGTGGCGTCGGCATCGCGCAGTGCCCGGTCGCGACCGATGCGCCCTCGGCCATCGGCATCGGCATCTCCGGCGAGGGCATGCTGTCGGCGTCGGCGATGAAGCTGACGCGGATCTGATCGGGCCCGGGCCCGGGCGGCTCGCCGCGACGCGATCAGTCGCCGTCGGGCTCGCCGCAGGCCGCGTCGGCGTCGTCGTACAGCGCCGCGAGCGTGTCGGCCGCGGCGCGACCGACCTCGCCGCCCTCGTCGGTCCACGCGCACAGCACCGTGCGCGCGCGCTCGGTCGGCGGCTCGGCGTGGCGCAGCGCGTGCGCGAGGCGGCGCGCGTAGTCGGCCTCGGGGCGCGACGCGAGCATGCGCGCGACCGCATCGACGCCGCGGGCGTCGAAGTGGCGCACGAGCTGACGCGCGGCCTCGCCCGAGAGCTCGTGGGCGACGTCGCCGTCGTCGAGCAGCTCGCGCAGCGCGGTGA
>JAIBBS010000270.1 GCA_019694555.1 Nannocystaceae bacterium
CGAGCCCGCGGCCCACCGCACCGACGATCGAGCCCACCGCGCCGCCGCCGCCGCCCGAGCCCGCACCGCCCGAGCCGCTGCCCGAGCCGCGCGCGCGCCGGCCGGCGCACGACGTCTCGACCTCGCGCAGCCAGAGCGCGGGCCTCAAAGATCCGTTCGCGCAGTGATCGCGCCGCCGGCCGCCGCTCACGCCAGCGGATCGTAGTCGTCGTCGAGCGCGATCGGGAACGCATCGTCGACCGCGGTGCCGCTCAGACCCAGCACGCGACGCAGGCCGCGGTGCACGTGCGCGGGCGTGAGCTTGATGCCCGCGGCGGGATCGGCTGCAGCCATGCCGGTGGCGGGGTCGAGCGGCACGGTGTTGTGGCCGCCGTCGGTGAGTCCGGCCATGCGGTTGCCGTGGATGCCCGCGCCCATGGCGATCATGCTCGTGATCGACCAGTGGTCCTTGCCCATGTTGCCGTTGTACTGCGGCGTGCGACCGAAGTCGGAGCAGATGAGCACGACCAGGCGATCGGCGACGCCCTGGCGCTCGGCCTCGTCCCACAGGAACTTCACCAGGCCCAGAAGCTCGCTCATGCGCGCGGACTGTTCGGCGTCGTGGTTGCTGTGGGTGTCGAAGTTGCTGTGGAACAGGTTGCCGGCCACGCCGACGCCGGCCTTGTAGGCCGCGACCACCAGCTGCGCCTGGCGGTGCAGCGCGTTGGCGTCGGGCTCGGGCAGGACCTCCTCGAGCCGCGTGAGCCCGGCCGAGCCCGCGCGCGCGGTCTGCAGCGACTCGATCGCGTGGCGGTACCGCGGCAGCATCAGCGTCTCGGCCGCGTGCGCGCTGCGCTTGTCGCGGGCGAGGCGGATGAGCGCGTGCGCGGTCTCGCTGTGATAGGTCGGGCTCGCAGGATCGGCCGCGCTCATGCGATCGGGATGCGCGAGCTCGGCGAGCATGTCCGGGTTGCCGTTGCGGGTCGGCGCGACCAGACCGCTGGTTCGATCGTAGGGCCCGAAGCTGAGAAACGACATCGGCCGCGACGGCGCGAACGCACCGGCATACAGCCCCGCGATGCACGGGTGGCCCTCGCCGAGGCGGCCGCTGGCGCAGAAGCGCTGGCCGGCGTCGTGGGCGTTGGTCGAGGTGTCGACGCCGTTGATGAAGACGGTGTGGCCGTAGTGCGCGTCGAACAACGCCGCCGCACCGCCGACCGGCGCATACTGCAGGTTGCCCGCGGTGCGCACGTCGCCCTCGCCGTAGCTGTTGTTGAGCCCGGGCTTGGGGTCGCACAGCAGCGTGGGATCCCAGCCGCCGTGGGCCTGTACCTGTACGAACAGCGGGCCCTGGTAGTCGTCCTCGTCGGCGACGGCGTGATCGCCCCCGCGGCGATCGCCGGTGCCGGCGCGGCCCAGCAGCGGCGCGGCGGCGAGACCCAGACCCGTGACGGAAGCGAGCTCGAGAAAACGTCGGCGGTCCATGGCGCAGCTCCTCACTCGTACAGGAAGCGGTGGTCACCCAGCAGGTAGGTCACGACGGCCATCCACGCGCGGACGGTGTAGTCGGGGTCTTCGGTGATCGCGGTGCCCTCGGCCACCGGCGCGCCGGTGTTGGGATCGAGCAGGCCCTGGCACGCGCCCGGCAGGCTCGGCGACATGGGGTTGGCGGTGTCCTGCATGCGCGCGCGGCCGTCGGCGAGCACCGCCTTGAACAACGCGACGCTGCGATCGATCTCGCGGTCGTCGTCCTCGAGCTGCTCGCCGAGCAGGCGGTCGTGCAGGTGCAGCACGTTGGCGCGGATGGCCTCGTCGCCGGCGGGCGTGCCGGGCAGATCGCTGGGCTCGACCAGCGGGAACAGCAGGCGGTCGGCCGGCGACTTGGTGAAGTCCCACGCCGTCACCGTGCACGCGACCTCGTTGGCCATGCGCTCGGCGATGTTCGCCATCACGCCGTTCATCTCGGTCAGGCGCGTGGTCACCGACGCGGAGTCGATGCCGCCGTAGAAGAACTTGAAGTAGTCCGCGGACAGCAGCACGTCGGTGCCTGCGCGTCGCCACGGCGCGCCGGTGGTCGCGGCGATGCGCCGGTGCAGCAGCTCGGGGCTGAGCAGCCGCGCGCTGCCCATGTCGGCCAGCTCGCTGGCGCGCTCGGGCGACAGCGGCAGGTCGCTGTCGACCGCACGGAACCACTCGGTCTTGACCAGCTCGCGGATGACCACGCGCAGGTCGTGGTCGTGCTTCATGAACGCGTCGGCGATGCGACCGAAGCTGTAGTCCTGCGCGCGGAAGGCCTTGATGCGCGCGAGGTAGTCGGGCGCGTCCTCGTCGAGCGGCTCGACCAGCGGCTCCTGGCCGGTGAGGCCCTGGAACATCGCGTACACCACCGCGGTGGCGAACTTGCGATCGCGCACCAGCCACGGCGTGAGCCACTGCAGCGCACGCGGGCTCTGCTCGAACGGGATCGCGACGTCGTCGAGCCCGGGCGGGCGCATGTCGGTGTACCAGCCGCCGTCCATCGGGCGGTAGCGCCCGGTCTCGTCCCAGCCCTGGAAGGCGCCCGCCAGCGGATCGACGTTGTCGTGGCAGACGTTGCAGTTGGGGTTGTACAGCGTGGGGTTGAAGTCCTCGATCGCGGTGACGTCGATCGGCCGCGCGGCCAGCCGCAGCACGTCGGTGCCGAGGAAGAACTTGAACACCGCGCGCGAGCGGGCGCGGTTGCGGTTGGTCGGCGTGGTCGGATAGCGGTTGAGGAACACCGAGGTCGTGAGCAGACCCGCGTGGGGGAAGTCGGCGAAGCCGACCGGGATCCACTCGTTGGCGTCGTTGGGGTCGGCGAAGTTCGACAGCGGCACGTCGTACGAGCGCGCCGAGAACGGGTTCACCATGGTGTAGTTGGCCGTGAGGATCATGGTGAACGGCAGGTCGTTGCGCACGATGTGCTCGATCAGCTTCAGCGGCTCGCGGGCGATCGCATCGTTGGTGGCGTTGCGCGCGGCGCCCTGCTGGTCGTCGGGCAGCTGGTCGAACCAGCGCGCGTTGGGGAAGCGCTCGGCGTCGACGGTCGCGATCGCGTCGTCGCCGGCGAGGAACGCGTCGGTGTGCAGCAGGTCGTTGTAGATCTCGCGCAGGCGCACGTAGAACGCCTCCTCGCGCATCACGCCCTCGAGCACGATGTCGAGGCCGGACATGCCGAAGGCCTCGACGCCGTCGATCTCGGCCTGGCTGGGCATGCGGCCGGCGAGCATGAACACGGCCTTGCGCAGGGTCTGCTGCTCGTCGAGCAGATCCAGGTGGGCGTAGAACGCCGCGACGTCGGCATCGTCGACGCAGTGCACCGGCGCGCGCAGGCGCTCGATCAGCTGCGCCAGGCGGTCGTACTCGTCGCCGCCCTCCTCGACCTGCTTGCCACCGCCGTGCTCGACCGCGGCGCTGGGCTTGAGCAGCAACAGCGAGGTGCCGTCGATCTCGAGCTGCGCGAGGTTGGCGACGGTCTGCAGGTTGACGTCGAGGTAGCCCGGGAAGTCGGTGCCCTGCAGCACCAGGTCGGTGTTGCGCGCGACCCCGTTGGGGTTGTGGCACGCGAAGCACTTCTCCTTGAGCAGCGGGCTCCACACCTCGTCGCGGAAGAAGTTGTCGATGTCGACGCAGACCTCGCCGCCGCCGAGCTCGGGCGGGCCGCCCTCGGCGGCGCCGTCGTTGCCGTCGTCGCCGGCGGGATCGGCATGGGCCGGGCCGCCGTCGTAGCAGCCGCCGCCGAGCACGCCGAGCAGCGCGAGCGCGAGCGGGCCGGTCGCTGCCGCGACGCTGCGGCATGCCGTGATCGAGCGGGAGTGGTCGCGCTGAGGCATGACGATGTCCGCCGCGCTGCGGGGGCAGCGACGGTGTCCTTCCCGATCAGCGAGACGCGGCGCACGGACGCGGCGCGCGGCGGCTTCGTCCACGATCGCGATCCTTCGCGCCTGGCACCGCCTACGCTGCGGAATTCACCATGGCGGGCTTGGCGCAGCAGGCAACGTCGTGCGGGCCCTCGACCCTCGCGATCGCCCGTGCACGGCTGCTAGTCTCCCGCCCCGTCATGCACCGAAGTGTCGTCGTCGCCGCGTTGTTGCTCGCCGTCTCCGCCTGCCGATCGTCGGCCGACACCGCCGCGCCCGGGGCCACGCCCACCGCGGCCACGGCCGCCAAGGCGGTGGTGGCCGAGGACTTCGCGGCCGTGCTCGCGATGCCGCATCGCTCGGCCGACAACCGCAGCCGCGATGCCTCGCGCCATCCCGCCGAGACGCTCGCGTTCTTCGAGGTGCGCCCCGACGCGACCGTGGTCGAGCTGTGGCCCGGCGGCGGTTGGTACACCGAGATCCTCGCGCCGTACCTGAAGGCCGACGGCAAGCTCGTGGTCACGGTGTTCGACCCCGCGGGCCCCGAGGCCTACTACGGCACCGGCCAGTCGAAGGCGCTGCTCGAGCGGGCCGCGGCCGCACCGGAGGTGTTCGGCACGCTGCACACCGCGATGGTGAAGCAGTTGGTCGAGCTCGGGCCCGACGGCAAGGTCGCCAAGACCACGCTGCAGTCGCTCGAGCTCGGGCCACCCGACAGCGCCGACGTGGTGCTCACGTTCCGCAACAGCCACGGCTGGTACAGAAACGGCGCGCTGCCGCTGGTCTACGGCGCGGCGTTCCGCGTGCTGCGGCCCGGCGGCATCTTCGGCGTGGAGCAGCACCGTGCGGCCGTGGGCGCCGATCCCGAGCAGACCGCACCCAAGGGCTACCTGCCCGAGGCGACCGTGATCGCCGCGGCCGAGGCCGCGGGCTTCGAGCTGGTCGAGCGCAGCGAGATCGGCGGCAACCCCAAGGACACCCACGATCACCCCGACGGGGTGTGGAGCCTGCCGCCGACGCTGTCGGGCGGCGAGACCGATCGCGCGAAGTTCGAGGCCATCGGCGAGAGCGACCGCATGACGCTCAAGTTCCGCAAGCCGCTGGCGAAGCCGTAGCCGCGGCGCGTCAGCCCACCGGGACCGTCGGGATCAGGAACAGCGCCTGATCGGTCTCGGCGGGATCCTGACTGTCGGCGACCTCGGCGAAGAAGAAGAAGCCGGTCAGCGAGATCGGCGACAGCGGGATGCCGACCGTGATGACCTGGTCGGTGTTGTCGATCGCGCCGTCGAGCGTGCCGTCGTCGGCCAGCGTCAGGCCATCGGGCACGCCTGCGGTCGGCACCAGCAGCGTGAGCGCGTCGGGCACCGGCTGCTCGACCCAGTGGTAGGGCTCGAGCCCGCCGTCGGCCTGCAGCTGCGTCGAGTACGGCACCGGGATGCCGGGCACGATCGCGAGCAGCGGCAGCACCACGACCTTGAACGCCAACAGATCGAGGATGTTCTCGCCCACGATCGACAACGGACGCAGCTCGACGTCGAGCGAGAACGCGAGCTCGTCCCAGCCCGGCGGATCGGAGAGGTCGACCACGCGCACGGTGAAGTCGAAGCTGCCGGGCTCGGTCGGCGTGCCCATGAGCACGCCGGCACCGTCGAGCACCACGCCGGCCGGCGCCGCGCCGCCGACGAGGAACCATCCGTACGGTGGGGTGCCGCCCTGGGCGAGCAGCGGCTTGGCGAACGGCAGGCCCTCGTCGACCGCACCGAGATCGGGCGGCGTGAGGATCGTGAGCGGCTGCGGATGCACCGCGAGCGCGAGCTGTCGCGTCGCCGCGGCCCCGTCCGCGTCGGCGACCGCGACGTCGAGCACGTAGTCGCCGGCGGCGGTGGGCGTGCCCGCGAGCACGCCGTCGTCGCCCAGCGCGAGCCCGGCGGGCGGCTCGCTCGACAGCGACCAGCTGTAGCCCGGCGTGCCGCCCTGCGCCTGCAGCGTGGCCTCGTAGGCGAGGCCGACCTCCGCGATCGCGAGCACCTCGGTCGTCACGTGCAAGCCACCGGGGCCCGAGCACACGCCGTCGTTGCAGGTGCCGCCGCCGTCGCAGGGGATCTGCACCCAACCCGCGCCGTAGCCGTCGCAGACCTCGACGACGTCGCCGGCGCATCGCCGCTGCGCCGGCGTGCACACCATCGGCAGCGGACCCGCGTCGCCGCTGTCGTCGGGCGTGCCCGACTCGGCCCCGGCCTCGCCGGCGTCACCCGACGCGAGCTCGTCCGCGCACGACGACGACACCAGCACGACTGCGATCCACGATCCGCGAACGAGCCTCATCGCGCCGCAGCATCGCACGCCGCGTCGACGGGGATCGCCGGCACGCGCGGCGTCGCGGCGCGCGTGCGCTCACGAGAACGCGCGCGCGATCCAGCGTCCGAGCCAGCCCACGAGCGACAGCGACAGGTCGGCCTGCGCGGGCGGCCAGCTGGTGTGGCTGTGCGCCTGCGCGGACATGGCGGCGGACTCGGCCAGGCGCATCGCGCGGGTGCGTTCCTCGTCCGCACGCTTGCGCGCCAGCTGCAGTCCGCCGCTGCGGACGAACGCGAGCGTGTCCTCGAGCTCGCCGGCGTCGAAGAACGTGCCGCAGCGGCACTCGTCGACGAGCACGCCGGAGCACCCGCCGAAGTTCTTGCGCGCCATCGGTTGCGCGCAGCTGGGGCAGCGGCGGTACTTCACCGCCTGCGTGAGCGTGCCGGTGGGCAGCTGCCGTCGCACGACTTCGCTGGCGACCACGTCGCCGCGGGCGGCGGCCGCTCGCGCGGCGTCGTCGATCAGCGCCTGCCGCGTGGGCGCCGGCAGCCACACGCCACCGCAGCGCTCGCAGCTCGCCAGTGGGTGACCGCTGGGGCGCGCGGCGGTCGGCGCGAGGCCCCAGCCGCACAGCGCGATCTGGCAGTGCGGGCAGGGTCCGGGCGCGGGCAGATCCTGCAGGGACGCCAGCGCCTCGCCGCACGCGCAACAGAAGGTCGCGCCGCCGGGCATCGCGCTGTGGCAGCTGCTGCAGACCACCGTGTCGCGCGGATCGGGCTGGCCCAGCGCGACGAGCGGTCCATCACAGAACCGGCACGCGATCGCGGTCGGGCTGGGGTTCGGGCCGCCGCAGGTCGGGCAATAACGGGGTCGCGCGGGGTGCTGCATCGGGCCTCCGCCCATCAACATCGTAGCCGCAGCGCCCATTCGGTGCGGCCTCGGGCTCCGGTTGGGGCTCGCGGTGTGGGCCAGGCCACGAAAACCCTGGGCACCGGCGCGCCGGCGCCCGCGGCGGGCGGCGGTGGCCGCCCCGCGCGGCCGCGGCCTCGACCCCGGTTGATCCCCGAACCGATCTGTCTATACTCGCCGCCCGCCCGGGCCCGGCCCGCCGTCACAAGCCTTTCGCATCATGCCCACGATCCAGCAGCTCGTCCGCAAGGGACGCACGCAACAGTTCGCGAAGAAGACCGCGCCGGCGCTCAAGGAGTGCCCGCAGCGCCGCGGCGTGTGCACCCGCGTCTACACCGTCACGCCCAAGAAGCCGAACTCGGCGCTGCGCAAGGTCGCGCGCGTGCGCCTGACCAACGGCATGGAAGTGACCAGCTACATCCCCGGCGAAGGCCACAACCTGCAGGAGCACTCCATGGTGCTCATCCGCGGTGGCCGTGTGAAGGATCTGCCGGGCGTTCGTTACCACATCGTGCGCGGCACGCTCGACACCACCGGTGTCTCCGGCCGACGTCAGCGCCGTTCGAAGTACGGCACCAAGCGGCCCAAGTGATCGACGCCTAGGAGTCCAGCGACATGTCCCGCAAGAAGGTCAACCGCAAGCCGCGTCCCGTCACCGACGTCCGCTACACCGATCATCCGACCGACATCAACCGTCAGGTCGCGAAGTTCATCAACGGTGTGATGAGCGACGGCAAGAAGTCCATCGCCGAGAAGATCGTCTTCGGCGCGTTCGAGATCATCAGCGAGCGCACCAAGGACGATCCGATCAAGGTCTTCGAGAAGGCCGTGGCCAACACCCGGCCCCGCCTCGAGGTCCGTGCCCGCCGCGTCGGCGGCTCGAACTACCAGGTGCCGATCGAGGTCCGCCCCGAGCGCAGCCAGGCGCTGGCGTACCGCTGGCTGATCCACAGCTCGCGCGCCCGTCCGGAGAAGACCATGCGCGAGCGCCTCGCCAACGAGATGCTCGACGCGGCGCAGAACCGCGGCACCGCGGTCAAGAAGCGCGAAGACATCCACAAGATGGCGGAGGCCAACAAGGCCTTCGCGCACTACCGTTGGTAGGGTAGGGCGCCCGGCGACGGGCGAGTCCGTGGCAGCGAGGGGCCGGGCGCGCGTGCGCGCACCGGCCCTTCGTGCATGTCGATTCCTTGCGGTGCCCTGGGGCGCTCGGGCAATGCTGCTCGACGTTGGCCCGCTTCGCCCATGCGCCGACCGTGCTGCTGACCTGCTCGCGCGAGCCCGATGCGCCGAGCCAGCCCATCGCGGCGCTGCGGCAGGCCGGCTGGCGCGGCGCCATCGCGGTGGTGCGGCCGTGGGACCCGCCGCCGCGGCTGCGACCCTGCGGCCTGCTGCTCGCCGGCGGCGTCGACATCCACCCCAGCCACTGGGACACCAGCGGACTGCCGCCGTGGCCCGGGCCCATCGATCCCGAGCGCGACACCGTCGAGCTGGCGCTGTGCCGGCAGGCGTGGGCAGCGAGCACGCCGATCCTCGGGCTGTGCCGCGGCGCGCAGCTGCTGGCGGTCGCGCGCGGCGGTGCGCTGCATCGTGACATCCCCAGCGGCAGCGGTCGCGATGCCGACGCGCACCAGCACGGCACCGCGCACGATGGCAGCGTGCGACACCGCGTGACGGTCACGCCGCGATCGCGGCTGTGGCGGATGCTCGGGCACCACCGCGCGGTGGTGAACAGCCGGCACCACCAGGCCGTGCGCGAGCCCGGCGATGGCTTGGTCGCGGTCGCGCACGATCCCGACACGGTGATGCCCGAAGGCCCGCTGGTCGAGGCGATCGAGGCGGACTGTCCGCGGCGCTTCGCGGTCGGCGTGCAGTGGCACCCCGAGAACCTCGTGCGTCGCAGCGACGAGGCCGGCGTGGCCGCGCGTCGGCTCTTCGCTGCCTTCGTGCATGCGGCCCAGCGCGTGCACGCCGACGCGCGACGCAGCCCGCCGCACGTCGGCGCGATGCCGGCCGATCCCACGCCGCGGCTGCAGCGGTGGCCGGGCCTGCAGCCGCGCCGCGGCGCCGCGCGAGCCGGGCGACTGCGCGAGCTCGCCGCGGCGCTCGAACACG
>JAIBBS010000057.1 GCA_019694555.1 Nannocystaceae bacterium
CGCGCTACGATGGCGAGCATGCCTCGACCGCACCGCCTGGCGTTCGTGCTCGCACTCGTGCACGCGCTCGGGGCGTGCCCGTCGCCCGACGCCGACGACGAGCACGACGCCGACGCGCAGACCAGCGACGGCAACGGCGAGGCGGGCGCGGGCGACTCGCAGGCCGATGGCGGCGATGCGACCGGCGTGGGCCAGCCGTGCGCCGGCGCGAGCACGCAGTCGGGCGAGGCGACCTACTACGACTTCGCCGACGGCTCGGGCAACTGCGGCTTCCCGGCGACGCCCGACGACCTGATGGTCGGCGCGATGAACCACACCGACTACGCGGCCTCGGCGGCGTGCGGACTGTGCGTGCGCATCGAGCACGAGGGCGCGAGCGTCGACGTGCGCATCGTCGACCAGTGCCCCGAGTGCGCGCCCGGGGACATCGATCTGAGCCCCGACGCGTTCGCGCGCATCGCCGCGCTCGAGGCCGGCCGCGTGCCGATCACGTGGCAGACCATCGAGTGTCCGGTCGACGGTCCGGTGGTCTATCACTTCAAGGACGGCAGCAACCCCTACTGGACCGCGATCCAGATCCGCAACCATCGCCACGGCATCGCCTCGCTGCAGTACCTGCGCGAGGGCACGTGGACCGACGTCGCGCGCGTCGACTACAACTACTTCGTCGCCGACGGCGGCATGGGTGAGGGCCCGCTGTCGCTGCGCGTGACCGACGTGCTCGGCAACACGCTGCAAGACGACGGCATCCCGCTGCTCGACGACGCCGATGCCGCCGGCGCGGCGCAGTTCCCCGGCTGCGGCGGCTGAGGCCAAGCCGGTCACGGGACCCCTCACCTTCCGGTCGCTCTCGCGACGAGAGTCCGTCAGCATTCGCTGACGGTCTCTGAGCGTCCGAACACGGACGGCCTAGCGCGGGACCTTGACCACCAGGTCGCCCTCGTCGCGATCCTCGGCGGCAAACGGCAGCGTGCCGTCCTTCATGGTCAGCACGGCGATGCGGTCGTCGGGGCGGCGCTCGCGGTAGGCGGTCACGGTGCCCAGGCGCCCGGCGACGTGGAACGCGCCCACCACCAGCATCACCAACGCGTCGGGATGCGCGTCGCGGTGGCGCGCGCAGCTCTCGGCCATCGCGTCGTTCCACAGCGCCATCGAGCGGAAGAACGGCGGACCGCGCTCGGGACCCATCAGCGCGAGGAAGCGGCGCTCGTGCTCGTCGTGCGGCGGCACCGAGCGCGCGGGCAACAGCGGCCGCTCGGCCTCGGGCACGCTCGCGAGCCACGCGTCGTACGCCAGGTTCGACTTGCGGTACTCGGTCACCAGGCGCCGCGGCGCGTTGGCGGCGATGACGGTCGCACCGGCCTCGCGGCAGGCCTCGACCAACGGTCGGTGCGAGCTCGCGTACGCCTCGTTGCGCTCGGTCCGCTGCACGAACGTGGCCTCGTCGATGCGACCGGCGAAGTAGTCGTCGATCGCCGGCTGCGTGTCGCGCTCGAAGAACTCCATCGCCAGCGCGAACGGGCGCCCGGCCTGCAGCAGCGCCCGCACCAGCTCGAGCTCGAGCCGGCTCGCGACCGGATGCTCGTGCAGCTCGCCGAACGCGACGAAGTCGGCGCCGCGCGCCTGGGCCACGAACGCGTCGACGCTGCTGCTGCCGCCGACCGCGTCGTAGTAGGCCGCGTCGGGCCCCCGCTCGGCGGGGGTGGTGGTGGTGCGGCGCGATCGGTCGCACGCGCTCGCGACGCTCGCGGTGGTGGCGAGCACGAAATGTCGGCGCGAAAGGCTCACGCGCGCAGCATACCTCGCGCACGCCGTGCGCGTGGGCCCGCGCCCACAGCCGTGCGATGCTCTTCGCCCATGAGCCGCGAGGTCGTCGTCCACACCGAGCTTGGCCACAAGTTCACGCAACACGTCGAGGTCGGGCCCCATCGCCTGCGCGCCGACGAGCCGACCGAGCTCGCCGGGGAGGACCTCGGTCCGGCGCCGCACGACTGGGTGCTGGCCGGGCTGGGTGCGTGCACCTCGATGACCATCAAGATGTACGCCGAGCGCAAGGGTTGGCCGGTCGAGCGCGTCCGCGTCACGCTCACGCATGCGCACGAGGGTGGCACCTGGATCATCCAGCGTGGCATCGAGCTGTTCGGCCCGCTCGACGAGGAGCAGCGCAAGCGCCTGATCGAGATCGCCAACAAGTGCCCGGTGCACAAGAGCCTGTCGGGCCCGATCCGCATCGACACCGCGCAGCGGAGCCCGGCGTGATCACGCTGCGCCTGGTCATCGCCAACAAGAACTACTCGTCGTGGTCGATGCGGCCGTGGGTGCTCATGCGCCAGGCCGGCATCCGCTTCGACGAGGTCATGGTGCCGTTCGACACCCCGGCGTGGGACGCCCGCATCCCGCGGATGACGCCCTCGGGTCAGGTGCCGGTGTTGTGGATCGGCGAGCACGGCGACGAGCAGCCGGTGTGGGACTCGCTCGCGATCGCCGAGACCCTGCACGAGCTGTACCCCGACGCGCGGCTGTGGCCCAGCGATCCCGTCGCGCGTCGCCACGGGCGCTCGATCGCGGCGCAGATGCACGCCGACTTCGGCGCGCTGCGCCGCGCGATGCCGCTCAACATCGGCGCGAGGCTGCACGGCCGCGGGCACACGCCCGAGGCGCTGCACGATCTCGCCCGCATCGTCGCGCTGTGGACCGAGTGCCGCCAGCGCTGGCGCCACCTCGGGCCGCTGCTGCTGGGCGAGTTCTCGATCGCCGACGCGATGTACGCTCCGGTGGTGCTGCGCTGCGAGACCTACGGGGTCGAGCTGCCGCCGGTCGCTGCCGCCTATGCCGACGCGGTGCGGGCCCTGCCCGCGGTGGTCGCGTGGTGCGAGGACGCGCGGCGCGAGACCGCGTTCGTCGCACACGACGAGCCCTATCGCGGCGCGCCCGAGCGCGGCAGCGGCTGACCGCCGCGCCGGCCCGTCGGCGACGCTCGTGTGTTCGTGGCGCGCGCGGTATGCTGCGCCGCCGCGATGCCTCCCGAACGCGACAGCGAGCTCGCCAGGGCGCTGCGGCGACGCGAGCCCGCCGCGGTCGACGCGTTGCTGCGCGAGGTCCTGCGCCCCGACGCCGCGCTGGTCGAGCGGCCGTGGGGCGGCAGCGCGATCGCGGCGCACAAGCGCATCGTCGCGCCCGCGGCCGCCATCGGCGAGTCGTTCGAGCTCGCGGCCGCGCCGTGGGACGACGAGGCCGCGACCCACGCGAGCGTGGTCGCGTTGCCCGATGGCGGCGCGTTGCCGCTGGGCACGCTGCTGTGCGCCGCGCCGCAGATCCTCGGCGCCGCCCACGTCGAGGCCTTCGGCCCGACCACGCCGCTTCTGCCCAAGCTGCTCGACGTGCACGCGATGTTGTCGGTGCAGGCGCATCCGCCGGGTCAGCCCGAGCTGTACGTGGTGCTCGCGGCCGATCCCGGCGCGACGCTGCAGCTGGGTCTGGCGCAGCCGCTCGATCGCGATCGCTGGCGCGCGTGGATCGACGAGGGCACCGCGCTGCAGCGCACGCTCGCAGCGGCGTGCGCGGACGATGCCACGCGCGCGGCTGCGGCCTCGGCGTGGTTGCTGCAGCCCGACGCACCGCTGCCGGCCTCGCTCGCGCCGTGGTCGACCACGCTGCTGCGGCTGGCTGCGATCGACGCCGCACTGCTGGGCACGATGCACGCGATCCCGGTGGCGCCCGGTACGGTCGTGCACAACCGCGTCGCCGATCCGCACGAGGGCCGCAGCAGCGCCACGCTGCACGCGCTGGGCAACCTGCAGGGACGCCGCATCCTCGCGCTCGAGCTGCGCGTGGCCGGACCCACGTGGCGGGTGTGGGATCACGGCCGCCTGCCCGCGCGCGCGCTGCAGGCCGAGCGCGCACTCGACGGTCTGCCGCTCACGCCCGACGACGCCGCTGGCTTCGTGATCGCGCAGCAGGGCCAGGCGTTCGCCATCGACGACGGCGTGCTCGCGACCGAGCGCGTGATCGTGGGCGCGACGCCGTGGCGCCGCGAGGGCCGCGACGTCGCGGTGTTCGTGCACGCGGCCCGCGGCGCCGTCACCCTCGCCGGGCCCGCCGACGTGCCGGTGCGGATCGAGCCCGGCTGCAGCGCGTGGGTGCCGGCATGCTGGTCGCACTGGCACGCGCAGGCGGTCGCCGACGAGGCCGAGCTCGTGCTCGCGAGCGTGTGCGTGGGCCCGACGCGGTTGGCCCTGCGCACGCGCGCGCTGGTGGCGTTGCGCGACACCGTCGCACGCGACGCCGGTGCACGCGAGGTGGTCGTGGTCGCCAACGGTGGCGACGGACCGCTGGTGCAGGCGCGCACCGCCGCACAGGCACCCGCGCTGTTCGGTCGCAGCGGCCACACCCGCGTGGTCGCGCACGAGGAGCGCACGCGCCGGGGCCAGCTGCTGGGTCTGCTCGACGCGCTCGCGCACGTGCGCGCTGCGACGCCGCCGCTGCGCGAGGACGGCGTCGCGCTGGGCATCATGCTGCCGGGCCAGGGCACGCGCCTGTCGCCGCTCACGCAGCGGCTGCACGGCATCAAGCCGTTCGCGCCGATGCCGATCCGCGCCGGTGATCGCTGGCTCGACGCGGGCTCGGCCTCGCTGTGGTCGTGGGGCCTGGTCACCGCCGCGCTCGAGCGCGCGGGCTTCCGCGGCGTGGCGTGGAAGTGGGGCGACGAGCCGCAGCTGCCCTCGCAGCTGCCCGCGGACTCGATCGCGGCGCATCGGCTCGGGCTCGAGCGTGTCGACGCGGTGCGCTTCGGCATGCGCGTGGCGCTGACCGAGGACCTCGCGCGCAACAAGGAGTGGCTGCTGCAGGACAAGGAAGGCCGACTCGCGATGCAGGTGCGACGGCGTCCGCTCGCGGCGCTGCAGGCCCGCCTCGACCGCGCGCCCGCGGGCACGCGCGCGCTGGTGAACCTGGGCTCGCCGGCGCTGTCGTTCGCGATGATCGACGCGCTCGCGCAGCACTTCGGCGCGTTGCCGGGCTGGCTCGACGTCGACGGCTACCTGTTCGAGGCGCTCACGCACGACCCGGCGCTGTGGGCCGAGGAGGCCGCCAGCGACGCGGGGCTGCAGGCGCTGCTGCAGCAGTGCCCCGACTTCTACGCGCGGGTCGCCGCGGTGCGCGACACGCTCGAGCAGCGACGCGGGGCCGCGCTCGCGATCGCGGTGATCGACTTGGGCGCCGACACCTGGTGGGGCGACATGGGCCAGCTCTCGCGCGCGCGCGAGGCCTTCGCGGCGCTGGCCCGGCCCGACGACGGCGGAGAGTTCGCGCGGCGCCTCGCCGCGATCGAGACGGTGGTGCCCGATCGCTTCGGCAACCGCGTGGTCGGCGATTCGGTGGTGCCCGACGACGGTCGCGTGCGTGACAGCGTGATCATCGACACCTGGCTCGTCGACACCGTCACGGTGGTGGGTGCGGTGGTCATCGACAGCGAGCTGGGCGCGGCGCGACTGGACCCCGGCGCGGTCGTGGTCGACACCACCGCGGCGGCCATCCACGGCAGCACCGACAGCCTCGTGATCGCCGCCTGCGGCGAGGTGCTCGGCGTGGCCGCCGCCCACGTGCTCACCACCATCGTCGACGATCCGCTCGCGGCCGACCCGGTGCCGCAGCCGTGGCGCTTCGACATGCGCGAGGACCCCGGCGCCGCCGCGAACTATCGCAGCCCGGTGGGGGACAACCCCGCCAGCTTCGCGGACAAGTTCGCGCAGATGCGACAGCGGCAACGACCGCCGGCCGCGGTCGAACGCGCGGTGTTGCAGCGGCGCGAGGCCCTGCTCGGCTCGATCGCCGCGCGCGCGGGCCTCGGTGCGGACGCGCTCGCGCGGCGCGTCGCGTGGCACCGCGGGCGGATCCACTGATCGCTGCTCGCCGCGGGTGCTTGGCGGGCGGGCCACGCCCGGGCGATGCTCGTCACCGCATGGCCCGCCGCACCCGACTCGCCCTCGCGCTCGCGCTCACGTCCGTGCCATCGGCCTGCGCCGACGATGCGGCCGGCGACGGCAGCGAGGGCAGCAGCACCGGTGGCTCGAGCAGCAGCGGCTCGAGCACGACGGCGACCACCACCGCGACCACGACCGCGACCACCATGGCCAGCGCCGACGGCAGCAGCGGCAGCAGCGGCAGCAGCAGCGGCGCCGCCGACTCGAGCACCGGCGCGAGCAGCAGCGACGGCGGCTCGAGCACCAGCGGCGGCGAGGGCGGCGGCATCTTCGAGCAGTGCTTCGGTGACCAGTTCGTCAACGCGCCCAACCTCGGGCCCGACTACGACCAGTTCGCGCCCACGATCGGCAGCCACTGCCTCGGTACCGATCACCAGGACATCACCGACATCGAACGCGTGGTGTTCCTGGGCGACTCGATCACCGTCGGCACCCCGCCGACACTGCCGGCCGAGGTCTACCGCACCGAGCTCGCCGACGTGCTCACGGGTTCGTTCTCGCTGACCGGCCCGGATCTGCTGTGGCAGCTCTACGACATCTTCAACGGCACCACCGTGGCGCAGGAGTCGGGCTCGTTCGCGAGCTGCTCGAAGTGGGGCGCACGCACCGACGATCTGCTGCCGCCGGGCTACCAGATCGAGGACTGCTTCCCGCCCGAGACCCGTGACCTGCGCACGCTGGTGATCATGACCATGGGCGGCAACGACATCTCCTCGCTGACCGGCGACGCCATCGACGGCGCGACCGAGGAGGTGTTGTGGCAGGAGATCATGGACGCGGTCGCGCTGCAGCGCGCGGCGGTCGAGTGGCTCAAGGACCCGGCGAACTTCCCCAACGGCTCGTTCGTGGTCTTCGCCAATCTCTACGAGTTCACCGACGGCACCGGCGAGGTCATGAGCTGCGACGTCTCGGGCCTGGCCGGCTTCGACCAGCCGGTGCCCGCGCCCGAGCAGCTGGCCGAGATGGTGGTGTGGGCCAACGAGCAGTACATGTCGATCGCGGTCGACAACGACGCCGACATGATCTTCCTGCTCGAGTCCTTCTGCGGTCACGGCTTCCAGGCCGACAACCCCGAGGCGCCGTGCTACCGAGGGCCCGGCACCGAGGTGTGGTTCGATCTGACCTGCATCCACCCCAACCCGACCGGGCACGACCAGATCGTCGAGATGTTCGACGCGGTGATCAGCGAGTAGCGCGCCGCGGTCTCACGCGCCCGCGTCGCGCGGCTCGGCGACGAACGCGTGGCCGTCGATGGACTGGCGCCCGGCGAAGCCGGCATCGAGCTCGTGCCACCACTGCACCTGGCGTTCGCCCAGACGCCAGCACAGCAGCACCTCGCGCTCGCCGTCGATGAGCGAGCGGAAGTCGACCAGGCCGGTCTCGACGTCCTTGAGCTCGCCGCCGAGCTTCTCGATGTCGGCGATGGTCTCGCGCACGGTCTCGAACACCGCGCGCGCCTGGGCCACACGCGAGCGCGCGCGCGACTCACCCTCGACCGGCTCGCCGCGCGCGAGCGACTCGGGACTGATGCGCACGCCCTCCGCGACCAGCTGACGACACATCGTGCGCAGGTGCAGGTTGAGCTGCAGCAGCTGGTTGACCCTACCCGCGAGATCGGGGATGAGCGCATTGACGTGCGCGAGGGACAGGTAGCGCTCCTGCATCGACCACGCTGTTAGCCGTTTCCCCGCGCAGCGTCAACGGCGGCGGGCGCCGGCGATGGGCGCGGTTTTTTCAGCCCGTCCGCGGCAACAGCTGCGGCCGACGCGTCGCGATGACCTCGCGCACCAGCGGCGCGAGACCCTCACCACCGCCCTCGTCGACCCACGCGAGCAGCTGGGTCCGCATGCGTGGATCCCAGAAGCGGCTCAGGTGCGAGGCCAGGCCGTCGGCGGCGGCGTTGCGATCGGGATCGGCGTCGAAGTACGCGGCGATCTCGTTGGCCATCTTCACGAGCTTGTCGATCTTCATTCGGCGGCGTCGCTTCCGCCGGGCAGCAGCCCGGCCTGCTCGTGACTGAACGCGTCGAAGCTGCGCTGCCACGGACTGCGCGCGCTGGTGCGGCGCACCTGCACCGCGGTGACCTTGTACTCGGGGCAGTTGGTGGCCCAGTCCGAGTTCTCGGTGGTGACCACGTTCGCGCCCGACTCGGGGTGATGGAACGTGGTGTAGACCACGCCGGGCTGCACGCGCTCGGTCAGGTGCGCGCGCAGGACCGTCTCGCCCGCGCGCGAGGCCACCGCGACCAGATCACCGTCGACGATGCCGCGCTGCTCGGCGTCGTGGGGATGGATCTCGAGCACGTCCTCGGCGTGCCACACGACGTTGTCCGTGCGCCGCGTCTGCGCGCCGACGTTGTACTGCGACAGGATGCGGCCGGTGGTGAGGATGAGCGGGAACTTGCTCGAGGTGCGCTCGGGCGTCGCGACGTAGCGCGTGATCGCGAAGCGGCCCTTGCCGCGCACGAACTGGCCCACGTGCATGACCGGTGTGCCCTCGGGCGCAGCGTCGTTGCACGGCCACTGGATGCTGCCGAGGCGATCGAGCTTCTCGTAGCTCACGCCGTGGAAGGTCGGCGTCAGGCGGGCGATCTCGTCCATGATCTCCGACGGGTGGTCGTAGTGCATGGCCACGCCCATCGCCTGCGCCAGCTTCATCGTGATCTCCCAGTCGGCCAGGCCCGACTTGGGCGGCGTCGCCCGCCGCACGCGATTGATGCGGCGCTCGGCGTTGGTGAACGTGCCGTCCTTCTCGAGGAAGGTCGCGCCGGGGAAGAACACGTGCGCGTACTTGGCGGTCTCGTTGATGAAGAGGTCCTGGACGATCACGCACTCCATCGCCTCGAGCGCGGCCTGCACGTGGTGCGTGTCCGGGTCCGATTGCGCGATGTCCTCGCCCTGCACGTAGAGGCCCTTGAAGCTGCCGTCGAGCGCCGCATCGAACATGTTGGGGATGCGCAGGCCGGGATCGGGCTGCACGTCGACGCCCCACGCGGACTTGAACAGCGCGCGCACGGCCGGATCCGACACGTGGCGGTATCCGGGCAGCTCGTGGGGGAACGAGCCCATGTCGCACGAGCCCTGCACGTTGTTCTGCCCGCGCAGCGGGTTCACGCCCACGCCGGGTCGCCCGAGCTGGCCCGCGACCATCGCGAGGTTCGCGATGCCCATGACCATGGTCGAGCCCTGGCTGTGCTCGGTCACGCCCAGGCCGTAGTAGATCGCGGCGTTGCGCGCGGTCGCGTACAGCCGCGCCGCCTCGCGCACGGCCGCCGCGGGCACGCCCGTCACCGGCTCGAGCGCCTCGGGCGAGTTCTCGTCCGCGGTGATGAACGCCTTCCACTTGTCGTAGGCGTCGTGCTCGCAGCGCTCGCGGACGTAGGCCTCCTGGTGCAGCCCCTCGCGCACGATCACGTGCGCCAGCGCGTTGATGATCGCGACGTTGGTGCCGGGGCGCAGCTGCAGGTGTTGCGCTGCGCGCACGTGCGGCTGACGCACGAGATCGATGCGGCGGGGATCGACCACGATGAGCGCCGCGCCCTCGCGCAGGCGCTTCTTGAGCCGCGACGCGAACACCGGGTGCGCGTCGGTCGGGTTGGCGCCGATGACCATGATGACGTCGGCGTGCTCGACCGAGTCGAAGTCCTGCGTGCCGGCGGACTCGCCCAGGGTCGCCTTGAGACCGTAGCCCGTGGGCGAGTGGCACACGCGCGCGCAGGTGTCGACGTTGTTGTTGCCGAACACCGCGCGCACCAGTTTCTGCACCAAGTAGGTCTCCTCGTTGGTGCAGCGCGACGAGGTGATGGCGCCGATCGAGCCCGCACCGTGGCGGGCCTGGATCGCGCGTAGGCGCGCCGCGGTGTGGGCGAAGGCCTCGTCCCAGCCGACCTCGCGCCAGCCCTCGTGGATGCTGTCGCGGATCATCGGCTTGGTCACGCGATCGCGGTGCGTGGCATAGCCCCAGGCGAAGCGTCCCTTCACGCACGAGTGGCCGTGGTTGGCGCCGCCGCGCTTGCTCGGCACCATGCGCACGACCTCGCTGCCCTTCATCTCGGCGCGGAACGAACAGCCGACGCCGCAGTAGGCACAGGTGGTCTCGACCGTGTGATCGGGCTGCCCCGCGCGCTCGAGCGAGCGCTCGGTCAGCGTCGCGGTCGGGCACGCCTGCACGCACGCGCCGCACGAGACGCACTCGGATTGCAGGAACGCGGTGCCACCGGGCGAGATGGTCGAGGCGAAGCCGCGACCCAGCACGGTCAGCGCGAAGGTGCCCTGGATCTCCTCGCACGCCCGCACGCAGCGCGAGCACACGATGCACTTGCTGGGGTCGAACGAGAAGTACGGGTTCGACTCGTCCTTGCGCGCGTCGAGGTGGTTGGCTCCCTGGGCGTAGCGGACCTGCCGCAGGCCGACCACGCCGGCCATGTCCTGCAGCTCGCAGTTGCCGTTGGCGGTGCAGGTCAAACAGTCCAGCGGGTGATCGGAGATGTACAGCTCCATCACGCCGCGGCGCAACTGCGCCAGCCGTGGCGACTGCGTGGTCACGGTCATGCCCGGCTCGACCAGCGTCGTGCACGAGGCCGGGAAGCCGCGCCGCCCCGCGATCTCCACCAGGCACAGGCGGCACGAGCCGAAGGCCTCGAGCGTGTCGGTGGCGCACAGCTTGGGCACGCGCACGCCCGCCTGCGCGGCCGCGTGCATCACCGAGCTGCCCGCGGGCACCTCGACCGCGACCCCGTCGACGGTGAGCGTGACCGTCTGGGTCGAGCTGCGCGTGGGCGTGCCGAGATCGGGTTGGTGGATCGAGTCCATGGTCAGGAGCTCCGGGGGGCGCCGTCGTCGGCGGTCTGCAGGCCGAAGTCGCCGGGGAAGTGTTGCAGCGCGCTCTTGACCGGGTACGGCGTCATGCCGCCCAGCGCACACAGCGAGGCGTGCTCCATCGTGTCGCAGAGATCGCGCAGCACCGCGAGCTGCAGCGCCGGCCGATCGCGCGCGATCAGGCGGTCGACGACCTCCACACCGCGCGTGGCACCGATGCGGCAGGGCGTGCACTTGCCACACGACTCGATGGCGCAGAACTCGAAGGCGTAGCGGGCCATCGCCGCCATGTCGACGGTGTCGTCGAATGCGACGATGCCACCGTGGCCGACGATCGCACCCTTGGCCGCGAAGGCCTCGTAGTCGAGCGGCAGGTCGAAGTCCGACGCCGGCACGTACGCACCCAGCGGTCCGCCGACCTGCACCGCGCGCAGCGGTCGACCGCTGGCCGAGCCGCCGCCGTAGTCGTACAGCAGCTCGCGCAGGGTCACGCCGAACGCGAGCTCGACCAGCCCGCCGCGCGCGAGGTTGCCGGCGAGCTGGAACGCGAGCGTGCCGCGCGAACGGCCCAGCCCGAAGTCACGGTAGAACTCCGCGCCGCGGGCCAAGATGATCGGCACCGACGCCAGCGTCACGACGTTGTTGAGCGCGGTCGGTCGTCCGAACAGGCCCGCGACCGCCGGCACCGGCGGGCGGTAGCGGACCTGGCCGCGCTTGCCCTCGAGGCTCTCGAGCAGCGCGGTCTCCTCGCCACACACGTAGCTGCCGGCGCCCAGCCGCAGCTCGAGCTCGAACGCGCGACCGCTGCCGAGCACGTCGGGCCCGAGCACACCGCCGGCGCGCGCGCGCTCGATCGCCGCCTGCAACACCGCCGCTGCGTCGGGATACTCCGAGCGCAGGTAGATGTAGCCCTGGGTCGCGCCGGTCGCGAGCCCGGCGATGATCATGCCCTCGAGGAGCACGAACGGATCGCCCTCCATCAGCATGCGATCGGAGAACGTGCCCGAGTCGCCCTCGTCGGCGTTGCACACCACGTACTTCTGCGGCGCCTCGGTCGCGAGTACCGTCTTCCACTTGATGCCGGTGGGAAACGCCGCGCCGCCGCGACCGCGCAGGCCCGCGTCCGTGACCGCCTGCACGATGGCCGCGGGCGACAGCGCGAGTGCGTTGCGCAGACCCACCAGGCCGCCCTCGGCCTCGTAGGCGGCGAGGTCGAGCGGATCGATCGCGCCGACGCGTGCGAACGTCAGCCGCTGCTGCCGTGCGAAGTAGGGGATCTCGGCGACCGGGCCCACGCGCAGCGGATGATCACCGCCGTCGAGCAGGCCCGCGGCAAGCAGGCCCGGCACGTCCTGGGCCGCGACCGGGCCGTAGCCGATGCGTCCGGTGGGCGTGACGACTTCGACCAGCGGCTCGAGCCAGACCATGCCGCGCGAGCCGTTGCGCACCAGCTCGAGTGGGCGACCGGAGGCGGCGGCACCCGCTGCGATCGCGGCCGCGACCTCGTCGGCACCGAGCGAGCGCGCGGACGCGTCGCGAGGAACGTAGACGCGCACGCTCATGGCTGCGGATCCTTCGGGGCCACGCGCTCGAGCAGCGCGTCGAAGCGCGCCGGCGAGACGCGACCGTGCATGCGGCCATCGATGGTGATCGCGGGCCCGCAGGCGCAGTTGCCCAGGCAGTACACCGGCTCGAGCGTGACCGCGCCGTCGGCTCGGGTCTGCTGCAGCGCGACACCGAGGCGACGGCACGCGTGCTCGGCCAGCGCGTCGGCGCCGACCGCCTTGCAGGCCTCGGCGCGACAGAGCTTCACGACCGTGCGACCGGGCGGCTGCGTGCGGAAGTCGTGGTAGAAGCTGAGGACGCCCAGCACCTCGGCGCGCGAGAGATCGAGCGCCGCGGCGATGCGCGGCACCGCGGCCAGCGGCACGTGGCCCAACGCCGCGAGCACCGCGTGCAGCATCGGCAACAGCGCGCCAGGACGGCCCTGATGCGCCGCGATCGCGTCGTCGACGGCCTGCTGCATCGCGGCCGACAGCGGTGCATCGTCGGCCTCCGGGATCTGCGGCGCGGTGCTCATCGCACCCCCGGCGGAACGCTCGTTCGCATCGCGCCCATGCTAACGCCGCGGCTGCGCCGCTGCACGTGCGTCCGCTCTCGGGTCGGCCACCGAGGCGCTCGCGTTCACCGCGGCGCGTCGCCGTGGCCGCCGGTCGCGACGTCGACCGGCTCGGCGCGCAGCACCGCCGCGAGCGCGCGCGGCTCGAGCTCCACCAGCATGCCGCGGCGTCCGCCGTTGATGTAGATGCGCGGCAGGTCCAAGATGCTGCGTTCGATGTAGACCGGCATCGCGCGCCGCGTGCCCAGCGGCGAGGTACCTCCGACCTGGTAGCCGCTGTGGCGGTCGGCGACCTCGGGGGTGCAGGGCTGGATGCTCTTGCGGCCCAGGTGCCGCGCGAGCGCCTTGGTCGAGACCTGGCGATCGCCGTGCATGAGCACGACCAGCGGCGTCGCGGACTCGTCCTCCATGATCAGGGTCTTGATCACCGCGTGCTCGTCGACGCCCAGACACTGCGCACTGTGGGCGGTGCCGCCGCGCGGCTGGTAGTCGTACGGATGCGGCACGAAGGCGATGCCGTGCTCCCGGAGCACTCGGATCGCGGCGGTCACGGGGAGGTTCGGCTTGGCCATCGCGCGCCCGGGGAGTCTGACGCATCTGGCCCGCGGACGCCCGCAGCGCCGCCACGGCCCAGGACCGGCCGCCGCAGGCCTCGCACCCCGGGGCCGCTCGCGTATGATCAGCCGGTCTGATGTTCGAGCCCGATCGCCTGGTGGACGCGCAGGGATTCGGTGGCCGACTGCAAGGCGCACTCGACGAGGCGCACGCACGGCTGGGCCTGTCGTGGATCGGCGTGATCGAGCTCGTCGCGCCCGAGGGTCGATTGCTGCCGCGATGGATCGGCGCGGCGCCGACGGGCGCACCGTCCCCCGACGCGGTCGCGACGTGGCCGCAGTCCGGGCCCGGCCCGTGTGCGCGACGGCTGCGGCTCGAGCCCGCGATCGTCAGCGACGGCGACGCGTGGCTGGCGTGGGGCGGCGCCGCGACGACACCACCGGAGCTCGCCGCGCTGGCGACGTGCATCGAGCGCGGCATGTCGGCCGACCGACGCGCGCGCCTGGGCGAGGTCGCGCTCGCGGCCCTGCGACAGGCACAAGACGCGATCGAGCTGTCCGATCGCGAGGGCCGGCTGTTCTTCGTCAACGAGGCCTGGCGCCGCACCTTTGGCTACGACGAGGCGACCGCACTGGGCAACACACCGGCGCGACTGTTCCGCGACCCCGACGCGCCGCAGCACGACCCCGGCTTCTATCGCTTCTCGATGCAGAAGATCGAGGCCGGTCATCCATGGCTGGGCATGCTGACCAGCCGCGCCGCCAGCGGTCAACACATCACCACCGAGGTCGGCGTCACGCCCTTCGCCGACGAGCGCGGCGACTTCGCCGGCAACCTCGCGGTGCGCCGGTTGCTGGTGCATCGCGCCCAGCGCGACGCGGCGCTGGCCGCCGCCCACCGCGAGTTCCGCGGCGTGCTCGCCGCGATGCTCGAGCCGGCGATGGTGCTGCGATCGCGGCGCATCTACTTCGCCAACGCGGCGCTGCTGCAGCTGCTCGGTCGCGACGAGGCCGAGGTCACCGGCCGTCATCCCTGGGACTTCGTCCACCCCGACGATCTCGGGCAGCTGGGTGAGGACGCCGCGCCGGCGCGCGCCGAGGTCCGCGTGGTCCGAAGCGACGGCACCTTGCGGTTGGTCGAGCTGCGGCTGGCGGGCTCGATCTCGTTCGAGGGTGCGCCCGCGGTGATCCTGCTGGGCCGCGATCGCACCGAGCAGGTGCTCGCCAGCGAGCAGCTGCGTCGCGCCGACAAGCTCGCGGCCCTGGGCGCGCTCGCGGCCGGCGTCGCACACGAGATCAACAACCCGCTGACCTACCTGATCGGCAGGGTGCAGGAGCTCACCGAGCTGCTGCCACCGGCGGACGCCGGTGCACTCGCGCGCGAGGCCCTCGAGGGCGCGCAGCGCATCAAGGCCATCGCCGACGAGCTGCGCGGCTTCTCGCGCGGCGAGGATCCGAGCGCTCCGGCCCTGGTCGAGCTGGAGCGCGCGGTGACCTCGGCGTCGAACCTCGTCGCCAACCAGATCCGCCACCGTGCCCAGCTGCAGCGCGTCCACGAGCCCGGGCTGTGCGCGCGCATGCGCGAGGGGCCGGCGGTGCAGGTGCTGGTCAACCTGCTCGCCAACGCGGCGCAGGCCCTGCCCGAGCAGGGCGACGCTTCGCACACCATCGCGGTGCACAGCCGCGCGGTGGGCGACGACACCGTCGCGATCGAGGTCCGCGACAGCGGCACCGGCATGACGCCGGAACAGATCGCCCGGATGTTCGAACCCTTCTACACCACCAAGCCCGCGGGCAAGGGCTCGGGCCTGGGGCTCGCGATCTCGCGGCAGCTGGTCGAGGACGCCGGCGGACGCATCACCGTGCAGAGCGCACCGGGGCGCGGCACCACCGTCACCGTCGAGCTGCCTCGCGCGCACCTCGACGCGGTCGTCGCTGCGCCGGCGCGCGCGCCCACCGGCCCGCGCGCGGCCGCCGACGCGCCGGCGCGGGTGCTGGTGGTCGACGACGAGCTCATCGTCGCGAAGGTGCTGGTGCGGATGTTGCGGGGCCACGAGGTCGAGCTCGCCCACGACGGCGGCACCGCGCTGGCGCGACTGCTGCGGGCGCCCGCGATCGATCTGGTGCTGTGCGACGTGATGATGCCGGGCATGGGTGGCTTCGAGCTGTACCGCGCCGCGGTCGCGCAGGCCCCCGCGCTCAAGGACCGCTTCGTGTTCATGACCGGCGGCACCTTCACGCCCGACGCGGTCGAAGCCCTGGCGCAGTGCCGCTGTCCGCTGCTCGAGAAGCCCTTCGACACCGAGAAGGTGCGCGCGACGGTGGCAGCGGTGCTCGCCGCCGACGGGGGCTGAGAATGCTGACGGAGCTTCCTCTCCATGGACGGAGTCGTCGTCGTCCACGCGGCGGCGACCGGCTGCGAACGCAGGTCGGGGCGAGCCGCTCGCACCTCGGAGCACCACGCGGGGCGCCGGTTTCTTGGTGACCCGCGCGCGCGCGTGCTAGCGCGGTGGGCCATGCAGCTGGTCCTGTACGTCCACAACCATGCGCCCGCCGACGCGGCGGCGCCCGGCACGGCAGGTCGTGTGTGCGGCATGGCCGTGGGCACGGCGCCGGAGATCCTCGCGTGGGACGACGCGCGACCGATCACCTCGCGCGCGGTGTTCCGTTGCGACGCGACCGCGGACGATCCGAGCACGCTGCTGCAGCTCGCGGTCGCCAAGTGCTTCGCCGGCGCCGGCGCGGTCGCGCCCGGCTTCGAGGTGCAGTACCGCGGGCGCCACTGCACGCTCGAGCTGCGGCTCGAGCCCGGCTTCGACGACCCCCGCGCGGTGCTCGAGCCGCTGCTGCAGCTGGCGCGCGGCCTCGCGGTCCAGGAAGGCCGACTCGTCAGCGTGCCGAGCGCGGCGCTGGCGGTGTGACATCCTCGTGTCCACGCGCATGCCGACGTGGACCTTCGTTCGCCACGGTGAAGCCCAGTCGAACGCCGAGGGCTGGTTCGCCGGCCACGTCGACGCACCGCTGACGCCGCGGGGCCGCGAGCAGGCGCAGGCGCTCGGCGAGCAGCTGCGCGCGCTCGCGATCGATCGCGTGCTGTGCTCCGATCTGCTGCGCGCGCGCGAGACCGCCGCGCTCGCGCTCGCCGGTCGCGCGCTGCCCATCGAGTACAGCGCTGCGCTGCGCGAGCGTCATGGCGGTGCGTGGGAGCGACGCACGCTGGCGGACCTCGACCGCAGCGGCGACATGCAACATCTGATGGGCTTCGACGGCGCGCCGCCGGGCGGCGAGAGCCTGCGCCAGGTCGCGCGCCGCGTGCTGGGCTACCTCGCGGGCCGCGAGCAACCCGGCCACACGCTGGTCGTGGCCCACGGCGCGCTCATGCGCGGTGTCGTCGGCGTGCTCGACGATCTGCCGAGCTCGGAGTACGGCCGCTGGCGTCCGAGCAACTGCGAGCTGGTCACGCGCGAGCTGCCGGTGGGCGCGCTCGCCACGATCGCCGCGCGACTGTGAGCGCCGCGGATCCGCGGGCGCGCGTCAGCGCTTCTGCTTGGCCGGGAACAGATCCTCGAGCTCGAGCGAGTCGAGCCCGAACCAGTCGTCGGTCTGCGCAGCGGCGCCGGGCTCCCCCAGCTCGGAGGTCAGCTGGCCGACGTTGGTCTCGGACTCGAGCATCCGCGCGAGCGCCTGCTCGATCGACGCGAAGTCCTCCTGCGTCGCCGCGGCGCCGAGCCGCTCGGCGCCGACGCTGGGCTGCGGCCCGGTCGGCGGGCGTCGCTGCATCGGCGGCGGCGCGACCTGGCGCGCGGCGGGCTCGCTGCCGTAGTGCGAGGTCGGCTGCGGGCGCGCGGGGGGTCGGGCAGAGCCGGGGCCGCCGGGCAGATCGTAGCCCTGCGACGGGACCTCGCGGGTCGAGGGCGCAGCGCCCTGCCCCGCGTTGGGATCGGTGGGCCAGCGTCGCGTCTCCTCGTCGAACATCTCCTCCATGAAGGAGGCCAGCCGCACCGACGAGATCGGCAGCTTGTACTCGCGCGAGAACTCCTCGAGGTCGACCTGCAGCGCCCGCGCGGTGGGATAGCGGTGCTCGGGGTCGAGCTGCAGCGCGCGGTAGACGATGCGCTCGAGATCCTCGGGATAGCCGCGCAGCAGCTGCGACGGCGGCGGCACGATGCCGTTGACGATCTTGTGGATGATGCCGAGCTCCGACTCGGCCTGGAACAGCCGGCGCCCGACCGTGAGCTCGTACAGCAGGATGCCGATGGAGAAGATGTCGCTGCGGCGATCGAGCGGCGCGCTGCGGCACTGCTCGGGTGACATGTACGGGATCTTGCCCTTGAGGGTGCCGACCGCGGTCGAGGTCGTCGCGGTCGAGGCCTTGGCGATGCCGAAGTCCGCGACCTTCACCGAGCCGTCGTAGCTGATGAGGATGTTCGGCGGTGACACGTCGCGGTGCACGATGCCCAGCCGTCGACCGTCGAGGCCGAGCTTCTCGTGGGCGTAGTGCATGCCGGCGCAGGTGCCGATGATGATGTTGAGCGCGTGCTCGAGCGGCAACCAACGCCGCGCGTTGGTGATCTGGCGCATGAGCTTGAGCAAGCTCTGCCCGTGCACGTACTCCATCGCGAAGAAGAAGTTCCCGCCGTGCTCGCCGATGTCGTAGACGTGCACGATGTTCGGGTGATCGAGCGTCGCGGCCAGCCGCGCCTCGTCGAGGAACATGCGCATGAACTCGCGGTTCTCGGCGTAGGCCGGCAGCACCCGCTTGAGCACGACGAGCTTCTCGAAGCCGTGACCCGATCGCGCGAACGCGAGGAAGATCTCGGCCATGCCGCCGACCGCGAGCCGACGGAACGGACGGTACTTGCCTGGCGGCGAGCTGCGGCCGTCGAACGCCTCGAACCCCGACTCCGCCACCATGGCAGTCTAGCGCCCCGGGCTTCGCGGCAGCAAGCTGGCCCGGCCGCGGCGGCGTACGCCCGCCCGCGTCGGCTGGGCGCGTGTGGGTCTTTCGTGTCGGTGGCGGCGGCGGCACGGCTGCGGCGGGCGGGTGGTCACGGCGGGTTCACCGCGGCGGGGTCCTCGGCTGCAGCGTCCGATCGACCACGACCACCGGTGCCCACCAGCACGGCGGCGACCGAGTCGCGCGCGCTTGCCGGACAGATGCGGCGAGCGGATGCTCGCGTGCATCGATGCCCAAGCTCACCCTGCTCAGCACCCACGACGGCACGCGTGTCACCTTCGGCGCCTACGCCTGGTCCGTCGACGACAAGGGCACGGTGTTCGGCACCGTCGGCTTGCGCCCGGTGCGATGGACCTCGCCCAGCGCCGCGCCCCAGATCGTGCGCCCTGCAGGCACGCCCATCGACGCGACCGGCGGGTTCTGGACCGCGAATCCCGCGGGGTTCGCCGTCGGTGAGGTCGCCAAGCGCGGGCTGATCGCGACCGCGACGCAGGCCGTGCTCGTGCCGGCGTCGTACGGCGTCGAGTCGCTGTGCGCGATCAGTCCGGTCAGCGGCAGTTCCTTCTGGACCCTCGGCATCGGCCCGGGCGGGATGCAGGCGCTGCGCATCGGCACCACGTCGCTCGACGTGCAGGAGGCGATCCTCGTCGACGCGGGTCTGTGGCCCAACGGCTCGCTGGCGATCGACGCCGCGGGTCGCATCGCGGGCTACTCGGGCGAGCACAAGCGCGTGGTCTTCCTCGACCGCAACGGCACCACGTTCACGCAGCACCCGCTGCCGGTCGAGCTCGACCATGCCGCGAACTTCGTCGTCTACGACGGTCGCCTGCACCTGGTCGGACGGCGCAAGAGCTCGGAGAACCTCGGTCGCGCCGGGATCCTGCGCCTGCCCGTCGACCTCGCCACCGTGTCGATCGCCGCGCAGTGGGAAGACTTCCCGCTCGTCGAGGTCCGCGGACCCGCGGCCGCCGGCCCGGCGTACCTGCCCAACAGCGCCGATCGCTGGCCGTTCTCGCAGGCGATGCTCGCGAGCACACCGATGTTCGCGTACGAGGCCGCCGTGGTCACCCGCGCCTACTCGAGCGCGATCACGGCGGTCTGCGGTGTGCCCGAGGTCTCCTCGTCGGCGTGGCTGACTGCGGCGCGCTGGGCCGGGGGCACGACGACGAACCTCAACGACGAACTGCGCCCGGATCTCGCGTTCGGCACCGGCGCCTCCATGGGCCAGGTCGAGCGAGTGCGGCTGATCTCCGCCTTCGGCATCAACAGCCGCGGCGACATCGTGGGCATGGCCGACGTCGAGTTCAAGGACACCGGCGACCGCAACATCAATCCCCACCGCGAGTCGCCGTTCCTGCTGCAGCTCGACGCCGATGGTTCCTCGGGCGGTCGCGCGAGCGACGACGACGACGAGGGCGGCGGCGGCGAATTCCGGCTCGCGTCGACGCCCGACGCCGACGGCTACTTCGTCGCGCGCCCCTCGAAGCTCGCGGCGATGGACCCGCGACGGATCCGGCGGCTGCCGGGACCCGAGCGCCCGACGCTGCCGCCCCGCAAGCCCACGGCGCCGTCACGCGCACCGGCCGAACCGACGCCGCGCAAGCCGGGCTCGCGTCGCCGCAGCCGCAGCTGAACGCGCGCGCGCTGGCGCCCCGTCAGCGCGACAGCACCGAGACGCCGTGCTCGAGCAGCTGCTCGAAGGTGTCCTCGTCGATGCACGGCACGCCCAGCGCTTCGGCCTTGGCCAGCTTGCTGCCGGGTGACTCGCCCACGACCACCGCGGTGGTCTTCTTCGACACGCTGCTGGCGACCTTGCCCTGCCGTGCGAGCACGGCGGCCTCGGCCTGCTCGCGGCTCTGACGGGCGAGCGTGCCGGTGAGCACGAGCGTGACGCCGGCCAGACGATCGCTGCGGCCGCCCTGCGGCTCGGGGTCGCGCGCGACCACGCCGCCTTCGCGCAGCCGTCGCACGAGCGCGACGTTGTCGGGATCGTCGGCCCATGCGCGCACGGAGGCGGCCATCACCGGCCCCACACCCGGCACCGCGGCGAGCTCGGCCTCGTCGGCGCGCAGCACTGCGTCGAGCTCGAGGTAGCGCTGCGCGAGCACGCGCGCGCCCGAGCTGCCGACGTGACGGATGCCGAGCGCGACGAGCACCTGCGCCAGCGGTCGTGCGCGCGCGCGCTCGATCGCGGCGGCGAGGTTGTTGGCCGAGGTCTCGCCGAAGCCCTCGAGCGTGCGCAGCACCTCGGGCGTGAGAAAGAAGATGTCGCCGGGCGTGCGCACCAGGCCGGCGTCGAGCAGCTGCTCGACGGTGCGATAGCCCAGGCCCTCGATGTCCATCGCGCCGCGGCTGGCGAAGTGGAACAGGTACTCCTTCACGCGGCCGCGACAGCCGAAGCCGCCGGTGCAGCGCGCGACCTTCTCGCTGCCACTGCGCTCGATGGCGCTGCCGCACGACGGGCACACCGCCGGCATCTGCCACACCTGCTCGCTGCCGTCGCGACGGCTGGGCACCGGGCCCACGACCTCGGGGATGACGTCGCCGGCGCGGCGCACGATCACGTGGTCGCCGATGCGCACGTCCTTGCGCGCGACCTCGTCGGCGTTGTGCAGCGTCGCCATGCCCACGGTCGCGCCGCCGACGAACACCGGCTCGAGCACCGCGAACGGCGTGGCCGCGCCGGTGCGTCCGATGTTGATCTCGATCTTGAGCAGGCGCGTGACCTGCTCCTCGGGCGGGAACTTGAACGCGATGGCCCAGCGCGGCGCCTTGGCGGTGAAGCCCAGCTCGCGCTGGTCGTCGAGCGCATCGACCTTCACGACCACGCCGTCGGTCTGGTACGCGCGGTGGGCCCGTTGCTGCTGCGCGGCCTCGACGTAGGCCAGCGCACCCGCGAGATCGTCGACGCGCGCGCTGGCGGGGTTGAGCCCGAAGCCGAGCGCATCGAGGTACGCCAGCGTGTCCCAGTGCGACGCCAGGGCCGGGCCGCCCTCGACGCGACCGAGCTGGTAGATCCAGATGCCGAGCTCGCGGCTGGCCGTGATCGCGGGATCCTTCTGCCGCACCGAGCCGGCCGCGGCGTTGCGCGGGTTCGCGAACGGCCGCAGCTCGGCCTCGCGCTGGCGGCGGTTGAGCGCGTCGAAGGCCGCAAGCGGCATGTACACCTCGCCGCGCACCTCGAGCAGCTTCGGCAGCGTGCCGCCCGGCGGCGTGCGCAGGCGTTGGGGCACCGCCGCGATCGCGCGGAGGTTCTGCGTCACGTCCTCGCCGGTGGTGCCGTCGCCGCGCGTGGCACCCAGCACCAGCGCACCGTCTTCGTAGGTCAGCGCGATCGCGAGGCCATCGATCTTGAGCTCGCAGGTGTACGCCGCCGGCGCGCGGCCCAGCGCGCGGACGATGCGTTCCTCCCACGTGCGCAGATCGTCGGGCGACATCGCGTTGTCGAGCGAGAACATGCGCGTGGCGTGGACCACCGGCGCGAACAGCTCCGAAGGTGCGGCGCCGACCGCTTGCGTGGGCGAGCCCGCGACCGCGAGCTCGGGGTGCTCGCGCTCGAGCGCCTCGAGCTCGCGCACCAGCGCGTCGTACTCGGCGTCTTCGATCTCGGGCGCGTCGTCGCGGTGATACCGCTGTTGGTGGTACGCGATCTGCTCGCGCAAGACCTCGGCGCGCGCGGCGACGTCGTCGACGCTGGCGCTCGCCCGGGTGGACTCGGCGGACTCGGCGGGCTTCGATTTGCGACGTGGCATCGGCGTCGACGCGGGCGGCGCGACGGTAGCAGCGTCGCGGGGCCAAGGTGTACAGTGCCGCGCCCCTTGCGGGCGAGGTGCTCCGATGCTGCGTCCGCGCGCCCTGCTTCCCTTCGCCCTCGCCGTGGCGGTGGCCGCGTGCCACAAGTCCGGCCGCACCACCGCGCCGACGACCGCACCGACCGCCGCAGCTCCCGCGCCCACGGCCGAGCCCGAGTCGACCGCGTTCGACTACCGCGCGAGCGAGCTCGACAACGGCATGAAGGTGATCACGCTGGAGGACCACTCCGCGCCGATCGCCGCAGTGCAGCTGTGGTACCACGTCGGCAGCAAGGACGAGCGCACCGATCGCCGCGGCTTCGCGCACATGTTCGAGCACATGATGTTCCGCGGCACGCAGAACATCGGGCCCAAGGCCCACTTCGAGTACATCCGGCGCTCCGGCGGCGACGCCAACGCGTACACCTCGTTCGACAACACCACCTACGTGCAGGTGGTGCCCAAGAACCAGGTCGAGATGGTGCTGTGGCTCGAGGCCGAGCGCATGGGCTTTCTCAAGATCAACCAGGACTACTACGACACCGAGCGCAAGGTCGTGGCCGAGGAGTACCGCATGGGTCGCGAGCAGCCCTACGGCACGCTGTTCGATCAGATCCTGCCGCAGATCTTCACCAAGCACCCCTACGCGTGGACGCCGATCGGCAACATGGACGAGCTCGGTCGCGCCAAGGCCGACGAGCTGCAGCAGTTCTGGAACACCTACTACGTGCCCAACAACGCCACGCTCGTGGTCGTGGGCGACATCGATCACGACGAGGTCCGCGCCCAGGCCGAGCGCTACTTCGGTTGGATCCCGCGCTACGACGAGCCGCCGCGCGTGCGCACGACCGAGCCCGAGCAGACGGCGCCCAAGCTCATCAAGCTGCGCGAGCCCAACGGCCCGGTGCCGCTGGTCGGCATCGCCTACCGCACGGTGCCGCTGGGCAGCCCCGACCGCCTGGCCCTCGACGCGCTCGCGCGCGTGCTCGGTGGCGGCGAGAGCAGTCGGCTGTACCGCCGGCTCGTCACCGACTCGCGCACGGCCATGTTCGCGCTGGCGAGCGGCTTCTCGCTCGAGCACGACGGGCTGTTCGTCGCCGGCGCCGCACTGTCGCCGCTGGGCGCCAAGCCGACCGCCGCACTGTCGGCGATCCGCGAGGAGATCGTGCGGCTGCGCGATCAGGGTCCGACCGAGGCGGAGGTCACCAAGGCGCGCAACCTCATGCTGCGCGACGCGACCGCGTCGCGGCTGACGGTGGAGTCCAAGGCCCAGCGGCTGGGCGAGGCCGCGGTGCTCGAGGGTGACGTGGCGAAGGTCAACCGCGAGCTGAGCGAGATCCGCGAGCTCGATCGCGAGGCGCTGCAGCGCGTGGCCAAGCGCTACCTGGTCGACACGCACGAGATCGCGATCCAGATCGAGCCCAACCTGCTGGGCTTCCTCGCCAAGCAGCTCGGCGGCGACGGGCCGCCGGCGGCGAGCGAGCCCACGGGCGCCGGCAAGGAGGTCATCCACGGCGAAGGCAGCGGCAAGCCCGGGCTGGTGCGCCCGAGCACGCTGCCGGCCACGCCCACGGTCGCAGCGCCGCTGCAGGTCGGCGCGCGCATCGAGACCCAGCGCAAGACCCTGGCCAACGGCCTCGAGGTCGTGGTGCTCGAGAACCACGAGGTGCCGTTCGTGCAGCTGACGCTCGGGCTGCGCTACGGCGCGTTCTCGGATCCACCGGACCACCCCGGCGTCGCGTACATGACGCTGCCGATGCTCACGCGCGGCACGGCGCGCCGCGACTACAAGACCCTCACCGACGCGCTCGATCGCGACGCCATCGCGATCGTCGGCCAGGCCGACATGGACGGCGCCGAGGTCACCGCCACCGCGGTGACCGACAAGGCCGCGACCGCGGTCGCGGCACTGGCCGAGGTCGTGCTCACGCCGAAGTTCCCCGCCGACGAGCTCGAGCGCCTGGTCGATCAGACCAAGACCGGGCTGCTGGTCACCGAGCGTTCGCCCGACTACCTCGCCGACCGCGAGCTGCGGCGGCGCATCTTCGGCGAGCATCCCTACGCGCGCCTGCCCGAGGGTCGCGCCGCCGATCTCGGCGCGCTCGACCGCGACATGCTCGCGGGCTGGTGGGCCAGCCACGCGCGCCCCGACGCCGCGGTGCTCTACGTCGGCGGCGATGTCACGCCCGACGAGGCGTTCGCATGGGCGCAGCAGCACTTCGGCGCGTGGAAGGCCAGCGGGCCCGCGCCGGCCTCGACGGTGCCGCCGCCCACGCCGCGCGAGCGCGGCGTGCTGGTGCTGGTCGACAAGCCCGGCGAGCAGGCGCAGATCCGCGTCGGTCACCTCGGCGTGGTCCGCAGCGATCCACGCTGGCCGGCGGCACGCGTGCTCTCCGAGGTGTTCGGCGGTGGCTTCGACTCGCGCCTCAACGACACCATCCGGGTCAAGCGCGGCCTCACCTACGGCGCCAGCGGTGGCTTCGGCGGCGGACGCTTCGCGGGTCGCTTCGTCATCCGCACCTTCAGCAAGAACGCGACGGTCGGCGAGACCGTGCGGGCGATCCTCGACGAGGTCGATCGGCTCGAGCGCGAACCGCCCACCGATGCCGAGCGCGACACCGCGGTCAGCTACATCAGCGGCAGCTACCCGCGCGAGCGCGAGACCGTCGGCGATCTGGTGGGCGAGCTGTGGTCGGCGGAGCTCGCGGGCCTGCCCGACGACTGGTTCGACGGCTACCTCGCGGACGTGCGCGGCGCCGATGCCAAGCGCCTGTCGAGCGTGGCGCGCGAGCTGGTCGATCGCGATCGACTCGTGATCGTGGTGGTGGGCTCGGCCAAGCAGCTGGCGCCGCAGCTCGAGCAGCTGCGCAAGCGCTTCGGCCCGCTCGAGATCGTCAAGCCATGATCGCGGCGAGCAGCCGCGGCGCTCAGGCGCGCCAGGCGGTGCCGCTGCGCGCCGCCATCGCGTCGTCGATCGCGTCGCGCATGCGCGACGCCAACGCCTCGGCCGCGTCGCGATCGTGACGCGCGAACTGCAGCAGCACGCCGTCGTCGGCGGCACCGGGCACGCCACCGAGCGCGCCCTCGTCGGCGGCCCACAGCTGCATGCGCGCGCCGAGCATGCCGCGGCGGAAGGTGCACGACGCGAACTCCTCGATGTCGATCACGACCTTCCGCGAGGTCGCACGCGTGGCATCGAACTCGAGGATGACCGCCGCGCCGCCGAAGCCGACGCGGCCTCGGACCTCCCCTCCGGCACCGAGGGGATCTCGAATGGTGAACGCGACCGTCACGATCGCCGGCATTTTTGGCGCCAGCTGGCCGCGCTTGCAACTGGCCCTCGGACCACCGCGGAGCCCGGCGAGGCCTGCGGGGGTAAACGTTGTTCCAGTGGTCGAGCGTCTCGGCACGGGCCGGGGCCCCCATGCCTGCGCCGCAGATCGACGCCGCGGCCGCCCGCGGGCGAGCGCGGCGGAGCATGGCACCAGCGCTGCGGACCGCCGCCGCGCCGCAGCGCCACCGGTGGTGAGCATCGCCGCGACGCACCAGCGGGCCGCTTGCACGCATCCGTGCGCGCGGGTTTTCGGCGTCGCACTGCCCCCGAAATGCCGTTCTAGCCGCAGATCGACCACTCGATCACCGCCGGCCAAACTTGAAGCACATTGCGTAATGCGATAACCAAACTGCGGTGTGCTCGCGCCCGCTGGCGTGAGCGCCGGGCCCTCGCCGTGTCGTCATGTCGCTGACCTCGAACCGCCCCGGTGGGCCCGCCACCGCCCCGCGCGTCGCCGAATCCTCGTCGGACCCGCTCATCGGGCAGACGCTCGGAGGCAAGTACGCCGTCGTGCGGCTGATCGGCCGCGGCGGCGTGGGCCTGGTCTACCTCGCGCGGCACGCCGAGCGCGACGTCGTGGTCAAGGTGCTCTCGCCGCACTGGGCCGACGACGCCGAGGCACTCGCACGCTTCGATCGCGAGGCCAAGCGACTCGCGGGGCTGCACCATCCCAACGTCGTCGAGATGCTCGACTTCGGTCGCGACGGCGACCGCGCGTACCTGGTGATGGAGTACCTGCGCGGCGAGCTGCTGTCGGACTTCGTCTCGCGCAAGCGCAGGCTCAGCCTCGAGGAGTTCGTGCCGATCGCGGCGCAGATCCTCAAGGGCATCGGCCACGCGCACTCGCGCGAGGTCATGGTCCGCGACGTCAAGCCCGCCAACATCATGTTGTGCGAGCGCAAGGGTCGCGCGAACTTCGTCAAGATCCTCGACTTCGGTCTGGCCAAGCTGCTGCGCGGCGAGCAGGCCATCACGGAAGAGCACGTGATGGGCACGGTCGGCTACCTCGCACCGGAGGCCATCCGCGGCGAACCGCTCGATCTGCGCGTGGACGTCTACGCCATCGGCGTCCTCTTCTATTACATGCTCGCGGGTCGGCTGCCGTTCGAGGGCGAGAGCAACGCCGCGGTCTTCTACAAGACCATCCACGAGCCCCCGCGGCCGCTCGACGAGGTCGTGGGCGCCGGCGCAGCGTTGCCGGCGGGGCTGGTCGAGCTCGTGCACCTGTGCCTGGAGAAGGATCGCGAGCAGCGACCCGCGGACGCCGACCGCGTGGTCGAGCGACTCATCGACGTGGTGCCGGCGTCGCTGTTCCGCCTGCCGCGGACGACCACCGAGCGCCACGGCGGCCCGGTGGTGGTGCCGCCGGGCGTGGGCAACACCGGGCTCATCGAGCTGCTCGGCAACGGCCGCAACGAGACCGTGCTCGAGCCGCGCTCGATGACGCCGATCCCCGGGACCCTGCGTCCGGTGGTGTCGGTGACGCCCGAGCCGACCCCGGTGAGCGCGAGCGAAGCCAACCGCACCACCGCGCAGGGCCTCGAGGCCGCGCCGGTGGCCCCGCGCACGATGGGTCTGGTCGCGGCCTCGGTCGCGGCCGGTGCCGCGCTGACGGTGCTGGTCGTCGGCGCGGTCGTGATGATGCTGCGCAACGACGACGACGACGGGCGCGCGCGGGCGGCCGCGACCTCGCCCGCGACGTCGCCCTCGCCCGCGGCGCCCGCGGGCAAGCCGGCGCCGTCGCTGGTGGCGTTGCTCGACGATGCCGACGCGAAGATCGGTCGCGGTGAGCTCGATGCCGCCGCGGGCGTGCTGGGCCAGGCGCGATCGCTGGCCAGCGACGACGTCGCCGCGCTCGATCGCATCGGTCGCGCCGAGTCGCGCATCGCGATCGCGCGGCTGGCCGCGAGCGCGGCGGAGTCCGAGGCCGCGGGCGACGACGCCGCGGCGCTCGCGAGCTACCGCGAGATCCTCGCCGCGGATCCGGACCACGCGCAGGCCCGCGCCGCGGTCGCACGGCTCACCGCCGCAGCGCCGCAGCCCCCCGCCGATCCCGCCGTCACCGCGCGGTTCGTGATCCAGTCGCGTCCGGTCGCCAACCTCACCATCGACGGTCGCGCCGCCGGCACCACGCCGTTCGACGACAAGCTCGGCCTGGGCCGCCACAGCGTCCGCATCAGCGCGCGGGGCTACGCGCCGTGGGAGGGGACCATCGACGTCGCCGCCGACGGCAACGTGCCGCTGTCGGTGCAGCTGCGGGGCAAGGGTCCCGGACGCAGCGACGAGCCCGAGCCGGCCGTGACGCCGGTGCCCGAGACGCCGGCGCCCGAGAAGCCGACGCCGACGCCGACGCCGGCGACGGGCACGGGCACCGTGAAGAAAGATCCCTTCTTGCCCACCAAGAAGGGCGACGATGCCGACGACGTGTTCCTGCCGGTGAAGAAAGCTCCGTGAGCATGACCCGACGCAAGCTCTCTGGCGCACGCTGCCTCGCTGCGACGTGCCTCGCCTCTGCCCTCGCGATCGCGCCGCTGCCGGCGTCGGCCGCCGACGCGATCGTGCAACCCGCCGGCGAAGGCGAGGCCTCGCCCGACGCGCTCAGCAGCGAGGCGGTCGAGCTGTTCAAGCAGAAGGACTTCGACGGCGCGATCGCGAAGTTCGAGGCCGCCTACGCGCTCGACCCCCAGCCGAACTACCTCTTCAACATCGGCCGCGTGTACGAGGAGAAGGGCGACCTCGCCAACGCGGTGACCTACTACCAGAAGTTCGTGCAGCAGCCCGGCGTCGATCTCGAGGCCCGCGAGGCCGCGGTCGCACGACTCAAGGTGCTCAAGCCGGCGCTCGAGGAGATCGAGCAGAAGCAGCCCGAGACCAAGCCGCAGCCGCAGACCAAGCCGGCCGCGCCCGATCCGGTCGACGAGGCCGCGAAGGCCCGCCGCAAGAAGCTGCGCCTGGCCGGCTACTCGCTGCTCGGCACCGGCGGCGGCGTGCTCGTCATCGGCACGGTCTTCGGCGCGCTCGCGGTCGGCAAGTCCAACGACGCCAAGGACGCGCAGTTCATCGATCAGAAGCTCACCGCGCGGCAGGAGGCCAAGGGCCGCGCGACCGTGGCGGACGCGCTGCTCATCAGCGGCGGTGTGCTCGCCGGTGTCGGCCTCATCCTGGTGCTGTCGACCCTGGCCAAGCCCAAGCGCGGCGCCGCCGACACCACCGCGACGCGGCGTGGTCGCTCGTGGGCACGCCGCGCGCCGGTGCTCGCGCCCGCCGTGGGTCCCGGTCAGCTGGGCCTCGCGATGGCGGGCCGCTTCTGATCGCCCGACGCTTCCGTACGAACCGAGGCTTGCCATGATCCGCGACACGTTGCTCTCGAACCTCCGCCCCTGTGCCTTCGGGCTGCTCGCCGGCCTGCCCGCGGGCATCGCCGCGTGCAGCCTCGCGCTCGACCTCGACGACAAGATCGCCTGCAGCGCGGACGCGGACTGCCTCTACACCCTGGGCCCAGGCACCTGCGAGGACGGCTTCTGCGTGCCGCCCGGCAGCGCCAGCGCGACCGACGGCAGCAGCAGCGGCGAGCCCACGACCTCGGCGACCACGCTGACCACCAGCGCGACCGACCCGACCACGACCTCGCCCGACTCGAGCGGCAGCGAGAGCTCGACCACCGGCACGGTCGGCTGCACGCTCAACTCGGAGTGCGAGACCGATCAGTTCTGCGGCGCCGGTGGCAGCTGCACCGATCTGCTCACGCCCGAGTGCCAGATCATCCACTGGCCCGGTGACGCGCCGACCGATCGCGACAACGTCGTGTTCATCGGCTCGATCATGCCCACCGGCGAGCCCTTCACCAACCTGGTCCAGCCGCTCGAGAACGCGGTCCAGCTCGCGGTCGACGACTTCAACGACACCACCACGCTGCAGGGCGACCGCCACATCGCGTGGATCGGCTGCAACGACGCCGCCGGCCCGACCGCGTCGGAGGCCGCCGCGACCCACCTGGTCGACACCGTCGGTGTGCCCGCGATCGTCGGCCCGATCTTCTCCGAGGCGGTGCTCGACGTCGCCAACGACATCAGCGTGCCGGGCGGTGCGTTCCTCATCACGCCCACGGCGACCGCGATGTCCATCGCCTCGCTCGACGATCAGGACCTGGTGTGGCGCACGATTCCAGGCGACGTCTACCAGTCCAACGCGCTGGTCGACCGCATGATCGACCTCGACGCGATCTCGCCGGTGTCGAACCTGCTGGTGCTCGCCAAGGACGACGCCTACGGCAACGGCATCCTCGCGGCGATCCTCGACGATCTGACGATGTCGCTGCCGATGGCGGCGATCTACACCGACACCTATCCCGACCCGACCACGTTCGCGACGCAGGACGAGCTGCTCGCGGCCTACGGCGCGGTGCTGGCCCAGGCCGCGACCGACGAGGCCGCGATGCCGTACTACACCCACGTGCTGTTCATCGGCACCAGCGAGATCCAGGTGTTGCTGTACTCGTTTCTGGGCGTGGTCTGGGACGGTGCCGGTGGCGATCCGATGCCGCTGTTCACCGTGACCCACGGCGCCGTGCCCGAGCTCGAGCGCTTCATCGACGAGATCGGGCCGCAGACCGGCACCGCCGCGTTGGTGCCGCTCAAGCCGTTGATCGAGAGCCGGCTCCAGGGCACCTCGCCGGTGGTGCTCAACCCGGTCAACTTCGACGCGTTCAGCATCCGCTACCGCATCGCGTTCAACGACGAGGAGCCGTTGTCGTCGTCGGCGCTCAGCTACGACGCGACCTTGGCCACGCTGTTCGCGATGTGCACGGTCGCGGCCGATGCCGATGTCACCGGTGCGGCCATCGCCGCGGCGATGCCCAAGCTCGTGGATCCCGACGGCGAGTTCATCTCGTTCTCGGGCTCGGATCTGTCGTTCATCGGCGACGCCCGCAACGCGCTCGCGACCGAGGGTGGCAGCGTGGACCTGCAGGGCGTCAGCGGCGAGCTGCAGTGGGACCTCGCGACCGGTGACGTGCGCGCGGACGTGTGGGGCTGGGACGTGCTCGACATGAGCGGGGACGGCAGCATGCCCAACGCCGCGCCGACTCGGATCTACCTGCTCGATGCCGAGCCGGCGACCGACGGCACGTGGATGCCGATTCCCGGGTGAGCGCCGCGGACTGCTAGTACGGCGAGTACGCCTGGTTCGGGTCCGCGTCGGGATCGGTCGACACCGCGATCGCGGCGATGCCGGCGACCGACGAGCCTGCGCCGGCCTCGCGGTTGCGCAACGCGAGCTCGTACGTGCCGGGCTCGTACACCTCGATGAGCACCGGTGCCGACTCGCAGGGCTGGGCCGCCAGCGAGGACACGCGCTGCCACGACAGGCCGCTGGCGACCGCGGAGGTCTGGCAGCCGTAGCGCCAGGTGACCTCGGGCCCGCCGACGCCGACGTAGTACGAGTCGGGGTCCTCGCCCGACCACGCGCCGGGCTCGTAGTCCCAGACCAAGCCCCACACCGCGTACTGGCCCTCGCACGGCAGCGCCAGCGAGAACGTCACGATGCCGTCCTCCGCGACGGTCGAGACCGCGGCCTGTGGCGCGTCGTTGGCGTCGGTCTCGTACAGCGACATGGGACCGTCGAGCTCGGCCTGCTCGGCCCACACCAGCGTCACGCCCTCCGGCGGACACTGCACCGGCGGCGTCGCACCGCCATCGCCGTCGGAGGGCGCGCCGGACGACGACGAGGTGCCGTGGTCGTCGACGTCGCCGCCGGTGGTGTCGCTGCCGGCAGCGCCGCCGCGATCGTCGCTCGCACCGCGGGTGTCGGCGTCGCTGGTGGTCGCGTCGCTGGCACCGCCACCGTCGCTCGATCCGAGATCGTCGTCGACGTCGTCGTGCTCGTGCCCGATCGATGCGCCGACCGTCGCACCGTAGCCGTCGCTGTCGAGTCGACATGCCAGCAGCGTCGTTGCGAACGCAACGACGATCCCGCCGCGGCGGCCTGGGCCGCGTTCGATCTCCATTCCCCCCATCCGGGTCCCCTCGTCGGCCGCGGACGCTAGACCGCGGCGCGGCGCGACCGCAAGCCGCCGGTGCCGCGCACGCAGGAACGCCGTCCGCAGGGCGCTGGGAGCAGCTCGGCCGGGGCGCGGGCCGGGCTGCCGCGGCGAACCAGCGCGCGCCGGACCCCGGCCGCGCCGAACGTGGCGTCCGTGACCCACGCCGCAGGCCCCCCGCCGCAGCGCCGGGCGCCCGCGCGCCGATGCTACGATGATCGGATGCATGCACGAACCTGGACTACGACGTGGCTGTGCGCGATGACGTTGACCCTCGGCTGCGGCAAGGACGATCCGGGTGGTAGCGGCGGCGGCTCGAGCAGCTCCGGTGGCGGCGGCAGCTCGTCGGACGGCGGTTCGACCACGACCACCGGCGCCGACAGCTCCAGCGGCGGCGCGAGCACGAGCGAGGGCGGCTCGTCGAGCGACACCGGCCCGGTGACGGTCTCGATCTCGGGCGTGGCGCAGGACTTCTTCGCGATGGGCCCGATCGCCGACGCACAGATCTCGTTGGTCGACGAGCCCGGCTTCGAGACCACCAGCGACGCCGATGGCAACTACGTCATCGCGGGGCTGATGCCCAACACCTTCCATCGCATCCAGCTCGCGCCGACCGACACCTACTGGGGCGCGATCGTGCCGGCGCAGCTCGAGGACGTCGACCTCGACGACTACGATCTGTCGCAGGTGTCCAACGACGTGATCGACATCCAGATCGGCGCGCTGCAGCAGCAGGATCCCACCGTCGCGGTCGACGAGAACAGCGCGGTGTTCCTGGTCGCGCTGCGCCAGAACACCGCCACCGGCGCGACGGTGACGATCGATCCGCCGCCGCCCGCGGGCACCTACTACGCGCCCGATGCGAACGGTCAGCCGGTGCTGAACCAAGACACGATCGAGTGGGGGCTGTATCCTGTCGCGGTCGTGTTCAACCTGCCGCCCTCGCCTGCGGGCACGTACACCATCGACGTGACGCATCCCGAGCGCGTGTGCACGGTCGAGGACCCGCAGCCGCCGACGTTCGCGCGCACGATCAACCTGGTGTACGCCGACTGCCCGCCGGTGTGAGCGCACGGCCGCCGCGGCGCAGCGCTGCCGGGTCCGCGCGGGTGCCCGACCGCGAAAAACTGCTTGCGCCGGCGGCGGCCCTCGGCCGAGACTTGGCCGCCCGGAAGTCACCCACGTGACCGACGCACGCCAGCGGCCGGTGGTCCACAAGGGCATCGTCGGCGACGACGACCTCGTCGACTGGCCCGGAGATCCCGAAGCGCCCGAGCGCGACGACGCCCTCGTCGGCGCAGGCGCGCGCACGGACGACGACGACCGCGAGGCCGCGGCCGACGACGACGACGACCGCGAGGCCGCGGCCGACGACGACGACGACGCGAACGCGGACGACGACGACGCGAGCGCGGACGACGACGACGCGAGCGCGCACGACGAGGCACCGCCGCCGCCGCGCAGCGACGACGTCGTCGTGCGCGCCCCCAAGCGCCGCGCCCCGCCGGCGAAGCGTCGTGTCCCCGCGGGCGCGATGCTGATGCTCGGCGCCGGCGCGCTGTGGGCCACCGTGATGGCGATGCGCTGCCGCCCCGCGGCCGCCCCCACCGCCAGCATTCCGGCCGAGCGCGCCGAACCGCCGCCCGCCGCCCAGCCCAGCGAGCCGACGCCACCGTCGGCACCGATCGAGGACGCCGCGCCGCCCGAGCCCGCGGCCGACACCGCGGTGCCGCACGACGCACCGCCACCGCCGGGTGCCGACGACGACGCGCCGCCGCCGGGCATGCCCGACACCGAGCGCGTGCCGCAGCGCCGCGACGACTGGGCCGAGGGACTCGAGCTGCCGCAGACCGTGCGCTACACCGTGCGGCGCGGCGGCACGCTCGAGAACGTCGCCAACCTCTTCAAGATCTTCCACCACGAGATCCTCGCGCTCAACCCCGGCATCGCCCTCGATCGCGAGCTCGCACCCAACACGCGCGTGGTGGTGTGGAAGCGCGACGGCGACACGCGCAGCCAGTCGGTCGGCTATCCCTCGGCGGGCTCGCTCGAGGGCGCGGTGCCGATGGTCGAGGGCAACGGCCGTCGCATCCTCGCGATCGGCTGGAAGACCTGGGGCGCCGACACGACCATCGCGATGCTCGACGCGCTGCTCGATCGCTGGGCCGCACGCGGCAAGGTCCAGCCGATCCTGGTGGGCAACATCGCCAACCGCACCGGCGGCCGGCTCGAGCCCCACAGCACGCATCAGTCGGGCCGCGACGTCGATCTGGGCTACCCGCAGATCCTCGCCCCGGGCGCCGAACTCAACTGGCAGGAGATGAACGCGAAGAACCTCGACGCCGCCGAGACCTGGGCGTTGCTGCTGCTGCTGGGCGACAGCGGCGCGGTCGAGGAGATCTACATCGACCGCGAGATCCAGAAGCTGCTGTACGACTACGCGCTCGAGTCCGAGCTGCTGTCGAAGTCCGCGCTCGCGAAGTGGATGGAATACCCTCGACCGACCGGCAGCGGCGGCGCGCTGATCCAGCACGTGCCGGGTCACACCGATCACCTGCACGTGCGCTTCTTCTGTGCGCCGTCGCAGGACCGCTGCAAGTCGCGCTGAGCGACCGCGCGCGCCGGCATCGCCCCGCGACGGCCGCGCGCGGCCGTCCGGGCCCCCGTCGGCAGACGACCGCGCGACCGTGCTAGATCCCCCGACGACGATGTCCGACGCGGACGACGAGTTCCTGCTGCCCGCCGCGCCCGAGCGCGAGGCGGTGCTGCGGACCTTCGCGGAGCTGGTCGCCAGCCGCGGCTACGAGCACCTCGTGCTCGCGCCGTTGGTCGAACCCGACGAGCGCCACTTCCCCGATCGCTGGGTCGGCGGCGAGGCCAGCGTGCTGCGGGTGCTGCGACGACTGGCGATCTACGCCGACCTCGAGACCGTGCCGCTGACGGTGGTGGTCGAGCCCGATCTCGGGCTGGGCCCGCTCGCGCCGGCGGGCATCGGCGCGCACGCGTGGTGGCGCCGCGACCCGCAGCGCAACGCCGAGGTGTCGGTGCGCGAGTCGAGCCTGCGCGATCCGTTCGTGCTGGTGCCGGCGCTGGCGCGCGTGGTCGCCGGCATCTTCCGCGACCACCACGGCCTGGCCAGCAAGAACGCGGAGCAGGAGGAGCGGCTGGTCGATCTGACCGCGGTGTTCCTGGGCTTCGGCCTGCTGACGGTGCCGTCGGCGGTGCGTCGCGGGACCCAGCGCAACGGCGGCCGCGTGCAGGCCACGACCACGCGCGTGGGCGTGGTCGACCCGCGCACGCTGGCGTTCGCGATCGCGATCCCGATCGAGCTGCGCGCGCTGGGCGGCTCGGTGCGCAGCGGCATCGACGCGCGCCTGGGTGACGACGGCGCGGCCTTCGTCGCCGCCGCGCAGGCCCACTTCGCGAAGCTCGACCCGCCGCTGTCGACGCGCCTGGGCGTGCCGCCGCGCGCGAGCTGGGTCGACCCGCCCGCGCTGTCGCTGCTGACCGCGCCGTTGCCCGACGAAGCCGGCATGTCGCAGGAGCGCCGCCTCGACGAAGACAAGGGCGTGCGCGGCATGAACGCGGGCAAGCCGGTCTTCCGCGTCGAACGCAGCAAGGCCTATCGCCTCGCGCGGACCCTGGGTCTGCCGGTGTTGTTGCTGGGCATGCTCGCCAGCCGCATGCAGCACGGCTTCGAGTTCGAGATGTGGAAGGCCATGGCGATCGCCGCTGGCCTCGCGGTGTCGGGCCTCGCGATCGGTCGCCTGCTGCCCGACGCGCGCTGCTCCGAGCCCAAGTGCCTGCAGACCCTGCGCAAGCACGACACCGTGTGTCCGCTGTGTGGCGGACGCATCGCCGGCGTCATCCACCACCCGCGCGAGCGTCTCGCCGCCGAGGAGGCGCTCGCGGCTCGCGAGGCCGCGGGCTCGGCCGAGCCACCGCAGGTGGACCCACCCGACGCGTGAGCGACGGTCCGCGGGACTCTCGTCGCGCAGCGGACCGAGCGTGCGCCCGCAGGCCGCGTCCGGCCACGACGATCCGATGGCCACGCGGCGCGCTTGCTATGCTGGCGTGACGATGGTGGCCCTGCCCTCGGTCGATGCCTTCGCGCTGGCACGCGCGCAGCTGGTGCGCGATGCGATCGCGACACGCCAGTTCCCGCGCCTGTTCGCACACAAGCGCGCGCGCATGCTGCCCTCGGCCCACGGGCTGCTGCGTGGCAGCGCGCCGCTGTTCTACGACCTGCTCGCGGCCGACCCCGCGCTGGCACCGGGACCCGATCCGCAGGGCTGGATCGTCGGCGACATGCACGTCGAGAACGTCGGCATCTACCGCAGCGAGTCCAACCGCACGCGCTTCGACATCGACGACTTCGACGAGGCCACGCACGGTCCGCTGCGCTTCGACGTGCTGCGCGCGGCCACCAGCATGCTGTTGACCGCGCGCGATCTGGGCGCCAGCCCGCGGCGACAGATCCGCACCGGCGCGACCCTGCTCGCGGCCTACGCCGAACGCATGCAGCGCGCCGACGGCGACGCCGCGCCGCTGCCGACCCCGTTCGACCGCGCGGTGCGGGCGGTCGCGCGTCGCCACGCCGCCGAGGTGCTGCGCCACCGCGTCGAGCGCTCGGACGGGCACGCCCGCTTCGTGCGCTCGCCGACGCGCTACCTCGAGCTGCCGGAGGCGCTGCGGCAGGCCGCGCCGCGGCTGCTGCAGGGCTACTACGACGCGCTGGGCGATCGAGCACCGCGACAGCGCGAGCGCACCGTGATCGAGGACGCCGCGCAGCGCGTGGCGGGCACCGGCAACCTCGGCCACGTCCGCATCGCCTACGTGCTGCGCCGCGGCGATCGCCTGCGCCTGGTCGAGCTCAAGCAGTGCCACGGCAGTGCGGTCGATCGCGCGTGGTCGCACCCGCCGGCGGCGCGGGGCCTGCACGACGCCGCGCGCGTGGTCGAGGCCGCGACGCGGTTGCCACGACAGCCCGCACGGCGGCTGGCCGCGGTGCTCGATGCCGAGACCGGCCTGTCGCTGCTGGGCCGCCGGCTGGTGCCGCAGCAGGACAAGCTCGACGCCACCACGCTCACGCGCGGCCGCCTCGGCGAGTTCGCGCGCGTGGTGGGCGAGCGGCTCGGCGCCGCACACATGCGCGGCAGCGACGAGCCCGCGGCGCTGGTGGGTTGGCTCGACGCGTCGCTGCGCGAGGCGCTGCTCGACGGTGCGATCCGCATGGCCTCGATCCACGAGGCCATCCACCTCGCCTACGCCCGCCTCGCGCCCGACTTCGATCCCCGGCCCGCGCGCGAGGCCGCGGCCGCAGGATAGTCGCGCGGGCGTCCCAGCGCCGCGGCGGTGCAGCGGCCCGCGAGCTCGCGCAGCCACGCATGACCGGGATCGCCGGTGGCGCGCTCGTGCCACGTCATCATCACCGGGATCCGCGGCAGCGGCAGCGGCGGCTCGAACAGGTGCAGCGGCAGCAGCTGCGCGGCGTGGACCAACATCGAGCGCGGCGCCGTGAGCACCAGGTCCGAGCGCGCGGTCAGAAACGGCGCGCCGAGGAAGTGCGGCACCCGCAGGCACACCCGCCGCGCGAGCCCGCGGGCCGCGAGCGCGGTGTCGACCGGCGAGACCGTCGCGTTGGTGGTCGGCGAGATGACCAGGTGCGGCAGCGCGGCGTAGCCCGCGAGGTCGAGCTTGCGACGCACGATGGGGTGATCGCGGCGCACGCAGGCGGCGAAACCGTCGTCGCCGACGCGCCGCTGCACCAGCCCGGCATGCGGCGGCAACGACGGGCCCATGATGATGTCGACCTCGCCGCGCTCGAGCGCCTCGACCAGGCCCGGCCCGGGCTCGCGCACCGCCAGCGAGATGCGCGGCGCCTGCTTCGTGAGCAGCTCGAGCACGCGCGGCAGCGCGTCGATCTCGGCGAAGTCGCTGGTCACGATCACGAAGCTGCGCTCGCTGCTGGCCGGGTCGAACGGCTCGCCGTGCGCGAGCGTGGTCGCGAGGTCCTGCATCGTGCGTCGCACCGCGCCGGCGAGCTCGAGCGCGCGCGGCGTGGGCACCAGGCCGCCGCGGCCCTGGACCAGCAGCGGGTCACCCAGCAGCGCGCGCAGCCGCTTGAGCCGATGGCTGGTCGCCGACTGCGTCAGCCGCAGCCGCGTCGCCGCGCGCGTCACGTTGCCCTCCTGCAGCAGCACGTCGAGCGCGTGCACGAGGTTGAGATCGATCGCGCCGAGGTCGAGTGAACCGCGTTGCATCCGCTCGCGACCGTAGCACCACGCGGGTGCGATCGCGGGCCGGCGCGCCGCGATCGCCCATGCGCCACGTCGATGATGCCTATCGACGCCATGCGTTGGACGAATGCCGGGGTCGGGCCCACCTTCGACGCATGCACCTGCCCGCCCCCGCCCGCCGCTGCGCCTTCGCGTGGCTGCTCGCGCTGTCGGCCTGTGCGGCCGAGCCCGCCGCGGCCGTCCGCGCCGACACAGCCGCGACCAATCCGCTGCCGCAGTCCACCACCATCGACGAGCGCTTCGCCGGCACCGTGCGCGCACGGCTGCGCGCGGGCAGCTACAGCTACCTCGAGATCGACGACGGCGTGCACACGCGTTGGGTCGCGGTGATGGGCGAGGGACTGCCCGAGGGCAGCCGCGCGCAGGTGCATGCGGTCGCGCGACGTCGCGACTTCCACTCGCGCCGACTCGATCGGCGCTTCGACGAGCTCGACTTCGCCAGCGTCCGGGCGCACGGCGCGACCCCGGCCGAACCATCGTTGCCACGATCCACCCTTCGGAGCCCGACACCATGATCCATCCCCACCATCCCTCGCTCTGGTCCGTCGCGTTCGCCGCGACACTGCTCGCGTGCACCCCCGACGGGCGCGAGGGTGACGATGCGGCCGACACCGCGCAGACCTCGGGCAGCGACGACGCGGGGCCCAGCTCCGGCGCCGCGAGCGACGACGGCGCGAGCGACGACGACACCGCGGCGGACGCGGGTTCCGACGGCACCGGCGCCGATCTCGACGCGCTGTACGACTGCGTCGATCCCGGCCTGGTCGAGGCGCGCCCGCTGTCGGGCCCGGGCTTCGATCCCGAGACCGGCCTCGTCGACCCGCAGGACACCTACCTCGTGAGCACGACGCAGATCCTCCCGCTCCCCGAGCGCAACGAGGAGTTTCTCGCGTTGGTCGCGGGCATCGGCGACCAGCTCGAGACGCAGCCGGGGCTGGTCGCCTACGCGCTCGCGATCGAGCCGACCTGCGGCTTCGCGCGGACCCTCTCGGTGTGGCGCGACGAGACCTCGATGCTCGCGTTCGTCGGCAGCGGTGCGCACGCCGACGCGATGACGCAGACGTTCGACATCGGCGTGACCGGGCGGGTGACGCACTTCGTCGCGACCGCGGACCAGATGCCGATCTCCTGGGAGCTCGCGATCGCGTCCATCGCGACCGTCGAGCCGTTGTGACCCGGCCGGCGGCCGGGCCCCGGCGGGGGCCGCGGCGGCCGGAGCCGACGCACGCCGGGGGCTCCGAACCGCGTGCGCGGCTCGGGCAACCCATCGCCGCGGGTCGATGGACCCGGGCTCGATCCCCTTCATGCTCGCGGTCCCCGAGAACCTTCACCGCGCCTCGATGCGCGCTTTGTCTCCCTGCGCCCGGTCGTCCGGATCTCGCGGACGGCCGCGGTTGCAGGGTATGCTCGGGCCCATGCGTCTCTCCCTACTCTGCGTTGGGTCAATGCTGCTGTCCTCGTCCTGCACGGACGACGTGGGCATGGCGACGACGACCTTCGATCCCACGACCTCGTCGTCGAGCGGTGACAACTCGACCACGATGTCGTCGACCACGCTCACGACCTCCGACGCGTCGACGAGCAGCACGGGGGGATCGGATTCGTCGACCGGCGGCACCGTGGCCGACAGCTCGAGCAGCGAGGGCGAGGTCGGCGGTGCGCTGTGCGGCGACGGTGTGATCAGCGGTTCCGAGGAGTGCGATTGCGGTGGCGTGTCGTGCACCGCCGAGGAGCTCGGCAACAAGTCGTGCACCGACATCGACGATCCCACCATTCCCGGCACCATCACGGGCGGCACGCTCAGCTGCAACCCGGCCAGCTGCCGCTACGACACCAGCCAGTGCACCTACTGCGGTGACCGCATCGTCAACGGCAACGAGACCTGCGAGCCCGAGGTCGACATCGAGCAGACCTGCATGGATCTCGGCGCTGGCGCGGCCGGTCCGGTCAGCTGCGACGCCAGCTGCCAGGTCGACACCTCGCTGTGCACCGACTGTGCGGTCAGCTTCGAATTCGAGATCGCGACCTGCCCCGACGGCTTCACCTCGCAGATCCTCGACCCCGGCGCCGCCGCCAGCACCTGGGCCTGCGGCGAGCCCACGGTCTACGCGCTGGGGCCCGGCGTCGCGTCGCCCGGCACCTTCGGCACCAACCTCTCGGGCCCGTACAACGCCAACGAGATCAGCGCGCTGGTCTCGCCGGAGATCGACTTCTCCGACTGCATGGACGACGGCATCGTCATGACCCTGCGGCACTGGCACAACTTCGAGGGCGGGGCCAGCAACGCCGACGGCGGCATCGTGCAGGCCAGCGAGGACGGCGTCACCTGGACGACCATCGAGCCGGTCGACGGCGACCTCTACGACGACGTCGTGGTGACCTCGACCTACTCGCCGGTCAACGGCGCGCTGGGCTTCTCGGGCAGCCAGGACGACAACCAGTGGAGCACCTCGAACTTCGATCTCACGCAGTTCGCCGGTACCTCCACGCTGCAGCTGCGCTTCGTGTTCGGCAGCAACGCCACCACGCAGCAGGGCGGCTGGTACATCGACTACGTGCACCTGCTCGGCAGCGGCAGCGGTTGATCGATCGTGGGCGCGGTGCCCGTGCCCCCACGCTCGCGCACGACATCCACGCCGCCCTCGCGCCCGCGAGTGGCGGCGTCGTCGTGCAGCGTCACGCTCGACTTCGCCCGGTGTCACCCGCGTGACGTTTCCTTCGCGGCCTTTGTTGCCGCAACGCCCCTCCACTGAGTACCTTCGATCCCGAGGATCCCCATGAAGCACTTGGCCTCGACCCTCTTCGTGACCGTCTGCGCGCTCGCGACCGGCTGCCCCACCACCAGCGATCAGACCAGCGATGGTTCGAGCTCGGGCTCGGGCTCGAGCGGTGACTCGGCGACGACGACCGCGAGCACGACGATGACGACCACGACCGACGGCAGCGACACCGGCAGCGCGTCGATGTCGTCGACCAGCGCGACCGCGGGCAGCAGCAGCGTGGGTGACTCGAGCGCAGGCAGCGAGACCGGCGATCCCGAGTGCGGTCCTGCATCGGTGTGCAACGAGCCCGCGCCGTCGGGATGGTTCGGCCCCGCCGTGTTCGCGCGCGTGACCGAGGGCGAGGATGCGCCCGCGTGTCCGGCCGAGTACCCCGAGGCCGGCCCGACCGTGCTCGAGGGCTACGCGGATCCGGGACCTGCGATCTGCTCGTGCGAGTGCGACCTGTCGATGGCGCAGAGCTGCTCGTCGTACGTCTACGGTCACAGCACCGCGTCGTGCAACACGTACAACGTGTACTCGGCGACGAGCGAGAACTGCACCAACGTGGCGCTCACCAACTACGCGCAGTTCTACGCGTACCTGCAGAACAACCCCTTCTGCATGCAGAACAAGAGCGAGGAGTTCCCGCCGGTGCAGTGGGACGCGTCGATCACGTCGTGCAAGCTGCCGGTGACCGCGACCGCGTGCGGCGACGGTGGCGTGTGCACGCCGCTGCCGGGCGGCGACTTCGAAGCACCGGTGTGCATCTACAAGCAGGGCGACGAGGCCTGCCCGGCGGGCGTCTACGACACCAAGGTCAGCTTCTACACCGGCGTCGAGGACACCCGCGAGTGCACCAACTGCACCTGTGGCACGGTGCAGCCCAACTGCAACAACCTGACGCTCGATCTCTACAACGGCACCGACTGCGCCGGCCTGCCGACCAACTCGCTCACCGCCAACGGTGCGTGCGAGTCGGCGGCTGCGGGCTCGGTCGCAGTGCCGCCGGCCGCCGACGACGGTTGCCCGGTCCAGACCGCGCCGGAGCCCATGGGTTCCATCGCACCGGTCGGCGAGTTCACCTTCTGCTGCACCGGTTGACGCAGCAGACCCGCCTGCGGCATCGCGCTCGCGGATTTCCGCCGTGCTGGCGGAAATCGATTCGGGCGCCCGCACGTTGGCAGCAGACCCGCCGCCTTGCGCGCCCCGCAAGCGGCTGGGATACTGCCCACGTCGCGAGCTGCACTCGTGGTCAACGACCCGACCTCCACGATCACGATCGCGATCGAGCGTCCCGGGCAACCGGTCCAGACGCTGACGTTGAGCGGCGCGCGGGCGCTGGTCGGGCGCGAGTCGGGTGACATCGTGCTGGGCGACGCGGAGGCCTCCGCGTTGCACGCCGAGCTGGAGATCACCGGCGGCGCGGTGATCGTCCGCGATCTGGGCAGCAGCAACGGCACCTGGCGCGGCCGCAGTCACGACGGCGCGTTGCAGTGGGAGCGCCTGCCCCAGTTCGCGCTCTTGCCCGGGCAGCTGGTGCGCTGTGGCAAGACCACGCTGCGCCTGGTCGAAGCCCCGGTCGCGCCGATGCCGGGGCGCACCGTCGTGTCGACGAGCGGTCGCACGAAGATCGGCCAGGCACCGCCGGTCGATGCGCCGGGCGAACCCAACCCGGCGTCGTCGGGCGCGATCACGGCGATCCGCATCGGCGCGCCCGCACCCAGCAGCGCGCCGACGATCCCGGGCGGCGGCGCGACGGCTGCCGCCACCGACGAGGTGCTCGCCTCGACCGCGACGCTTCCGTTTCGACCGCAGGCGCCCGAGCCCGAGCGCACCGTCGTCGGGCCCGCGCCCACCGCCGACGCGCCCGCGGCCCAGGCCGCGAGCGAGCCCGAGCCCGAGCCCGGGCACACGCTGCAGGCACCGGTGCAACGCCACACCGAGCCGGTGCCCCCGCGCATGCCCGAACCCGCCGCGCCCATCGCCGCCGATGCGGCCACGGTCGCGGCCGCACCCGCACCCGCGGCGAGCGTCGATCCGATGCGACGCCCGCC
>JAIBBS010000271.1 GCA_019694555.1 Nannocystaceae bacterium
GCGCCGACGCCCGCACCCGTCGCCGCCGCCACACCGACCGCAGCCGCCGCCACCACGACGCCCGCGAGCGCACCCGCAGCGAGCCCGGCGACCCCGGCCGCCGCGGCCTCGCCGACGGGCACCGCGACCCAGGCCGCCGGCAGCCGCGTGCTCCGCAACGAAGAGGGCGTGATCGTCGGCGCGGCCTCGCAGCGCAGCGAGCCCAAGATCCTGGGCTTCATCCCGCTGCAGCAGAGCCGCAAGAAGCAGCAGGTCATCATCACCGACGTCAGCGAGGAGGGCAAGCAAGGCCGCGCCACGCAGCGCAAGCAGCGTGAGGAGCGGATGCAGGCCCAGCAGCGTCGCCGCAAGATGACGCGCAAGCCGATGGGCAAGGGCATGCCCGGCTCGCGCTCGTCGACCGCGGAGATGAGCGAGGAGAAGAAGCGCATCCGCATCGACGAGGCCATCCAGGTCTCGGACCTCGCGCACCAGATGGGCCAGAAGGCCTCGGTCGTGCTGCGCACGCTGTGGGGCATGGGTCTGCGCGGGTTGACGATCAACCACGCGATCGATGCCGACACCGCCGAGGTGGTCGCCTCCGAGTTCGGCTACACCGTCGAGAACGTCTCGTTCCAGGAGGGCTCGATCGTCGGTGGCAGCGACGACGCGGAGCTCGAGCTGCGGCCGCCGGTGGTCACCATCATGGGCCACGTCGACCACGGCAAGACCTCGCTGCTCGACAAGATCCGCGAGGCTCGCGTGGCCGCCGGCGAGGCTGGCGGCATCACGCAGCACATCGGCGCGTACAAGGTCGAGACGGCCAAGGGCGACGTCGTGTTCCTCGACACGCCCGGCCACGAGGCCTTCACGCAGATGCGTGCCCGCGGCGCGCAGGTCACCGACATCGTCGTGCTCGTGGTCGCCGCGGACGACGGCATCATGCCGACCACGGTCGAGGCCATCAAGCACGCGGCCGCAGCCGAGGTGCCGATCGTCGTCGCGATCAACAAGATCGACAAGCCCGAGGCCAACCCCGGACGCGTCAAGCAGGCGCTGATGGAGCACGGCATCGTCGGCGAGGAGTTCGGCGGCGAGACGCCCATCGTCGAGGTCTCGGCCAAGACCGGCCAGGGCATCGATCACCTGCTCGAGCAGCTGGTGCTGCAGGCCGAGGTGCTCGAGCTGGTCGCGGCGCAGAGCGGCCGCGCCACCGGCGTGGTGCTCGAGGCGCGCATCGACAAGGGCCGTGGCCCGGTCGCGACGGTGCTGGTGCAGTCCGGCACGCTGTCGGTCGGCGACATCTTGGTCGCCGACGAGAGCTCGGGCAAGGTCCGCGGCATCTTCGACGACCGCGGTCAGAAGCTCACCACCGCCGGTCCGTCGACGCCGGTCGAGGTGCTCGGCCTCGACACGGTGCCGTCGGCGGGCGACCCGGTCAACGTGGTGGAGAACGACCGCGACGCCAAGACCCTGGTCGCGCACCGTCGCGAGCAGCGTCGGCGCAAGGAGAGCGTCCGCACCGGTCCTTCGATCCAGGAGATGCTGCAGCGCAAGAAGACTGCGGTGCTCAAGATCGTGCTGCGCGCCGACGTGCAGGGCTCGGCGCAGGCGGTCAAGCAGGCGCTCGAAGACCTCTCGAGCGAGAAGGTCAAGGTCGAGGTCATCAAGGCGGAGGTCGGTCAGATCAACGAGACCGACGTCAAGTACGCCCGCGCCGGCGAGGCCGTGATCTTCGGCTTCAACGTCAAGACCACCGGCAAGGCCGCACCGACCGCCGAGGCCGAGGGCGTCGCGATCTTCACCTTCGAGGTGATCTACGACGCGACCGACAAGTGCAAGGAGCTCATGATCGGGATGCTCGAACCCGAGTATCGCGAGAAGGAGCAGGGCGAGGCCGAGGTCCGGGCGCTGTTCCCGATCCCGCGCCTGGGCGTGGTCGCGGGTTGCCGCGTCACCCGCGGCCTGATCCAGCGCACCAGCCACGTCCGCGTCGTGCGGCAGGGCAAGGTGCTGCACGTGGGCACCATCGGCTCGCTGCGCGTCTTCAAGGACGACGTGAAGGAAGTGAAGGACGGCTTCGAGTGCGGCATCGTCGTCGACGGCTTCACCGGGCTGGCCGAGGGCGACACCATCCAGGCGTACGAGGTCGAAGCCATCACGCCGAGCCTGTGACGGCCGCGCATGAGCGAGCGGACGTCGAAGGTCGAACAGGCGCTGCGGCGCGAGATCGCGGAGCTGCTGCTGCGAGGCGAGCTCCGCGACCCGCGGGTGCAGCCCATCGCTGCGATCTCGGTCACCGGGGTCAAGGTCTCGCCCGACCTGTCGAGCGCGCGCGTGTTCATCGACGCGCTCTCGGGTGAGGTCGATCTGAAGCGCGTGCTCGCCGGCCTCAACGCCGGCGCGCCGGTGCTGCGCGCGGCGTTGGGCTCGCGCGTGCGGCTGCGGCGGACGCCGACGTTGCGCTTCGAGGCCGACGACAGCATCGCCCGCGGCCGCGCGGTCGAGCAGGTGCTGGCCGAGCTCGCGGCGCAGCGTCCGGCCGCGACCGAAGCGGCCCAGGACGCGCCCGACGACGACGCGCCGGACGACGACGCGCCCGACGACGACGCGCCCGACGACGACGCGCCCGACGACGCGGACGACGACGACGCGCGCGCGTGATCGACCCGCCGCGCACCTGCGGCGACGATCTCGAGGTTGCCCCGGCCCGGCCGGAGGTTCCCGTCCCGCGCCGGTCACGGCCGCGGGAACCAACGCGGCGAGCGGACCAACGCCAGGGGCGTGGGGTCCGACCAAGCCGCCGCGCAACGACCCGCGGCGTACCTGCTGCGCGTGCGCCACCGCGGCGCACGGGCGGCGGACGTGGTCGTCGATCGCCCCCGCGTGATCGTCGGTCGCGAGGGCGCCGACCTGGTGCTGCACGACGATCACGTCTGCCGCGCGCACGCCGAGCTGGTGTTCAAGGACGGCGTCGTCGGTGTGCGCGACCTGGGCAGCGTGCGCGGGATCTGGATCGACGGACGCCGCGTGCCGCGGGCGATCCTGCGGCCGGGGCGGCCGGTCACGATGGGCCGCACGCGGCTGGAGCTGGTCGAGGTCGGCGTCGCGCGATCGACCGCGGGCGACGACGACGCGCAGACCCGCATGGTGCTCGACCCCCGCGCGGCGCTGGCCGACGTGCTCGCCGCGCCCGGCGGCGCAGGTCCGGCGGCGCTGCGACCGAGCCCCGCTGGGGTCGGCATCCTCGACGTGGTCGCCGACGAGCGTGCGCCCAGCCCGGTCGCCGTGGTGGCGCCACCGCCACGGCCGCGCGAGCTGCCGGCCCAGCGCGCCGGCGCGCGCGCGCCCGCGGCGGGTCCCGCCGCCGTCGCGGGCCCCGCGGTGGTCGTGATCGCGGGCGCCACGGCGCAGCGTGCCGCGTGGCTCGACCGCGCGCTGGCGGGGCTGCCGTGCACCGCGGCCGGCACCGCGTCCGAGGTCGTCGCGCGCACCAGCGGCGCGGGCCGTGCGGTCGTCGTGCTCGCGGGCCCGGTGCCCGGCGCCGAGCCGCGCGCGCTGTTCGATCGCCTCGCGGCGATGCTGCCGGCCGACGCGTTGGCGATCGTCGCGGCCGACGCCGCGATCCCCGACGACGCGCGGATCTTCTACCGCGTGCCGCCGGGCCTCGAGCCCACCGATCTGCGGCGCGTGGTCGCCGGCGCGCTGCAGCCCCGCGGTGGGCTCGCGGCGGTCGTGCCGATGACCGAGACCCGCGCGTGGACGCACAAGCAGATCTTCGACGTCTGCGCGGCGGTGGGCCTGCACGCCGAGCCGACCTCGGCGGCGCTGGCGGTGGAGCAGGGCATCGCGCAGCTGGTGCCCAGCGCCCGCGTCGCGTGCCTGTACTTCGACGCGCACACCGGCGAGCTGTGGCGCGGCTGCGGCGAGGAGGGCGGTGAGGGCACCGCCAGCGTCGGCATCGCGGGCTTCGTCGCGCGCACCGGTCAGCCGGTGTGCGTGCCGTGCGTCGGCCGCGATCCGCGGTACGTCGCGCGGCTCGACGATCCGCGTGGCAACGGCCACGAGGCGCTGCTCGCCGTGCCGGTGCCGGGGCCACAGCGCGAGCTGCATGCGGTGCTGGTCGCGGTGCGCGAGCCGACCCAGGGCGGCTTCGATGCCCGTGCCTGCCAGGCGCTGTCGCAGCTGGGGCTCGAGCTCGGCGGCGTGCTGCACCGCGTCAGCAGGGCCGCCGAGGCCCAGGGCGCGCTCGAGCGCGCGCAGCAGCCGGCCGCGCTGCGGCTGTATCGCGCCGAGGCGGTGCAGGCGGTGCGCCTGCGCGGCGAGCAGGGCGAGGTCATCCGGGTCAGCGGCGCGTGGACGCGCGCGATGTACTGGTCGCTGGTCGCGATGCTGATCGCGGTGATCGTGGGCGTGTGCGTGGGCGAGGTCTCGCAGTACAGCACCGGGCCCGCGGTCGTGCGCCAGCACGGGCGCTCCGACGTCGCAGCGCTCGGCGCCGGCGCCGTGAAGTCGATCGACGTCGAGCCCGGCGCGCGCGTGCAGGCCGGGCAGATCCTCGTGCGGCTGTCCGACGGGGTCGAGCGCGCCAGCTGGGCCTCGACCCGTGCCGACTACGAGACGCAGCTGCGCGCGCGCCTGGCCGATCCCACCGACGAAGCCGCGGGTGCGCAGCTGACCGCGCTGCGGCGCGCGCTCGAGGCCTCGGTCGCCGCGCTGGAGACCCGCGTGATCCGAGCGCCGCACGACGGCGTCGTCACCGACATCGCGGTCACGCCGGGGCAACACGTCGCCGGCGGCGACGCGGTGCTCGCGGTCGTCGATCGCAACGCGCCCGGGCTCGAGCTGGTCGCGTTCCTGCCCGGCGGTGACCGCCCGCAGCTGCAGCCGGGCATGGCGCTGCGGCTCGAGCTCGGCGGCTTCGACTACGCGTGGCAGGACCTCGCGGTCGGCACGATCTCCGAGGGCGTGGTCGGGGCCGAGGAGGCGCGACGCATCCTGGGCCCGCAGCACGCCGACACGCTGCCGCTGGGCGGCAGCGTGGTGATGGTGCGCGCGACGCTGCCGTCGACCACGTTCGAGTCCGACGGCGAGACCTACCCCTACCACGACGGCATGGGCGGCACCGCCGAGGTGCGGCTGCGCGACGAGACCCTGCTCGAGCTGCTCGTGCCCGCGCTCAAGGAGCTCTGAGATGGTCAGCACCGCCGCACCGATCCCCGACGCGCCGACGCTGGCGGACTACCCCGCGCTGGCCGAGCTCGGCCGCCGTCGCGATCGTCGCAAGGTGCCGTTCGTCGCGCAGATGCAGGTGGCCGAGTGCGGCGCCGCGTGTCTGACGATGGTGCTGCAGTACTTCGGTCGCGCCGCGCGGCTCGACGAGCTGCGCCAGGTCATCGGTGTAGGCCGCGACGGCGCCACGCTCGGCGCGATCGCCCGCGCGGCCGAGCACTACGGCGTGCACGCCCGCGGCCTGCGCATGGATCTCGCCGAGGTCCGCTTCCTGCCGCGCGCGTCGATCCTGCACTGGAACCTCAGCCACTTCGTCGTGTTCGAGTCGCAGTCGCGCAAGGGCGTGACGCTGGTCGATCCCGCGTGCGGGCGCCGGCTGGTGCCGTGGGACGCGTTCGGCAAGGCCTTCACCGGCGTCGCGCTGGTGCTCGAGCCGACCGCGTCGTTCCAGGCCATCGCGGGCGAGGGCTCGCGGCTGTGGGCGTACCTGCGCGCGATGCTGGGCGATCGCAGCAGCCTCGGGCGCGTGCTGGTGATGTCGCTGGTGCTGCGCGTGCTCGCGACCGCGTTGCCGCTGCTGACCGCGCTGGTGGTCGACCGCATCGTGCCGCGCGCCGACCTGGGGCTGCTGGGCGTGGTCGCGGTCGGGCTCGCGGCGACGGTGCTGTTCCAGGCCATCGCGCAGCTGGTGCGATCGCAGCTGCTGCTCGAGCTGCGGACCAAGCTCGACGTGCGCATGTCGCTGGGCTTCCTCGAGCACATGATCGGCCTGCCGCTGCAGTTCTTCCAGAGCCGCTCCGCCGGCGATCTCATGATGCGGGTCAACAGCAACGCCGAGATGCGCGAGCGGCTGACCTCGAGCACGCTGTCGACCCTGCTCGACGGCGTGCTGGTGCTGCTGTACCTGGGCATGATCGTCGCGATCAGCCCCGCGGTCGGCGCGACGGTGTCGGTGCTCGCGGCGGTGCAGGTGGTGCTGTTCTGGGTCACGCGCCGCCGCTACCACGACCTGATGACGCAACAGCTCGAGGCGCAGGCGCAGTCGCACGGCTACCTGGTCCAGATGGTCGGTGGCATCGAGACGCTCAAGGTCGCGGGCGCCGAGCGCGAGGCGGTGGTGCGCTGGTCCAACCTGTTCACGCGCTCGCTCAACCTCGGGCTCGAGCGCGGTCGCCTCGAAGCCGTGGTCGGCGCGCTGCTGGGCGCGGTCAAGACCGGCGCGCCGATGGTGGTGCTGTGCCTGGGCGCGGTCATGGCCACGCGCGGCGAGATCACGCTGGGCGTCATGCTGGCGCTCAACGCCCTCGCGGTGGGCTTCCTGACGCCGCTGGGCACGCTGGTCGACAACCTGGTCTCGCTGCAGGGCCTGACCAGCTACATCGAGCGCATCGACGACGTGATGCGCGAGGCGCCCGAGCAGGACCGCGCGGCGGTGCGGCCGGCCCCGCGGCTGTCGGGCCACATCCGCTGCAGCCACGTCTCGTTCCGCTACGCCGCCGGTGCACCGCTGGCGGTGCGCGACGCGTCGCTGGTGATCGAGCCGGGCATGAAGGTCGCGCTGGTCGGCAGCTCGGGCTCGGGCAAGTCGACGCTCGCGTCGCTGATCCTCGGGCTGTACACGCCCGAGCAGGGCAGCATCGAGTTCGACGGCTGCGATCTGCGGCAGCTCGACGTCCGCAGCGTGCGGCGGCAGATGGGCATCGTCACGCAGGACCCGTATCTGTTCGCGGGCACGATCCGCGACAACCTGCTGCTGCACTGTCCCGACGCGCCGCAGGCCCGGTTGGTGCGCGCGGCCAAGCTCGCGCGGATCCACCAGGACATCACGGCCATGCCGCTGGGCTACGACACGCCGGTGGCCGAGGGCGGCGCGTCGCTCTCGGGCGGGCAGCGGCAGCGGCTGGCGCTGGCGCGCGCGTTGGTCGGCGAGCCCGCGGTGCTGCTGCTCGACGAGGCCACCAGCGCGCTCGATGCCGCGACCGAGGCCGACATCGCGGCCAACCTCGCGCAGCTGCGCTGCACCCAGCTGGTCATCGCGCACCGCCTGAGCACGGTGGTCGGTGCCGATCTGATCCTGGTGGTCGAGCAGGGCCGCATCGTCGAGCACGGTCGCCACGCCGAGCTGGTGATCCAAGACGGCGTGTACCGCCGCCTGGTCGCCGCGCAGACGCTCGCCGCGGCGCCGTCGTCCGCGGCGCTGCCGGCCGCCGGCGCCGCGCCCAAGCTCGCCATGGGAGGTCAGGGACGATGACGACCACGCTGCGCTCGCGGATCGTGTTGCTCGCGCTGTGCTTCACCGGTGCCTGCGGCGATGCGGCGCCGTCGCCCGCGGCGGCGAGCGTGGCCGCGACGACGCCGCGCCCGGCCGCGTCGGATCCACTGGTCGAGGCGCAGCCGGGTTGGGTCGCGGTGATCATGCCGGCGAAGTCGGCCGACGTCGCACCGCAGTTCGAGGGCGAGCTCGCGCAGCTGGCGGTGGTGGTCGGTCAGCAGGTGCGCGAGGGCGAAGCGCTCGCGCGCTTCGACACCGCGGCCGCGACCGAGGCGCTGGCGATCGCGCGCGCCGATCTGCAGGCCGCGCGCGGTGCCGCGGCGCAGGCCGCTGCCGCCGCCCGCGGTGCGCGGCACCGCTATCGCACCGAGCAGACGCTCGCGGCCCAGGGCTACGCCGCCGCGGCGTCGGTGGTCGATGCCGCCGCCGAGAGCGGTCGCACCGGGGGCGCCACCGCGAGCGCGGCAGGACAGGTCGCGGCCGCCCGCGCGCGCGTCGAGCAGCTCGAGCGGCGCCTGCGGGACACCGCGCTCACCGCTCCGTTCGCCGGCGAGGTCGCGGTGGTGTATCGCGAGCAGGGCGCGCTCGCGGGTCCGGGCCAGCCGGTGGTGCGCCTGATCGACACCAGCGCGATGCTGGTGCGCTTCGCGGTCTCGCCGGCCGAGGCCGCGGCGCTGCCCGAGGGCACGCCGATCGAGGTCGTGGTCGACTGGCTGCCGCAGGCGCTGTCGGCCCACGTGCGCCGCGTCGCGCCGCAGGTCGACGCACCCACCGGCCTGGTCTTCCTCGAGGCGGAGCTCGCGGGCCTGGGCGAGCTCGACGTGCCGCCGCGCGCGGCGGCGTGGGTGCGGCGCGCGGCCTGAGCGGCCGTGCGCGGATGCGGACGGTCTCGGAGCTCGCTCGCCACGGCCGACGCACGCTTTCCTCCCGCGTGCGACCTTGGCAGGCTTGCGCCGCGCGTGAGCTCGCCGTGCGGCATCGTGGTGATCGACAAGCCCGCAGGGCCCAGCTCGCACGACGTCGTCGCGTGGGTGCGCTGGGCCTTGCGCGTGCGCGCGGTGGGCCACTGCGGCACGCTCGATCCACCCGCGACCGGCGTGCTGGTGGTGTGCGTCGGCGAGGCGACCAAGCTCGCGGGCTTCCTGGTCGACGACGACAAGCACTACGACGCGCGCATCGTGCTGGGGCGCTCGACCACCACCGGCGACGCGCAGGGCGAGACCGTCGCGAGCGTGCCGGTGCCCACGGGCGCGCTCGATCGCGCGATCGCGATCCTGCCGGCGCTGCTGGGCCACCACGCGTGGTCACCCCCGCAGGTCTCGGCGGTGCGCGAGGGCGGCGTGCGGGCGCACGCGCGCGCACGCGCCGGGGAGGTCTTCACGCTGCCGGCGCGCGACATGGTCGTGCACGCGCTGCGGCTGCACGCCGTCGATCGCGACGCGCACGCCATCGATCTCGCGCTGCACGTGGGCAAGGGCACCTACGTGCGCACGATCGCGACCGAGCTGGGCGCAGCGCTGGGCGTGCCCGCACACCTGGCCGCGCTGCGCCGCACCGCGGCCGGTCGTTTCGATCTGCACGGCGCGGTCACCGGCCTGCGCGCGGTGCCGCTGCCGCCGCGGCCGGGCGACAAGCCGCGGGTGCGCGTGCTCGGGCCCG
>JAIBBS010000272.1 GCA_019694555.1 Nannocystaceae bacterium
CGCGCGCACGATCACCGCGGTGGCCCCGGGTGCGCGCGTCGGCAGCGTCCGCACGGTCGTGCTCGGCGGGCCCAGCGGCGGCAACGCGACGCCCTCGATCGCCGCGAGCGGCGAGATCGGTGCGCCGCCCGGCAGCGCGCGCGCGCGCCAGGTCTCGAAGTCGATCGCGGGAAACGGTGCGCCTGCGCTCACGGCCCCGAGCATACGCCCGCGCGCGTCGCACCGCGACGCGGCCGCATCAGCGCGGCCGCGCGCGAGCGTCGTACGCGAGCATCAGCGCGTCGCACAGGAACTGGCCCTTGAGCACCGCGCCGCGTGGCAGCAGGTGCAGGTGGTCGGCGCGCGCGAGCGGCGGGTCGTTGGCGACCCAGCGCGCCATGCTGCCGGGCCCGCCCATGAACGCGAGCTCGTCCCAGTCGCCCACACCGAGCTCGGCCGCGCGCGCGCGCTGGCGGCTGGCGATGTCGACCAGGCGCGGGCGCACCTGCGGCCCTTGCGGTCCCAGCGACGGGAAGTCGCCCGGCCCCAGCGCGACGACGTCCGCCTGCGGTGCGGCCTCGCGCAGCTGCACCACGACGTGGCGCCACGCCTCGTCGACCGCCGCGAGCGGCTCGTCGTCGACGGCCTCGTTGCTGCCGTAGGCGATCGTCACCAGCGCCGGCGCACGCGCGGCGATGGCCTCGCGCCACAGCGCCGCGTCCCAGCGCAGCCAGTTGTTCGCGCGCGCGCCGTCGACCCCGAGCGTGTCGACCACGACGCCGTGATCGGTCTCGAACACCGCGCCCAGCAATCGCACGGGCTTGCCGTCGAGCGTGCGCACGCGCAGGCGGTGTTGCGCCGGCGCGACCGTGTGCGCGACGCGGACGAGCCCGGGTTCGCTGGCATCGGTCGCGACCTCTTGCCACGCGCCGTCGTCGATGCGCAGCGCGAAGCGCCCCCCGCCGGGCTGCGCGACCGCGAAGAGCTCGATGAGCGTGACGTCGCGCGCACGATCGCGTCGCGGTCGCAGCTCGACCCATGCGCCGCGTCGCCGACTCTCGAACGCGAGCCCACCGAGCCCCAGGCGGCCGTCGCCGGCGCTGCGCTCGCGCACCCCGTGCAGCGGCTGCCAGCCGGCGCTCGCGTCGATCTCGAGCTCGGCGTGGCGCGACCACCGGGTCGCGCGACCCAGCGGGACCCAGCCCGGACCGCCGTCGCCGAAGCGATGCTGCAGGTACGCGCGCACATACGCGGTGTGGGTGTCGGCGGCGGTGCCCGATGCGCCGTACATCGCGATGCGCACGCGCTCGCGATCGGCCCGCTGCAGCGCGGCATGGAAGCGCGCGAGCACCTCGCCGCCGTCGCCGGGTGCGATCGGAACAAACCCCCAAGGCGGCGCGTCGCCGCTGCCGATGACGCGTGACAGCTCGCTGGCCTCGTCGCCCAACACGTGCACGCGCGCGACCTGGTGGGCCCGCGCGGTCGCCTCGGTCTCGATCGCGGCCAGCGGTGCGGACGGCGGCGGCGCGACCACGGCCGGCGGCGGATCCGGTGTCGCCACGATCGGTGTCGGCGCGGGCGCGGCCGGCCCGTGCACCGGCTCGGCGCGACAGCTCGACGCCACGACCACGATCGGCAACAGCCACGAGCGCACGTGCTCACGCTGGGCCGGATCACCGCGCGCGGTCAAGTGGTTGACCGCAGCGGTGCTGTCGCTCGCGGCCTGCCACCGCGCCGCTCCGAGCCCGGGATCGTCGGAGCAGCTCGCGCACCACGCCCTCGTCGGACCCGCGCGCACGCAGGCCGACGCGCGCGTGCTCGCGCCGCTCGAGGACGAGACGCGCCGCGTGCTGTTCGCCTCGCCCGCCGACGATCCGCCGGCCGAGCTCGGCGGCGTGACCGAGGACGCCAAGGGTCGCCACTACCTCACCAGCAACGAGCACGGCCTCGACGCGTTCGAGCCGTGGGTGCGCGAGCGCGGCGGTGGCTACGTCGGCGTCGGCAGCGATCAGGCGTACCTGCTGGTCGGCTGGGCGCGATCGGAGTTCGCCTGGCTCATCGACTACGACCCGCAGGTGGTCGCGCTGCACGGGGTCTACCGCGCGCTGCTGCTGGAGGCCGAGAGCCCCGAGGCCTTCGTGGCGCTGTGGCAACGCGAGGGTCGGCTCGACGCGCACGCGGCCATCGACGCCCACGCTCCCGCGGCGCAGCGCAGCGAGCTGCGCACGCTGTACCGCCGCCAGCGCGCTGCGATCGCGGCACGGCTGGCCGAGACCGTCGCGCACATGGACGAGGCCGGCGTGCCGTGCTGGCTCGACGACGCCGCGCAGTACCAGCACGTGCGCGGCCTCGTGCAGGCCGGGCGCGTGCGACCGATGGTGGTCGATCTCGCCGGCAGCCGCGGCCTGCGCGGCATCGCGGACGCAGCCGCGACCGCGGGCATCGACGTCGAGGTGGTCTACCTCAGCAACGCCGAGGAGTACTGGCGGCTGTATCCGCAGAGCTTCCGCAAGCAGCTCGTGCGACTGCCGATGCCCGACGACGCGGTGGTGCTGCGGACGCTGCTCATCTGGCAAGTGAACCGTGACTATCGCTACAACGTGCAGCGTGCGGACAACCTGCGCGCGTGGCTGGCCGAGCCGTGGGTCGGCAACGTCTACCACCTGACGTACCAGCGCCCGCCCGCCGACCCCGCCGGCGACAACCTGTTCGAGGTGACGGCGTGGCCCGCCGATGCCCCGGGTGCGCTGCGCAACGCCGCACGCCGCAAGATCCGGGAGCTGGTCGCCTTGGGCTACGGCCGCTGAGGCAGGAGATCCCCGCGCCCGCCGGTCACCCGACCCCGATCACAGTCCCAGTGCAACTGCGGGCGCGCGCGACCGTCTTGGGGCTCGTGGACCGCCGCCGCCGCGCCCTCGTCCTGGGCCTGCTCGCCGTGGTCGCGTCGGGCTGCTGGCGCGACGCGCACGAGCGCTTGCGCGGCACGTGGGAGCGCACCGACAACCCCGGCCAGACGATCCACTTCGACGCCACGCGCATGAGCCACAGCTACCCCCACGGTGGCAAGCCGATCGAGGGGCCCTACGAGGTCGTCGATCGCGGTGGCGACGGACTGGTGATCGAGCCGTCGATCGAGTTCCCCGACGGCCGCACGCTGCGGGCCGATCGCCAGCGCATCGAGTTCGTCGACGACGACACCCTGACGATGACCAACGCCAACAACGGCACCGGCGGCACCTACGTGCGCCGCGGCTGAGGGCCCGGCCGCGCTGCTGCGCGCCGCAGCGCCGCCCGCACCGCGCTATCCTGGTGGCCGTGCCCCGGATCGCGCTCGGCCCCCTGCTCACGCTCGCGTGCGCGTGCGCGTGCCAGCACGAGCCGGCCGGCGGCGACGGCAGCACCGGCACGGTCTCGACCACCGTCGCGGCGACCGACTGGGGCGATGCGAGTCACGGCAGCGGCACCAGCACGGGCACCACCGCGGCGGACACCAGCAGCGAGGGCACCAGCGAAGGCAGCACCGGCGAAGCGCCGCCCGATCGCGTCGCGATCTATGTCGCGAGCGGCACGTCGCTGTACGCGTTCCGATTGGCGCTCGACAGCGGTGCACTCGAGCCGCTGCCGAGCCAGAGCCCCGGCGGGACCCTGGGCCCGCTCACACACCGCGACGCCGTGCTGCACGCGGCGCGCACCGAGGATCTCGCGATCGCGACGCTCGCGATCGCCGACGACGGCACGCTCGCGCCGCTGGGCAGCGCGACCGTGGGGCTCGCGGCGGTGTACCTGCAGATCGACGGGCCGGGCACCCACCTGCTGCTGGCCGACTTCGGTGCGAACACCATCGCGAGCCACCCACGGCAGCCGGGCGACGGCGCGATCACGGCGCGCGCGAGCGCGACGGTGGCGGTCGGACAACAACCGCACGCGATCGTGCTGGCGCCCGACGGACGCTTCGCGGTGGTGCCACACCTGCAGTCCAACGAGCTGCGCGTGTTCGCCTACGACGCGACCGGCGGTGCGCTGGTCCCGGCCGCGGTGCCCGAGGTCGTGGCGCCGCAGGCGGGACCGCGGCACCTGGTGTTCTCCGACGACGCGACGCGGGCCTACCTGGTCGACGAGGTCGGCGACGCGATCACGACCTGGGACTACGACGCGATCACCGGTGGCCTCTCCAATCCCCGCGCGCAGACCACGTTGCCGCCGGACTTCGACGGCGCCGACAACACCTGCGCCGACGTGCACATCCGACCCGGCGGCGCGACGCTGTACGTGTCCAACCGCGGCCACGACAGCCTCGCGATCTTCGACCTCGACGCCGCGGGTGAACCCTCGCCGGCAGGCCACGTCGCGACCGCGGCGGTGCCACGCAGCTTCGCGATCGAGCCCGGCGGCCGCTGGCTCGTCGCCGCGGGCCAGGCGTCGGGCGAGCTCGCGATCCATGCCATCGCCGACGACGGCCAGCTCGCGCCCGCGCTCGCGCCGGTCGCAGTGCCGCCCGAGCCGGTGTGGGTCGAGGCGGTCGCGCTGTGATCGCGGACGACGACACCGACGATGCCCACGACGCGCGCATCGTCGGCGTGGGCCCGCACCCGCAGCCGTGGCCCGACGACGCCCGGCTCGATCCCGAGCTGCTCGCGCGCGGCGATCGTCGCAACGTCGCCGATCGCTTCCGCTACTGGCGCGTCGACGCGATCGTGGCCGAGCTCGATCGCGTGCGGCACCCGTTCCACGTCGCGATCGAGAACTGGACCCGCGACGCCAACATCGGCGCGATCGTGCGCTCGGCCAACGCATTCCTCGCGGCGGCCGTGCACGTGGTCGGACGGCGGCGCTGGAACCGACGCGGCGCGATGATGACCGAGCGCTACCAGCACGTGCACCACCACGACACGCTCGCGGCGCTCGTGCAGCTCTGCCGCGCGCATGCGCTGCCGCTGCTGGGCGTCGACAACCTGCCGGGGGCACAGCCGCTGGCGAGCGCCCCGCTGCCGCACGCGTGCGTGTTGCTGTTCGGTCAGGAGGGTCCGGGGCTGTCCGACGACGCGCGGGCGGCCTGCGATGCGGTGCTGGTGATCCCGCAGCACGGCTCGACGCGCTCGATCAACGCGTCGGCCGCGGCCGCGATCGCGATGTACGAGTGGTGCCGCCGTCACGCGGGTTGACCGTCGCGATCACGCGCTGGGCTCGGCGCTGGCGTCGGCGTCGGGATAGAACTGCCGCGCCCAGCGGCGGTAGTGTCCCATCGCCTCCTCGCCGGCGACCAGCAGCGGCCGCCGCACGTAGCGCTTGTTGGACCAGATGGGCGCGTCTTGATCGATGGTCTTGATGGCCTCGCGCACGCTCTTGGCTTGCAGCAACCGCGTGAGCAGCCAGCTGGGGTGCCGGCGCAGGAACACCGCGGCCGCGAGCTCGACCCACTCGTCGTCGATCGGCGTGGGGTAGAACACGACGCGGTTCTCGACCTGGATGCCCGCGTCGACGCGGGCATGCGCGGCCACGCGGCCGAAGCCGTCGATGCGGGTCTCGAGCGTGCCCTCGACGCGCTTGCCCAGCCACTCCAGCGGCGCGAACACGCGGTAGTGATGGCGGCTGCGGTGGCGCAGCACCGGCCCGTCGGCCTCGACGAGCTCGGTCTGCGCCGCGCGGGTGATGTGGTCGTGCAGGAACACCGCGTGACCGAGGTCGACGCCGTTCTCGCCGAACTCCTGCACGTGGGTGCGCACGCGCCACGGCGTGAGCACCTGCGGCCGTGTCCACGCCGGGTCGTTCCAGCCCTCCAGCGGCGCGGGGGTCCAGCGCGGCGGCGCACCGTCGGGGTGCACGTACACGAGCACCGCGCCGGAGACCTCGGCCACGGGGTAGCCCGCGATGCGAGCGCGCGGCGGGACCTTGGGCGCGAGCGGCACGTGGACGCAGCGGCCGCTGCAGTCGATCTCCCAGCCGTGGAACGGGCACACGATGCGCTCACCCTGCACGCGCCCGCCGTGGCCCAGGTGCGCGCCGACGTGGGGACAAAACGCGTCGAGCACGTGGACCCTGCCGCTGGCGCCGCGGTAGACCACGAGGTCGCGTCCACAGACCCGCCGCGGCAACACGCCGCCGCGGCCCAGCTCGTGCTCCCACGCCACGCGAAACCAGCCCTCGGGAAACGGTGCGATGGGATAGCGCGGATCCATGCGGTCGGGCACGAAGTGGCGCGAGCGCGGGTTTCGATCCGTCGTGCCGGAGGGATTTCTCGCGCGCTCGAGCCCGGCGCCAGCGCGGTCGCGGCACGGCGGTGGATCTGGCACGCTCGCCGGCGATGTCGCGCGTCCGCGTCTATCTCGGCTGCTCGCTCGACGGCTGCATCGCCGGCCCCGACCACGACCTGTCGTTTCTCTCCGAGCACGCGCCCGCGGGCGAGCCCCACGGCGGTCTCGGGTTCGAGGCGTTCCTGTCGCAGATCGGCGCGCTGCTCATGGGCCGGCGCACCTACCAGGTGCTGCTCGACTACGACGCGTGGCACTACGGTGATCGTCCGGTGCTCGTCGCCACGCACCACCCGCTGCCGCCGGCGCCGCAGGGCGGCGACGCGCGGGCGGTGCAGGGACCGATCGCGGCGCTCGTCGACGCAGCGAAGGCCGCCGCCGGCGGCAAGGACGTCTACCTCGACGGCGGCGACGTGGTGCGCCAGGGCCTCGACGCGGGCCTGGTCGACGAGCTGTGCCTGACGCTGTTGCCGGTCGTGCTCGGCCGCGGCATCCGGCTGTGGGAAGGACTCGCGGCCACGCACGCGCTGGCGTTCGATCCGCCGGTGATGCATGGCGGCACGATGGTGCAGCTGACCGCGCGCGTCAGTACACGAACGGCGTGACGTCGGCGAGCTCGGCCAGCGCCGCGTCCCACTCGATGGGCATCTGCGCCGCGTCGATGGTGAAGTGGGTGACCTGGCCGGTCGAGACCGCCTGCGGCGCCTGGGCGATGGCCTGGGCGTGGGCGGGGCCCAGCACGAACGCCATCATCGAGGCCTCGTCGCGCCACACGGTCAACGTGCGGTTGAAGCCGCAGTGCGGCTCGACGGCGAACGACGCGGCGACGAAGCCGTCCGACTGCGCGGCCTCGGTCGCGGCGGCGCCGACGAGCTGACCGAACAACTCGCTGGCCTCGGGCCGCGGCAGCGCGACGGTGGTGCTCACGACGTACTGTGCCTGCGGCTCGACGAGGCCGGCCTCGGGGTCGTAGCCGGGACCGGCCAGCGGCGCGACGACCATGAAGTCCGACTCGACGCAGTCGTAGGGGTTCGCGGCGGCGCCGGTGGAGTCGGCTGCGGTGGACTCGCCCACGCCGCTCGAGCTGGCATCGCCACCTTCGCTGGTGCTGCTGTCGGCGGACGTCGTCGCGCTGGGATCGTCACCGGTGGCGGCGCCACCGTCGACACCGCACGCGATCGCGAGGGCGCAAGAGAACATCGAGAGGGACCTGGACATGGACGCAAGGACTCCTGGCCGCGAGGCCGTTGAGGGACGGATCGACTCGAATCGATTCAGATCGCTTCGACCGAGGCGAAGTCGAGCTGTGCGAAGCGACGGCGCAGGCGCGGCGACTCGAAGTCGACGCGGGTGCCGAACACCTGCGCGCGAACGGCATCACCGACCGCCGCGCCGGCACCGGTGGTCACGGCCCATCGCCGCGCGTCGGCGACGGCGATCTCGAGATAGGTGTAGTCACCGGCGACCAGGCGCGCGACGACCGTGCCGCTGTACTCGCGCAGCGTCGGTGCGGCCAGCTCGGCGATCGGCGGCGGCGCAGCCGTGACGGTGGGCACGGGTGCGGGCACCGCCTGCGGATCCGCGGCATCGCAGCCGGGCCACGCCAGCAGCAGCAGACAACCAGCGCGGCCCATCACGCGGGCGCAGGCTCGAGAGGTCGGGCGTCGCATGCCGGTTCAACACCGGCGGGACGCAACCGCGTCACTTTCTGCGCGCAAGCTCGGCGGCGCGATCGATCAGCGTCGGCGACGACGACGCCGCGCGAGCGAGAGTCCGACCACGGCCAGGACCGGCCACGGGCCGCTGCCGCTGCCGCTGCCGTTGCAGCCGCAGCCGCCGGTGCCGTCGTCCTGGCCGCCGGTGCTCTCGTCCGTGCCGCCGCTGCCCGAGCTCTCGCCGCCCGCGGTCGCGGTCGCGCTGGCGCTCGCGCTCGCAGCGGTGGCCGACGCGTCGCCGCCGCTGCCCGAGGCCGAGCCGCTGCCGCCCTCGCCCGCGGAGGTGTCGGCCGCACCGCTGCTGCTGCTGCTGCTGCCGGGCTCGCCCTCGGTGGTGCAGTCCGCCGCACAGCCGTCGCCCGGATCGGTGTTGCCGTCGTCGCACGTCTCGACGCCAGCGTGCACGAAGCCGTCGCCGCACGACGCCATGGTGCAGGTGGTGGTGCACGCGGCGGTGTCGAGGTTCATCAGGCCGTCGTCGCACTCCTCGCCCTCGTCGGCGAGGCCGTTGCCGCAGATGCCGAGCAGACGCAGCGTGATGCCCTCGATGCCGAACTCGTCGCGCGGCCCGCTGCCGCCGGGGACGTCGTCTCCCGCCCACTCGAGGTAGTACTGCGCGCCATCGGCGAGCGGCGGGTCGAACGTGATGAGCTCGACCAGCTCGTCCGCGACGAAGCCGTTGTCGTCGGGCGCACCCGGCGAGTCGATCGGATTGCCCACGGGGGTGTATGTCGCGTCGTCGGGCGATTGCTGCAGCAGGATCCAGCTCGAACGCTCGACGTCGTTGCGGAACCACACCGTGTACTCGATCTGGATCGCAGGAATGTCGACGCCGGTGTCGTTGACCACGCGCAGCTTGATCTCACCGGGGGTGAAGGTGCTGTCGCTGGGCTGGATGCCCAGCGCGATCGTGCCGGCACCGTCGACGTCGAACGCCCACACCCCTGGGCTGTCGACGTCGCCGGGGCTCGAACCCCGCCCATACTCGGTCCCCCCGCCGCCGCCGGCGCCGCCGAAGTCGAGCACGCTGATGTCGCTGAGCCTGACCGACCAGTCGTCGGAGTCGAGCTGGCCCGGCGCGGGATCGGGCGCGAAGCCACTGCCGTCGAAACCGCTGAGATCGATCTC
>JAIBBS010000058.1 GCA_019694555.1 Nannocystaceae bacterium
TTCACCGCGGTGTGGCTGTGGCCGCGCGACGAGCCGGTGACCGCGACGACCGCAGCCGCGGCCACGCCGGCGCCGGTGCCCCCACCGCGCGACGAGCCCCCACCGCGCGCGAGCACCAAGCCAGCCGAGCCCGAAGCGCCCCGCGACGACGACGGCGGCAGCACCGGCGCACCCGCGGTCGCGCCGGCCAAGTCCGCGCCGCCGCGGCCGCGCGCGCGCGGCCGGCTCAAGGTCAACCTCGTGCCCTACGCGCGCGTCACCATCGACGGCCGCGATCGCGGCCAGACCCCGGTCGACACGCCGCTGAGCGCGGGCACGCACCGCGTCGAGCTGTACAATCCCGACAGCGCCCAGCGCCGCACGATCGACGTGCAGGTCGAAGCCGGGCAGACCGCGAGCATCACGGCGTGGTGAATCGAATCCAGCACACGGTGCAGATCGGCAGCGGCGACGCGGCGGCGCTGCGCCGTCGTCCCCTGCGCATCGAGGTGATCAAGGGCCCCGACCGCAAGCGACGCGGCGACTTCGAGCACGAGCGCATCGTCGTCGGCACCCACGAGAGCTGTGAGCTGGTGCTCTCGGATCCGACGGTCTCGCGCCACCACCTCGAGATCGCGCTGGTGCCCGAGGGCTACCGCATCCGCGACCTCGACTCGCGCAACGGCACCTTCATGGACGGCGTGCGCGTGTTCGACGTGCTGGTCGAGGGCGGCGCGAGCGTGCGCGTGGGCGAGACCCAGCTCAAGTTCGCACCGCTGTCGGACACGGTCGACATCCCGCTGTCGCCGGCCACGCGCATGGGCCCGCTGCTGGGCCGCAGCGCCGCGATGCGCCGCATCTTCGCGCTGGTGGCCAAGGTCGCGCCGACCGACACCACGGTGCTGCTGACCGGCGAGTCGGGCACCGGCAAGGAGGTCACCGCACGCGCGCTGCACGAGCACAGCCGCCGCGCCGACGGCCCGTTCGTGGTGGTCGACTGCGCCGCGCTGCCGCCGACGTTGATCGAGAGCGAGCTGTACGGCCACGAGCGCGGCGCCTTCACCGGCGCCGACCGGGCCCGCACCGGTGCCTTCGAGGCCGCGGCCGGCGGCACGCTGTTCCTCGACGAGATCGGCGAGCTGCCGCTCGACCTGCAGACGCGGCTGCTGGGTGTGATCGAGCGCCGGCAGGTGCAACCGCTGGGCAGCAGCAAGACCCGTGCGATCGACGTGCGTCTGGTCGCCGCGACCAACCGCGACCTGCGTCGCGAGGTCAACCGCGGCAGCTTCCGCGCCGATCTCTACTTCCGCATCGCCGTGGTCACGCTGCAGCTGCCGGCGTTGCGCGAGCGGCCCGAGGACATCCCGCTGTACGTCGAGTCGTTCCTCGCCGAACACGCCGCCGCGGGGCTGCCGCTGTCGATCGACGCGCAGACCATGGCCGAGCTCGCCGCGCGACCGTGGCCCGGCAACGTCCGCGAGCTCCGCAACGCGCTCGAGCGTGCGGCGGCGCTGGGCGAGGTCGAGCGCGAACACGAATCGCTCGCGCCGGCGGCCACGACCGCCGAGGCCGCGACCACGCAGGCCAACGAAGGCGCGATCGATCCCGCGGTGCCGTTCAAGACCGCCAAGGGTCTGCTGGTCGATCGCTTCGAGCGCGCGTACGTCGAGGCGCTGATGCGCGCGCACGCCGGCAACATCACGCAGGCGGCCCGCGCCGCCGAGATCGATCGCGTCTACCTGCTGCGCCTGCTCGACAAGTTCGGGCTGCGCACGACCAAGCGCGGCTGATTTCGCTTCCGCCACGCGGCCGCAACGGGCAAGCTGCGCCCATGCCCGACAGCGTCCGCGCGTCCCACATCCTGCTCATGTACAAAGGCTCGATGCGCTCCTCGGCGACGCGCAGCAAGGCCGAGGCCCAGGCCAGCATCGCGGATTTGCAGGCGCAGCTGCAAAACGGGGCCTCGTTCGCCGAGCTCGCGCGCGCACACTCGGACTGCCCGTCGAAGGCCAAGGGCGGTGACCTCGGCAGCTTCGGCCGCGGCCAGATGGTGCCGGAGTTCGAGACCGCCGCGTTCGGCCTGCCGGTCGGTGGCACCAGCGGCGTGGTCGAGACGCCGTTTGGCTATCACCTGATCCAGCGCACCGCGTGAGCGACGGCCTGCGCGATCACACGCGCAGTCCGATGGGGCACGACACGCCGGTGCCACCCAGCCCGCAGTAGCCGTCGGGGTTCTTGCCCAGGTACTGCTGGTGGTAGTCCTCGGCGTAATAGAAGATCGGGGCGTCGGCGAGCTCGGTGGTGATCGCACCGAAGCCGGCGGCCGCGAGTCGTTCGCCGTAGACGGCACGCGAGCGCTCGGCCGCCGCTCGTTGCTCGGCGCCGTAGCAGTAGATCGCCGAGCGATACTGCGTGCCGACGTCGTTGCCCTGGCGCATGCCCTGGGTGGGATCGTGGTTCTCCCAGAACACGGTCAGCAGCGCGTCGTAGTCGACGCGCGTGGGATCGAAGACCACGCGCACGACCTCGACGTGACCGGTGCGTCCGCTGCAGACCTCTTTGTAGGTCGGGTTCTCGGTGAAGCCACCGGCGTAGCCGACCATCGTGCTGACCACGCCTGGCGTCTGCCAGAACTTGCGCTCGGCGCCCCAGAAGCAGCCCATGCCGAACATCGCCATCGCGGTGCCGTCGGCGAACGGCGCGACGATGCGCGCGCCGTTGACGAAGTGGATCGGCGAGACCTCGAGTGCCTCCGCGCGGCCGGGCAATGCGTCGGCGGCGGTCGGCATGCGCAGCTTCTGGGGATCGAACCAGCCCATGATGATCTCCGTGGGTCACGCGGTCGCGTCTGACCGGACCGCGAGGCAGTTTACGCTGCGAGCACGCCGGTGCCGACCGCAGCAGGCCCACCGCGGCAGTCGCGCGACAGGCCCGATCGCGTCGCAGGCCCGCGAGTGCGGCCCCGGAGCGGCTTTTTCCGCGGAACCACGATCCCCGTGCGCGCGGCCTCGTCTCGTGGGGCGGGGGTCGGCAGGCGTGAGCGGCGACGTGGGCGCACAGCGAGGGGAACAAGGGGGCGGCACCGCCGTCGCCCGCGTCCGGACGGGTTGGTCGGGCGCGGGCGCGGCGGCGGCCGTGATGCTGATGGTCTCGGGCGCGTGCGATCCCGACGCGAGCCCGCGGCGGCAGTTCGACGCCACGGTCGCGGCCGACGACGCCGGTGCCCCGGCGACCGACGGCAGCAGCGACGGCGGCGACGACGGGGGCAGCACCGGCGAGGGCGACAGCCCCGCGCCGACACCCGCCGAGCCGCTGTCGAGCGAGCAGGTGCAGTTCTACCTCACCCGCATCGCGCCGACGCTGGTCGGTCGCTCGCTCGACTACGACGAGATGCAGCTGGTCGCGCAGGTCGGCGAAGCTGCGATCGCCCCGATCGTCGATGGTTGGACCGCGGAGCCCGGCTTCGCCGAGGCCATGCGCTTTCTGGTCTCGGACATGCTGCACACCAGCGGCGAGCGCGACGGCGTCGACTTCGATCTGCCGGGCAACCTCGCCGCCGAGATCGCGGCCGAGAACCTGCCGTACTCGACGCTGCTGACCGCCGACTACTGCGTCGCCGCCGACGGCAAGCACATCGCGTGCGACACCGGTGCGCCGTACGAGTCGGGCGTGCTGGCGACCCGCGCGTACCTCATCGCCAACAAGGGCCGCTTCAACCTCACCCGCGCCAAGCGCATGCTCGAGACCTTCGCCTGCCGCATCTACCCCATGGAGGCCGAGGTGCAGGTGCCGCTGGCCAAGGCGCGGCTGATCCCGATGTTCCAGGCCGAGAACCCCGACGAGCAGACCGTCGACGAGGCCAAGGGCGGCTTCGGCAACGGCGTCGCCTGCTACAACTGCCACTCGCAGTTCGGCGCCCATGCGCAGTTCTTCGTGCGCTTCGACGATCAGGGTCTGTGGCGCGCCGACGCCACCGGCAGGCAGGACCCCGACGGCGAGCTCGGTCGCGCGGTCGCTGGGCTCTACGCCTCGCACCTGCAGGCCCCGCGCGCGGCCGCGAGCGAGTCCTCGCAGATGTTCGGCGTCGAGGCCGACAACCTGCGCGGTGCGATGGACGTGCTCACTGCCAGCGCGCTGTTCCAGCAGTGCACGGTGAAGAACCTGCTCGCGCGGACCTTCGGCCTCGCCGCCGGCGTGTCCGACGACTTCGACGCCGACCTCATCGCCGAGCTCGCACAGCGCATCACCGTAGACAGCGACGACCCGACCCTGCGGCACTACGTGTGGTCGATCTTCACCGACCGCCGCGTGGTGGATGCCGTGGTCGCGACCATGGAGGCGCCATGAAGACCTCGCGCGAACCGATGGCCCATCGCCTGCCGCCGGCGCGGCGACGGCAGTTCCTCAAGCTGTGCGGTGCCGTGCTCGCGGCGCCGGCGGTGCCCGCCGCGCTGCGCTTCGCGGTGAACGAGCAACTGTTCGGCGAGGCCCACGCCTTCGAGGCCGAGTCGAGCCTGCCGACCTACTTCATCGAGATGAACCTGCGCGACCAGTGGGACTTCGGCCACGTGTTCGTGCCGCCGGGCATCGCGACCAACCTCGCGAACATCACCCGCGGCGGCTCGGGCGACGCGCTGTCGTTCTTCTACACCGCGGACAAGATCTCCGCGCACGAGGGCAACTTCTACCTCACGCCCGACTCGGAGATCCTGATCCCGTATCTGTCGAACATCGCGGTGTTGGAGACCAACCCGCTGTGCGAAGGCGCGATCCATGGCCACGAGTCGGCCAACCCACTGCGCTCGCCCGGCCGCACCAAGTCGCAGGACCCGGGCAAGCAGCCGATGTGGATGGGCGAGCCCGGCTACGAGGAGCAGGGCAACGACTACTGGTACTCGTCGACGCCGACGCCGGCGACGCTGCACAACTACTGGCAGAAGCAGCTGACGCCGGAGCTCGCCAACGGCATCACGATGAAGTTCATCAGCCGCTTCCACACGATCAGCCACTTCGCCGCGGGCCTGCCCGCCGCGGAGCTGACGCGGATCCAGAGCGTGCAGATGCTGTTCGACACCTTCCCGACCACGGTCGAGCAGCTCGCGCTCGCCAGCGCGGACGAGGCCGCGGTGTTCGCCGCCGCGCTGCGCCGCGCCGATGGCGGGTTCTTCCGCCGTCACGGCTACGACGAGGTCGCGCGCGCGACCCACGAGGCCCACCTCGCCGCGGCCGAGGGCAAGTGGTACCACCAGCCCAAGATCGTCGATTTGCCGTTTTCGCCGGAGGAGATCGCCTTCTGGCAAGCGGGCGTGCCGGATCAGGTCGGCGACAACAAGAAGGCCAACATCTGGGAGCAGGCCGGCTGGGCCTACAAGCTGCTGTCGAACGAGGTCACGCGCACCGTCGCGATGGAGTTCGACTACCTCGACGTGCACGACACCCGCGAGGAGTCGGTGATGAAGACCATGGCGGCGCAGTCGGCAGTGCCGCTGGCGCGCCTGATCGAGCGCATCAAGGCCATCCCGGGCATGTGGGATCGCACCGTGATCGCGATCTACAACGCCGACGGCGGACGCTCGCCGTCGGCGAACTCCTACGGCAACGAGGGCAAGAGCTCGTTCGTGCTCGCCGGTGGCCGCATCCGCGGCGGCTACTACGGCGACGTGCGCGTGGCCGGCAACACCGGCACCGGCCACACGTGGTCGTACGTCTCGCCCGACGACAGCGGCGCCGCGGTGGTGCCGGTGTCCGGCGGCGAGGGTCGGATCCCCGGAGCCCGCACCTGGCGCACCGTCATGCGCGCGCTGGGCATCCCCGACGACGTCGCGGGTCAGTATCCCGACGTCGCCGCGCACCAACCCCTGGACTTCATGCTCGCGTAGGCGAGGCGGATGGAGCGCGACATGATCGAGCAACGCATGCCACCTGCGCGTCGGATCCTCCTGGGGGCGCTGGCGCTCGCGATGACCGGCCTCGCCGGTTGCTACTCGGGCCTGGGCGATGGCACCCGCCAGATGGGCGACGACGGGGCCGACGCGGGCGACGCCGGCGACGCCGGCGAGCCCGATCGCCCGCCGCGCACGCCGGGCCCCGAGGCCATCGACACGCCGTTCGAGCCGCCCGGCAGCGAGGTCGAGCTGCTGCCGTTCCACGTGCGCCTGGCGAACCTGGCCGCGGTCGCGGGCGTGCACGCCGACGATCCCATGTTCATGGCGCTGCTCGACCGGCGCTTCCAGCTCGGCGACCACGACTACGCCAACGGCATCGCGCCGGATCTGAAGTGGACCCCCGAGCGCATGGAGACCTGGGTGAAGGCGGTGCGGCCGGTCTGCGACGATCCGCGCTTCCAGGCCCGCTACCCCGATCTCGCGACCGACCCGTCCGCGCTGGCCCGCGCCGCCTTCGCGCGCGACCCCTCGCCCGAGGAGCTGCAGGCCTTCGCCGAGGTCCAGGCCGGCCAGCTCGACGGCGCGGGTCGCTACCGCATGAGTTGTCTGGCGGTGCTCAGCTCACTCGAGTTCGTCGCACGCTGACAGGCACGGCCCGCCCGCGGCGCTATCCTGCGCCGCGGAGGTTCGTGTCGATGTCCCGCTCGTGTTCCCCCCGCGCGTGTGCTGGCCTGGTCCTGTCGCTGTTCGTCGCCGCCTGCGGCTCACCCAAGGGCGATCGCGGCAGCGACATGGCCAAGGCGCTCGACAACAGCAAGAACATCACCGACCACGCGACCCAGGTCGATCGCATGAAGAAGCTCGAGCGCAAGGCCGAGGCCGACGCGACCAAGGCCAAGGACGACGCGCTCGCGACGATCACCACGGTCGCGGCCCCGCTGCCGGCCGACATCGAGGCGGCGTGCGCCCAGGCCAGCGCCGGACTCGATGCATTCAAGCAGCAGCGGCTCAGCGGCCCCGAGCTCGAGCGCTGGAACGCGACCAAGGAGCCCGATCTGCGCAAGCTGACCGAGGCGTGCAAGGCCACCGGCTCGATCGAGCGCGGCGTGTGCCTGGGCAGCGCGCTGGCGAAGGCGCCGATCGAGTTCTTCCCCGACGCGGCGCAGCCCGAGCTCGAGGCCGCGTGCGAGAAGCGCTACGCCGTGGCCGCGCCGCCGCCGGCCTGATCAGCGCGCGCGTGGGACCCGGCTGCCGCCGACCCGCACGCCCAGCGCGCGCAACACCGCGGGCAGCTCGCGACGGCGCGTGGCCAGGCGTGCGCCCAGCTGCGCCAGCGCGGCCTCGTCGAGCCCGGCCGACGCGTCGTGGCGCGCCAGCTCGTCGCCCACGCGCGCGAGCACGTCGGCACGCAGCGCGCGGGGGCCTCGCACGACGTAGCCGACGAACGGCAGCCACGACTGCAGCGGCGGTGCCAGGGCCTCGACCGACCAGGACACGGCGCGACCATCGGGCACGGGCAACGCGAGCGGCTCGGGCGCGGCCGCGCGCACCAACGCGGTGCGCAACCGCAACGCGGGCGCGGTGGCCATGCGCGCGACGTGGACGACCTCGTGCGCGACGGTCACGCCCGCCGCGGTGAAGTGCTCGCGATCCTCGTCGCGCAACCGCTCGAGCTGCGTGCGCGCGGCGTCGCCATCGAGCGTGCCCAGCCCCTGCTCGAGCTGGTACAGCAGGCCGCGCGCGCTGGGCCCCAGCGCCGCGGCGTCGATCGCCGCAAGCGGTGCGAGCAGCTCGGCGATCGCATCCTTGAGCCACGCCTGCAGCCGTCGCGTCAGCCGCGAGCGCGCCCCCGCGCCCAGCACCTCGACCGACGACGACGCCAGCCGCAGCTCGGGGTGCAGCACGCCGCTGCCGCGCGCGAGCACGCCGAGCACGCGGCCGGCGTGCACCAACCGCCCGCCCTCGTCGAGTCCGATCTGGGGATGTCCGGCGTCGACCACCGCCTCGAGCCAGTCGTCGTCGTCGTCGCCGTCGGCCTCGCCCGGGCCGGCCGGGAGCCGCAGCGAGCGCAGCTGCGCGAAGGGTCCGTCGTGGCCGCCGGCGGTCACGACCGCCGTGGTCGCGCCGGGCGGACGTCGTGGCCGGGGCTGTGGCGCGCGCACGCCCTGCTGCCGCGCGACGAAGCGCTCGGTCAACCGCTGGTGCAGCGCATCGCTGCAGCGATCCTCGATCTCGCGCGCGAGGTTCTGCCACGCCGGCGCATCGTCGACCCAGCGCTCGTGGTGCGCGACGTACGTCCACGTGCGGATCGACGCGATCCGCAGCGTCAACGTGTCGATGTCGCCCTCGACCGCGTCGAGCGCCCGCACGCGCTGGCCCATCCACGCCGCGTCGATGCGACCGGCGTCGTGCAGCTGCACGAACAGCGCCGCGAGCAGCTGCACGTGGCTCTCCAGCAGCAGCTTGCGGTAGTCGGGGATCCGGCACACGTCCCACAGCAGCTCGACCGCGGCGGGCGTCTGCGCGCGGCTGCGGATCTCGGGCTTGCGCAGCAGCTGCTGCAGCGCCTCGTAGTCGTCGGCGCGCTCGACCAACCGCAGCGCGCGACGGGGCGGCCGCGCGCGCAGGCTCGCGAGCAACGCCTCGACCGAGTCGAACACCAGCTCGTCGTTGCGCCACACCAACCGGTGCAGCGGCGGGAACTGGTGCTGCTCGATCGCCGCGGCCACGCGGGGCTCGAGCCCGGGCAGCGGCCGCAGCGTCGCGAACGCACCGTCGCTGGTGTAGCGGCCGGCGCGGCCGGCGATCTGCGCCAGCTCGGCGGGCTCGAGCGGTCGCACCTCGCTGCCGTCGAACTTGTGCAGCGCCGCGAACACCACGCGGTCGACCTCGAGGTTGAGGCCCATGCCGATGGCATCGGTCGCGACCATGTAGTCGACCTCGCCGCTCTGGTACATCGCGACCTGGGCGTTGCGCGTGCGCGGCGACAGCGATCCGGTCACGACCGCGGTGCCGCCGTGACGCTGGCGCAGGCGCTCGGCCAGGTCGTAGACGTCTGCGACCGAGAACGCGACCACGGCGGTGCGCGGCGGCAGGGCCCCCAGCGACAGTGTGCCGCCGTAGCTCAGCTGCGAGTAGCGCGGATGGGTCTGCAGCCGCGCGGTCGGCAGCAGCGCCTCGACCATCGGTCGCATCGACTCCGAGCCCAGGAACCACGTCTCCTGCTCGCCGCGCGCGCGCAGCAATCGCTGCGTGAAGGTGTGGCCGCGCTGGGGATGCGCCGCGAGCTGGATCTCGTCGACCGCGACGAAGTCGACGTCGCGCAGCACCGGCATCGACTCGACCGTGCAGACCCAGTAGCGCGGCCGCGGCGGCACGCGCTTCTCCTCGCCGGTCACCAGTGCGACGGCCTGCTCGCCGACGCGCGGCGTGATGCGGTCGTAGATCTCGCGCGCGAGCAGGCGCAGCGGCAGCCCGATCATGCCGCTTCTGTGCTCGAGCATGCGCTCGACGGCGCGGTGGGTCTTGCCGGTGTTGGTCGGCCCCAGCAGCGCGGTGATGCCCTGCGCGGACACGGTCGATCGCCAGCGTACGCCGGCTGCGGCGCTTCAGCGCGCCGCGGCCGGCGGAATCGGCGGCGGCACGAACACGAACACCGCCGGCAGGCGCACGTCGAGGCCGCCGCGGCGAATCTTGGCCATCATCGCCTCGATCTCGGCGTCGAGCAGCGCGCCGACCTGCTCGGGTGGATCACAGGGCTCGTAGCCGACGCTGCGCGTGGCCAGCACGTCGCGACCGGCCCGGACCTCGATGCGCAGCTCGCAGCGCTCGGGATCATCGGCGGCGGTCAGCTCGAGCGCGACGCCGCGGCGCTTGAGCGCGAGCTGACGTGGCGCCACCGGCGGACGCACGGGCACCGGCGTGATCGCAGACTCGCCGGTGGGCGCGAGCCAGGCGTCGAAGGTGCCGCGGCACAGCTCGCGCAGCACCGCCTTGTGTTGCGTGCGCAGCAGCGCCTGGACCTCGGCCTCGGCAACGTCATCGGGCAACGCCGTGCGCTCGGTCGCGAGCACCGCCCCGCGCATGAAGAGCTGCGTGCACGCCTGCCGACGGTCGTGCCCCGAGACCTCCGACTGCACGTGGAAGATCTGCCCGCGGTAGCGCACGTCGTGGTTGTATCCGCGCGGCACCGGCACCATGGCCCATCGTTTCACGGCGCGCGATCGGCCGGCAACCGATAATCCGCGTGAGCGCGCTTTCGGGATGGACCGCGCGGGTGCCCGGGCAGCGCTCGGTCGGGCGGGTCCCGCGAGCTTTGTGGGGTGCGCGGGAGATCTCCTCGGCGCTGCCGGGCCCCTGGGGGCGCGAGCGGCCCGCGGCTGCAGACACCGCGGAGCCCACGGCCGGCCGCCGCTCAAGGCGCGAAGGATCGCATCAGGTTGTCGACGAAGGCCTCGACGAAGCGCCCCAGGTCCGCGACCGGGAACGCGGCGTGACCTTCGCTGAGTCGACCGCTGAGCAGCAGCGAGGCGAGGCCGTGCAGCGAGGCCCAGATCAGCAGCGCGGAGTGATCGACGTCGAGGTCCGAGCGCAGGCTGCTGCGCGCGATGCCGGCAGCGATGGTCTCGCGCGTGACGACGATGGGACCGAGCGCGCGTCGCATCTCCTCCGACGACAGCGTCGACCAGTCGAGCTCTTCTTCGTCGAACAGCAGTCGGTACAACCACGGGTTCGCGCGCGCGAAGCCGAGGTATGCATGCGCCATCGATCGCAGCTGGTGCTCGGGTGCCGTGGACGCACCGTCCGAGGCGGCGTCGTCCTGCGTGGACGCGGTGCCGCGCGTGAGCGCCTCGAGCAACATGCCGACGCCGTGGAATCGGATCTCGCGCAGGATCGACGCCTTGCTGTCGAAGTGCTGATAGATGCCGGTCGAGCTCATGCCGAGTCGACTGGCGATCGCACGCATGGTGAGGCCCTCTTCACCAGCCTCGGCACCGATCTCGATGCTGACGCGGATGATTTCGTCGTGCAGACCCGCCTTGGCCGGCAACCTCACGAAGACCGATCCTAACACCGTTCCGCGCGGTGTCCCGCGGAATCGTCGCGCGCGGTTTCGTGGCCGACCGTTCGGACGAGCGGTCGCTGCGGCGCGCGGGCGTCGCTAGCGGACGAGCTCCCAACGCGCACCGCCCGGCGCGTCTTCGACGGCGACGCCCGCGCGCTTGAGCAGGTCCCGGATTGCATCCGCGCGGGCGAAGTCTTTGCTGCGGCGCGCCTCCGCGCGGGCTTCGAGCATGCGGTCGATGACTGCGCGCAGCTCGGCCAGCTGCTGCGTGCCCTCGTCCGCGGTCGCGAGGCAATCGGCGGCGAGCTCGGGATACAGCTCCGCATCCACGGTCTCGACGCCGAGCACGTGCAGATGCCGGGTCAAGCAGCGATACGCAGCCATCAGGCTCGGTGGATCGTCGATCGTCTCGAGCCCCTGCGCGAACAGCTCGCCGACGTAGTCGAACATCGCCGCGGTCGCCTGCGGGCAGCCGAGGTCCGCGTCCATCGCGGCCACGAAGCGATCGAGGAACGCGCGCGTCGCGGCCCCGAAGACCCCGTGCTCGAACGCTTCGCGCTCGCGGGGAATCGCCTGCTCGGGCGCGCGCATGCTCGCGTAGCGCGACCGCACCGGCACCGCGCGCGCCTGCGGACTCACCGCGCGCAGACGCTCCGCCAAGAGTTTGACGGCCCGCGTGATGCGCTTGAAGCCCTCGGCGCACGCATCGATGAGCTCGTCGGAGAACGCGAGCTTGGTGCGGTAGTGCGTGCTCGCGAAGAACCACCGGATCTCGTCGTAGCGATGACGCGACAACAGATCGGGGATCCCGATGACGTTGCCCAGCGACTTCGACATCTTCACGCCGCGCAGGTCGAGGTGCTCGGGGTGCATCCAGTAGCGCACCCACGGATGTCCGCACAGCGGCTCGGACTGAGCGACCTCGTTCTCGTGGTGGGGGAAGAGGTTGTCGACCGCGCCACCGTGCACGTCGAAGTGTCGTCCGAGCATCGCGGTCGCCATCGCGGAGCACTCGATGTGCCAGCCCGGACGCCCCTGCGGCCACGCGGCCTCGCCGGTGTTCCACGTCGGCTGCTCCGGTGTGCTCGGCTTCCACAGCGTGAAGTCGGCCGGGTGACGCTTGCGATCGAGATCCTCACCGACGCGACCGCTCGCGCCGGCCTGCTGACCATCGAGCGTGTTGCCCGACAGCTCGCCGTAGCGCGGGAAGCTCTGCACGTCGTAGAAGACCTCGCCGTCGACGACGTAGGCGTGGCCCGACGCGAGCAGCTGCCGCACCATGTCGATCTGCGCATCGACGAAGTCGGTCGCGCGCGTGTACGCGGCGTAGTCCTTGATGCGCAGTGCCCGGCAGTCGCGCCGGAACGTCGCGATGACCGACTCGGCGACCTCGAGCCAGCCGCCGGGTGCGCCCGCGTCGGCGCCATCGGCGGCCTTGGCGATGATGCGGTCGTCGATGTCGGTGTAGTTGATGACGCTCAGCACGTGCTGGCCGCGGTACTCCAGGTAGCGACGGAACACGTCCCAGAAGCAGTAGGTGCGGGCGTGGCCGATGTGCATCGCGGAATACACGGTCAGTCCACACGTATAGATGCGCACCACGTGCGGGTCCGCGGGCACGAACGCTTCGAGACGACGGGTTCGGGTGTTGAAGACTTGCAGGGCCACGACGCGTGCTTCCCGGACACCGGCCGCGACGGCCGGCTGGCCCCCCTGATACACTGTTTTTTGGCATGGCGTCGACCCCTCGACTCGCGATCGGGACCGTCTTCGCGGACGACTACCGCATCGTGGGCCCGCTGGCCGAAGGCGGGATGGGCTCGGTCTACCGCGCCGAGCAGCTGAGCACGCACAAGCCCAGGGCGGTCAAGGTCGTGCACGGTCGACTGCTCGACGACGAACGCAGTCGGGCGCGATTCGTGCGCGAGGCCACGGTCGCGGCCTCGATCGCGAGCGAGCACGTGGTCGAGGTCATCGCCGCGGGCATCGATCGCGCGACCGAGCTGCCGTACCTGGTGATGGAGCTGCTCGATGGCGGCGACCTCGCGGCGGTGGTCAAGCACCGCGGGCGTCTGTCGGTGCCCGAGCTCGGCGGCATGATGCGGCAGCTGTGCCACGGACTCGCGGCCGCGCACGCGGCCAAGGTCATCCACCGCGACCTCAAGCCCGAGAACATCTTCGTCGCGTATCCGCGCCACGCCGGCACCGCGTTCACGGTCAAGATCCTCGATTTTGGCATCGCCAAGGTCGCGCAGGAATCGAAGACGGTCGCGACGCTCACCGGCACGGTCGGCTCGCCGCTGTGGATGTCGCCGGAGCAGATCAACAACGACGCGCTGGGTCCGACCACCGACGTGTGGTCGCTGGGACTGCTCGCGTTCTGGGCGCTGACCGGTCACTCGTACTGGCGCACCGCCCGGGCCGAGCGCCTCACGGTGCAGGCACTGTTCGCCGAGCAGCTGTTCCGCGAGCTCGAGCCCGCATCGGTGCGCGCGAGAGAGTTCGGCATGGACTCCGCGATCCCACCGGGCTTCGACGATTGGTTCGCGCACTGCGTCACGCGCAGCGCCGCCGATCGCTTCGCCGACGCATCCGCCGCATGGGTCGCGTTCGAGCAATCGGTGGATCCCGGCATGCGCGGCGACGTGTCGCTGCTGCCGCCGCGCGGTGAGATCTGGGAGTCGACCAGCTCGCGGCTGAGCGTCGTCGAGTCGACCGTGTCCGAGGCCGCTTCGTCCGACTCGGTGGGAGTCGCGACCGGACTCGGCACGACCTTCGGCGGATCACCCACGATCGCGAGCACCAACGCGCAGCTGCCGACGCCGGCTGCGGCGCCCGCCGATGCCACCGGTGCGATGCCGTCGCGACCGCGCACCCACGCGCCGCGGTGGCCGTGGGTGTTCGCACCGGTGGCGGCGATCGGCGTCAGCGGCGGCGTGTGGTACGCGCTGCGGCCGGGCCCCGGGCCCGATCCGCACGATGTCCGCAGCACCCGCGTCGACGTGCCGCCCACGCCCGTCGAAGCCGGCGACACCGGTGGCGTGCAGCCGCAGCCACCGCACGATCCCACCGAGGCGACACCACCCGCGTCGACCACCGCGGGCATCAAGGAGCCGCCGCCCGAGCTGGAGCAGCTGCCGCCGCCGACGCCCGACGAGCCCATCGCGCTCGAGCCGGTGCGCCCGCTGCCGACGCAGCTGAGCTTCAGCGCCGCGGCGCTGCGCTTCGGCGGCTGGAGCAGCGACGGCGCGCGCTTCGTGATCGACGCGACCTACCCCGATCGCAGCGGCGGCGACGGTCCGCGCAACCTGCTGCACCTGCTGCAGGTCCACGACGCGCTCTCGAGCGCAATGCTCGAGTCGTACGTGATCGAACGCGACGCGGCACCGGAGGTCCCCGAGCGCGATCGCATCGCTCGCGCCGCGGCCGAGGCCGAGCCCTACGACGAGTGGGAGCCGGCCCGCCGCGCGCTGCAGCTGCGCGGGCTCGATCCGCTCGGCAAGGCCCCGCGCGTCGAGGTGAAGCTCGAGGCAGCGATCGACGCATCGCCGGCCACGGGTCGCGCGAGCGTCGAGAACACGCCGACGGGCCTGCACTACCACCTCGAGCTCACCAGCGCACCGGCGGCCGACGAGCCGCCGCCGCACCTGGTCGTGCACTGGGTCGAGGGCAACACGCGCTGGGAGATGCTCGACGTGACCTTGTCGCTCACGCAGCAGGCGCTGTGGGACGCGCGGGCCGCAGACGCGACGCCGACGCTCGACGGCACCGTGAGCATGTTCTGGTCGCCCCAGGGTACGCGCGTGGTGTTCGTGATCGAGGGCAAGGCCGGCGGCGTCACCGATGCCGCCGCGCTGGGCGACGCTCGCTGGTTCTTGCGGGCCGCCGGTCCGCAGATCCGCCTCGTCGACGGCGGCGCCGGCCAACGCAAGCTCCGGCGCGCCGCGTGGGCGCTCGAACGCGCGGGCCTGCCGGTCGCCGCCGCGGATCTCGACCACGAGAACGTCGAGAGCTCGCGGATCTACGTCCGCGTGCGCGACCAACTCGCAGCCGAGCTGGTCGAGCGCATCGCCCGTGGGCTCGCGCACGACGTGCCCAGTGCCCTGCTCAGCCGCGGCGGGTGGGCCCAGGCGGTGGTGGTCCTGGGGGCCGACTACGGCCTGTTGGCACCCGCCGGCGAGACGCCCTGATCGAACGCGCCCGGCGGGGGTCTAACGTCGCGGAGCCCTGCCCCGGGGCCCCGCCGGACCCGCCGCGCGGCGGCCGAACGCCCCGCGCGCGGCCGCGCATGCACCTGCGCAACCCGCCTCCCCACCCGCCGTCTTCTCTGCCAAGTTCAGGGCCCATGTCCGCCACCCGTCCCGCGCATTCGATCCGTCGTGCCACCGCCGTCATCGCGTCGGTGTTGGCTCTCTCCGCTTGCGACAAGGGCTCGAGCAGCGACGCCGACGCGAAGGCTGCCGCCGAGAAGACTGCCGCAGAAGAAGAAGCCAAGAAGAAGGCCGCCGAGGAAGAGGCCAAGAAGAAGGCTGCGACGGAGGAGGAGGCCAAGAAGAAGGCTGCCGCCGAGGAGGAGGCCAAGAAGAAGGCCGCCGCCGAGGAGGAGGCCAAGAAGAAGGCCGCGGAGGAAGAGGCCAAGAAGAAGGCCGAGGAAGAGGCCAAGAAGCCGGTGCTGCTGTCGGACATCCAGATCAAGAACGTCGGCAGCATGTTCTCCGGCAGCGCCGGCGCGATGCAGGTCAACGCGAAGATCAAGTTCAACGAGCAGCTGAACTCCGGCACGTTCGTGCACATCAAGTCGCTGTGCAAGCGCGACACCCGACTGGTCGCCGACGTCGCGTGGGCCAACCTCACGACCTTCGACAAGCAGATGCACCAGTACGCGGCGGGCGAGTCCGCCGAGCTGACCGGCCAGGTCTACACCCAGGGTGCCGAGACCGCGATGACGCCGTGCCAGTTCGAGTTCCGCCTCGGCTCGGGCGGTGGCGGCGTGTCGGTGCCGCTGGCGACCGCGTGCTTCGACGGCGCGGTGAAGACCGGCCCGTGCGAGCCGCCGGTGGCGGCCGCGGCGATGTCGGGCGCGACGCTGCCGATGGAGGTCGCGGACATCAGCATCAAGCCCACCACCGCGTACGGCGGGACCCAGGGCCTGCAGCTGGGCGAGACGCTGCAGTTCAACGAGGCCATCGACGACAGCTCGCGCATCACCATCAAGACCGCGTGCACGGTCGGCACGCAGAAGCTCGTCGACGTGCAGTTCGTGCCGATGTTCGCTGGCCCGTTCAAGTACGAGTCGGGCGAGTCGGTGCTGCGCACCAGCACGCACTTCTGGTCGCAGGGCTTCGCGTTCACCGATCCGCTCGCGCTGTGCGACGTGACCTACGGCCTGTGGAAGCAGAAGGCCGGCACGTGGGGTGAGTTCGAGCAGACCGTGCTCAAGCGCGTGTGCTGGCGCGATGCCAAGGTCAACGAGAACGCGTGCGATCCCGCGGCCACCGTCACCGGCACGCCGGCCCTGCTGGCCGCCGGCTCGGTCGCGGTCGACGGCGTGAAGGTCGAGCTGGCCGCACCCTTCGGCGGCGGCGCGACCACCTTCAACGCGAAGATCCAGGCCGACGTGACCGTCAAGTCGCCGCTCGACCAGCAGTCGGGCATCGACGCGCACGTGACCTGCAAGGTCGGCAGCGCCGACCGGGTCGAGAAGACCTGGGTGATGGGCGTCGATCTCTACTATCTCGATCCCGGCGAGACCACGCGCATCACCGGCACCGCGTTCACCAGCGAGCCGCTGGCGTCCAAGCCCAAGAGCTGCGAGGTGCTGTTCACCGGTGGCAAGCGCTTCGCCGGCCCCGGCGACGCGACGGTCGAGCTCGGTCGCTGGTGCCTGAAGAAGGACAAGCTCAAGGCCGGCAAGTGCTGAGTTGGGGATGAGACGCGTCGCGTCTCGTCCACGACTCGGGGCGAGGCGCGAAGCGATCCCATTGCCTGGTCGTTGGGGCCCGCGTCAGTGCAGCACTGGCGCGATCGCATACGCCAGGGCCATCAGCGCGACGATCGCGATCGCGATCGCGCGGCCCGAGGGCAGTGGCGTGGCCTCGCGCGGTCGCGGTCCCGAGGCCGCGGCCGTCCACGGTGCCTCGTTGGCCGCGCGCTCGTAGGTCAGCGCGGCGTCGCTGATCGCCTCGGGCAGATCGTCGGCGGTGTCGCGCTGCGAGTCGACCGTCTCGGCGCCGCGCCGCGGTCGTCCCGGGATCCGCACGTGCGGCGGGATCGGGCCGACCTCGTCGCGCCACCACGGGCGCGGATCGTGCTCGGCGTGATCGTGGCCCGCGACGTGGACCGGTCGCAGCGCCAGCGCGGGCTCGTCGCGGACGTCGAACGCAGGCCGGGTCTCACCACCGAGCTGGCCGAACGTGCCGCTGTCGCGCATGCCGTCGACGCCGGTGGGTCCGGCGTGCCGCACCGTCCGCGCCAACGCAGCCGCGGCCATGCGCACGGTACCGAGCCAGCGCGTGCCCCGTCGTGGCTCGAGCTCGACCACCAGCAAGCGATGCGTCGCAGCGCGTCGACCGGCGAAGCACGCGACCGCGGCGCGGGCACGATCGGCGTCGAGGGTCTCGGTGCGACAGAGCACGAACAGCGTCGGCTGCTCGGCCAGCGCGATGGCTTCGCGCAACGGCTCGACGTCGCGATCGACCCCGAGCAGCACCTCGACCGCCGCGCGATCGAGCACCGCGTGGGCCTGGTGCAGCGTCGCGGCGTCGGCCTCGGCGCCGAGCAACACGATCGGTGTGCGCTCGCCGTCGTCGACGACCCGCAGCGGCGTCCGGCCGCCGAGGCCTGCTGGCTCCGTGAGCGACATTTCCGATCGATCCCATCGCCGGGTTCACGCGCCGCTTGACCGCGCGCGGCCACCTCGCCGGCCGCGCGCACCGCAGTGGTCCTGCGGCGCGCGCGGCGAGGCGTCCCGTCGCGTGCCGCATCCGCCGGACACTGCTAGTCTCGCGCAGCCGTCGTGCCGACCGTCGTCCCGCGTCCCATCCTGCGGATCCGCTCGCCCGTGATCGGTCGCGGCGAGCAGGTGCTCGAGCTCGGCACCAACCCGATCGCGATCGGCCGCGCCGAGGACTGCGACGTGGTCCTGCTGGAACAGTCGGCCTCGCGGCTGCACGCGCGGCTCGTGCCCGAGGCCGGCGGCTGGGTGCTCGTCGACGAGGGCAGCCAGGGCGGCGTGTTCTTCGGCGCCGAGCGGACCTCGCTGCGACGGCTCCGCGACGGCGACGAGTTCCGCATCGGCGAGACCACGTTCCAGTTCGTCGAGCGGCCCGGCTCGCAGCCGACCTTGCTGGGGGAGCGCGTGCCCGGCCCGAGCGCGGCGCCGCGCGAGGATCACGAGCGCTCGCTGGGCACCGCGCCGACGATCGCGTCGGGCACGTTCCCGCGGCCCGACGCGGCCGAGCCCGCACCGCGACCGAACCCGCCGCGTCCGCTCGAACCGCCGCGCGCGGCCGTGGTCGAGCCGCCGCGCGCGGCCGTGGTCGAGCCGCCGCGTGCGGCCGTGGTCGAGCCGCCGCGCGCGGCCGCGCAGGCGGCTGCGCAGGCGCCCACGCGGGCGATCGCCCCACCCGCGTCCGCGCCGTCGTTCGTCGACTTCGGCCCCGTGGGCAACCCCACCGGCGCGCCGCCGGTGGGCTCGGCGCCGTCGTTCGTCGACTTCGGGCCGGTCGGCCGCCCCGACCCGCGGGCCGCGGACAGCAGCGCGTTCGACGGCCAGCTCGCAGCCGATCCCTCGCGCATCGATCGCGTGGAGTCTCATCGGGTAGGCTCGCGGTGGGGCACGTGGATCATCGTGTGCCTCCTGTTCGTGGGCCTGTCGCTCGCCGTGCTCGCGCTGGCGTTCGACATCCAGATCTCCGATCTGCTCAGCGTGTTCGAGTGAAGACCGACCGATGAACGCACGCCCCGTCGTCGCCACCGCGCTCGCGCTGGTCCTGGTCGCGCCGACCGTCGCGCGGGGGGCGAACGCGCCGGTGATCGTCGAGCCGACCGACGCGGCGGCACCGACCGCCGAGGCACCGACCGCCGAGGCACCGACCGCCGAGGCACCGACCGCCGAGGCACCGCCGGTCGACGCGCCGGATACCCGCGACGCGCCCGGCACCAGCGACGCGCCGAGCACGAACGACGCGACGAGCACGAACGACGCGAGCACCGAGGTCACCACCGCGCCCACGGGCGACGCGTTGTTGGGCCGCATCGAGGGCCGCATCACCGCGAGCGAGGCCGCCGGGGTCGGGGTCCCCGGCGCGCGCGTGCGCATCACCTGCACCTGTCTGCCCGAGCCGGTCGAGCTGCACAGCGAGTTCGACGGACGCTTCGGGCTGGGCGAGCTGCCACCGGGCGTCTACGTCGTCGCCGTCGATCGCGAGGGCCCCAGCAGCGAGCGCACGATCTCGGTCGAACCCGGCGGTCGCGCCGAGCTCGAGCTCGCGGTCGCGCCGGCGTCACCGGTGTTCGACCTCGAGCACCACGAGCGGAAGATCGAGCGCGCGGGCCTGATGATCGCGGCCGGCTCGGTCGCCGCGCTGGGCGGGTTGCTCATGATCGTGGCCGCCGGTGTCGAGGCCAACAAGCCCGAGTGCATGTTCGGACTCGACGACTGCGCCAACGCGCCGCGGCCCGAGTTCGCACGTGCGCTCGGCATCGCGGGCGGCGTCGTGCTCGCCGGCGGCGCGGCACTGGTGGGCGTCGGCATCGCGCGACGCCACCGACTGCGCGCGCAGCTGCGCGGCGACTGGACCTCGATCGGCGTGACGGTCTCGGGCCGCTTCTAGTCCGCTGGACGAGTCCCGGGGACTCGCCGCCCGTGGTGAAACCCGGCGGCTAGCGGCCCAGCGCAGCGATGCGCTCGCGATCCGCGGCCGCCGCGTTCGCGTCGCCCTGCGACTGGGCCAGCTCCGCGCGCGCGGTCAGCAGCGCGATCAGGATCTCCCGCGCCTGGCGATCGCCCGCTGCCGCGGAGCGCTCGACCAGCTCGATGCCCGCGTCGTAGGTCACGCGCGCCCCCGCGTTGTCGCCGGTGAGCGTCTGCACCCACGCCAGCTGCAGGCGCGCGTCGCCGCGATCGGACGCGCGCGGCGAGGGCACGCGGTCGAGCGCTTCGACGGCGCGCCGGCCGGTGTCCAGCGCCTCGGGGATCCGACCGAGCTCCGCGAGCGCGTACGCCTTCTGCCGGTAGACCCGCCACAGATCGGGATGATTGGGCCCGGCGGCGAGGAAGATCCGCTCGGCGCGCTCGAGCTCGTCGAGGCCGGTCTTCGCGTCGTTGCTCCACAGCGATGCGGTCGCGAGCTTGAGCAGCGTCGGGCCGAGCACGAGGTGGTCGGGTCCGAAGCGACGCACCTGCAGCGCGTACGACTCGTTCAACGCCCGTCGCGCGGTGACGAAGTCGCCGCGATCGATCGCGAGCGCCGCGACGTTGCCCAGCGCGGGCGCGAGCGCGGGGTGATCGGGGCCGTAGGCCTGGCGCAGGTCCTCGACCGCCTGCTGCACCAGGGCGTAGCCGCGGGGGTCGCCGCGGCGGCCGAGCACGACGCCGAGGATCCCGGTCGCGGCCGCGGCGTCGGGGTGGGTCGGTCCGACCGTGGCGTCGATGACCGCGCGCGCGCCCTCGATCACCGACTGCGCCTGTTCGAGCTCGCCGACGGTGGACAGCAGCTCGCCCAGCCGCAGCTCGACCAGCGCGACCTCGATCGCGGGCGCGTCCGCGTCGATCAAGATCGATCGCGCGCGCTGCATCGTCGCGATCGCGGCGGCGAGCTCCCCCGCGGCGGCCTGTGACGATGCGATGGCCTGCAGGGTCTTGGCGCGCATCGCCGGCGCCGCACCGCTGCGCGCCGCGAGCGGCTCGCCCCAGCGCGCCCAACCCTGCGCATCGGCGAAGGCGAGCTCCACCGCGCCCAGGGTCCGCACCAACGGCCCCAGCCCGCGCAGCGCGGTCTCGTCCTGTCCGGCGGCGAACGCCGCCAGCACCGTCGGCTCGAGCACCGCGATCGCCTCGGCGAACTCGCCGGTGTCGACCAGGAACGTCCCGCGCCGCACCTCGAGCTCCCGCTGCAGCGCGGCGTCGCCGATCGCGGTGGCCGAGACCGCGGCCTCCTGCAGCAGCGTGCGCGCGCGATCGAAGCCGTTGACCCGCAGCGCCGCGTCGACGCGCCGCAGCTGCTGCTCGAGCGCGGCCGCAGCCTTGGGTTGCTCGGGATCCGCGGGCTGTCGCAGCGAGCCCGGATCCGCACACGGCTCGACCGACGGCAGCGCGCGCACGGCCGCGTCGGCCTGCAGCACGGTGTCGACGTCGGGTTCGGAGAACACCTCCAGCTGCGCGACGAGGTGATCCAGGCGATCGGCGAGACACGCCTGGCGCCGCTGCAAGAGCGCGGGCGGCTGCACGCGGTGGTGCTCGGCGAGGCAGGCCTTCGCGCGGCCATCGGCCAAGGCCGCGGCGTACTCGTCGAGCCCGGCGCCGACGCGCGCACCGATGTCGCCGCCCCAGCGATGCGCCGACGCGAACGCGCGCTGCAGCTCCTCGCGCCGCTCGGCGTTCCACTGCACGTCGATCTCCGCGCGCGCGTCGGCGCACGGGACCGGGGCGTTGCCCACGACGGCGAGCGTCGTCGCACCCCCGAGCGCCGATGCGCCCAGCACCCACGCCCCGGCGACCACGCGCCGGCGTCGACGTTGGGTCTGTGCGATCGCGTCGAGCAGCGCGTCCATCGTGGCGTGGCGGCTCTGCGGTGCGCGGGCGAGGCCACGCGCGACGATGCTGCGCAGCCACGGCGGCAGGCCCTCGAGCGACGCGTCGGGCAGCGGCTCCTGCTTGACGACCATCAGGCCGGTGATCGACGTCGGCTCGTACACGCGACGCCGCGTCGCCGCCTCGAGCAACGACAGGCAGAAGGCGTACTGATCCGCCGCCGCGTCGGGCTGTGCACCCTCGAACTGTTCGGGTGCCATGTAGTACGGCGTGCCCACCAGCTCGTCCACGCGCGCGGGCTCACCGTCGTCCGTGCTCGGCGCGAGCGTGCGACGCTGCAGCCGCGCGAGCCCGAAGTCCGCGACCCGCGGCCGGCCGTCCTTGCCCACGAGCACGTTGGCGGGCTTGAAGTCGCCGTGGACCAGCCCAGCGGCGTGCGCCGCCGCGAGGCCACGCCCCGCGCCCTCGAACACGTGCACGATCTCGCCGAGATCGAGCGTCGGCCGCTGCCCCAACCACTGCCGCAGGTCGGTGCCGTCGACCAGCTCGGTCGCGAGGAAGCCGCGACCGGCGTCGACGCCGACGTCGTGCACGACCACGACGTTGGGATGGTTGAGCTTCGCGAGCGCGCGGGCCTCGTGCATCAGCCGTCGCAACGCCGCGTCGTCGCCGGTCACCTCGGCCTGGTGCAGCAGCTTGACCGCGACGCGTCGGTCGAGCTCGGGGTCGTAGGCCGCGAACACCGAGCCCGCGCCGCCCGAGCCCAGGGTCCCGGTGACGACGTAGCGCCCGACCACGGAGCCCGCGCGCAGCTCTGCAGCCGCCGCCGACCCCGGCTCGGTCGTCGCCATCGGCGACGTCGGGGCGTCCATGGACATGCCTGCGCCGAGTATAGGATCCTTGGCCGACGACGACGAAGGTGCCCACGCCGCAGGATCCCGACGCAACCCGCCGCGCCGACGCCGTCGACGACGATCCGCCGCGCCTGGTGGTGCTGACGGACGCGGGCGCGTCCTACGTCCCGCTGCCGCCGGCCGGCGCGCTGCGGATCGGCCGCGGCGAGGACGTCGACGTGCGCATCGATCACGAGTCGGTGTCGCGGCGACACGCGGTGCTCACGGTCGGCCCGCCGTGGCTGATCGAGGATCTGGGCAGCAGCAACGGCACCAAGGTCGCCGGCATCCGGCTCGCGCCCCACGTGGCGACCGCGGTCGCGCCCGGCGATCCGATCGAGCTGGGCACCATCACGCTGCTGCTGCAGGCGCCCGCGCCCCGCGACGCGCCGGTGCGCGTGGCCGGGCGCAGTCTGCCCGCGAGCGCGGCGCTGCTGCCCAAGGTCGCGACCAGCGACATCAACGTGCTGCTGCTGGGCGAGACCGGCGTGGGCAAGGAGGTCATGGCGCGGCGGATCCACGAGGCCTCGCGCCGCGCCGATGGCCCGCTGGTCGCGATCAACTGCGGCGCAGTGCCGGAGAACCTCATCGAGAGCGAGCTGTTCGGACACGAGGCCGGCGCCTTCACGGGCGCGTCGAAGACCAAACCCGGCCTGCTCGAGTCCGCCGCGGGCGGGACGCTCTTCCTCGACGAGGTCGGCGAGCTGCCGGCGGCGGCGCAGGTCAAGCTGCTGCGTGTGCTCGAGGATCGCAAGGTCCAGCGCGTCGGCAGCGTGACCGCGCGGGTGCTCGACGTGCGCTTCGTCGCCGCGACCCACCGCGACCTGCGGGTCGACGTCGCCGCCGGACGCTTTCGCCAGGACCTCTACTACCGACTGTCGGGCATCACGCTGGCGATCGCGCCGCTGCGCGAGCGCCTGGGTGAGCTGCCCGCGCTGGTCGAGCAGTTCGTGCAACAGGCGGCCGCACGCATGGGCACCGACGCGCCCGCGATCGCACCCGCGACGATCACGGCCCTGCGCGCGCACCCGTGGCCGGGCAACATCCGCGAGCTCCGCAACGTCATCGACCGCGCGATGGTGCTGTGCGACACGCCGATGCTGCTGCCCAGCCACGTCGTGCTCGACGAGCCGCCGTCGACGCCCGACGCACCCGCGGTGGCCGCGGCGCCCAGCGCCCCGCCGGCCGCGCCGACGCCCGAGAACGACGAGCGTGCGCGCATCCTCGCGGCCCTGCAGCAGTGCGCCGGCAATCAGACGCGCGCCGCGGAGCTGCTGGGCATCGCGCGCAAGACCCTCGGGCTCAAGATGGATGCGCTGGGCATCCCGCGGCCGCAGAAGTCGCGGTCCGACTGACAGACCGACGACACGTGCGGACGCGTGCTGCTCGCGAAGCGACCGGCAGGTCCTGTGCATGCACGCAGGACCACGCGCGAGCGCGCGCTCACGCGCCGGCGTCCCCGAGATCGATCAGCAAGCCGACCTCGAGCAGCTGCGACAACAGCTCACGCGCCTGATCCCACTGCAGGCCCGGATCCCACTGCAGCACCGCGTCGGCGCGGAAGCGGGGATTCGCGGCGAGCTGGTCGAGCCAGCGCTGCGCGCTGCTGGGCAGCTCCAGCTCGCCGCCGGCGAACAGCACGTGGATGCGTCCAGGCACGCCCTCGTGCATGCGTGGGTCGGCCACGACGACGAAGCCCGGTCCGTCCGCGTGCGCGAGCAGGTGATGCCGTCGCACCGGCCGTGGCTGCGCGCCGGGCCCGATCGCACCGGCGACCGCCGCCATGCCCCACGCACGCTGCAGCAAGACCTCGTCGACCTCGCGCACCAACGCGCCCAGCTCGCGCGCGCAGCGGGCCAGCGCCTCGGCGACCGCGGCCGGCACCGCGCCGGCGCCCGCGTTGCCGCGCACGAGATCGGCGCGCCAGTGCGGCCGCATCGCGAGCTCCTGCTCGAGCACCGCGAGCACCATCCGCAGCGCGGGCGCGCGCGGCGGGCTCAGGCTCACCGCGACGCTGTCCTCGAGCGCGACGGTGCCATGCCACGCACCGGGCGGCACGTACAGGCAATCGCCGGGCTCGAGCACGAGCTCGCGCAACGACGATGGCTCGGGCGCCGCGATCGGCTCGCCGTCGTCGCCGAGGATCGGATCCCCTTCGCGCGGGAACGTGTGCACCGCACGCCCGTGTTCGAGCTTGCCGCCCGCCAGCGGCGCGGCCACGACCGCATCACCGACGCGCCAGCGCTTGCGCCCGCGCAGCTGCAGCACCAACACGTGGTGCGCGTCCATGTGCAGCGCGAAGCCCGAGCCCGGCGGCGAGGCGTAGAGCTTGCCGAACGCCGGCTCGAGCAGCGACGGCACCCACGCGCCCAGCTCGGCCAGCAGCGGCGCGAGCTCCGGCCACGCCGAGCACTGCGCGCACACGGTGCGGCCGTGCGCGAGCGCCTCGTCGATCGCCGCGGGCACGATGGGACCTTGGTGCTGACGTCCGTCTGCGTCGATGCTCGCGGCATCGACCGCGTCCAGAGCCTCGCGCGCGTCCCAGCGCGCGAGCACGCCCGCGGCAGGCAACACCTCCGCGGCGCGCCAGTGCACGACGTGACGACCGAAGTGCTGCGCCAGCAGCTCGGTCACGGTCGGCGCGCGCAGCCGTTCGAACGATGCCGGCGCGTTCATCCAATCAGTCCGGGCACCACGCCGCTGATCTCACCCAGGGTGTCGGTGTCCAAGCCGACCGCCTGCATTGCACAGACCAACGCGTTGGCCGGGTGCAGCCCCGGTGCCGCGAGGTGCACGCCCGGCACCAGACCGCCGGTGCGTCCGCCGACCAGCGCGACCATGTTCTCGCTCGAGTGCGCGTGGCCGTCCTGACCGGACTCGGGGTCGAAGCCGTAGCCGCCCTCGAACAGCAGCACCAGCGCGGTGTGATCGAGCAGCGACGAACCGTCGAGCTCCTGCGTGTCGCGCAGCAGCGCGATCAGCCGCGCGAAGTGCTTGACGTGCCAGCCGACCGCGTCGGCGTGATCGGCCGCGGTGACCGAGCCGTGGCTGAGCTCGTGCATGTCGCTGCCGGCGCCCGACAGCGGCTTCATGTTCAGGAAGGTCTGATCCATGGTCATGCGGATCGCGGCCACGCGCGACAGGTCGCACGCGAACGCCATGCGGACCATGTCCATGATCGCGGTCGCGCGCTGCTCCTCGCCGCTGTAGCCGGCGGTCTCGGTGTAGTCGAGGTTGCCCTCGGCGTCGGTGCCGTGGGGATCGCCGATGGGCGGATCGTCGCCGGGATCGGGCGGCAGCTCGCACGCACCGGTGGTCGGCGGCGGCATCGCGTCGAGGCGTTGCTCGAACGCGGCCAGCTCGTCGAAGTGCTGCTCCATGCGCATGCGGTCGTAGCCCGACAGCCGCGGCAGCAGGTTGCTGGTGCGCACGCGCAGCGTGTCGAGCACGCTGCGTCGGCGCGCGAGCAGGCGCTGGGCCGCCAGCGCGTCGGCGGGATCGGGCGGCACGAAGCCGCTGAACAGCGACATGTACGCCAGCCGCGGGCTCGCGATGGGATCGATGCCGACGATGTTGCCGCCGCGATCCTGCTGCCACGACACCCGCGCGGAGTCGCCGTCGCCACCGTTGGCGCCGACGTAGTTCACGGCCTGCACGCGGTAGCTCAGCGAGCGGTGCACGGTGTCCCCGGCGATGGCGTCGGCGACCAGCTGATCCGCAGAGGGTCCGCGCGCGGGGTTGTAGCGCGTGGCCTCGCCGCGCACGCCCGAGACCGAGGGGCCCACGGTGTTGTAGTGGAACTCGGGCGAGCGTCCGCCCGGCGGTGGCGTGGCGCCGACCGAGTCGGCCCACGGGATCGACAGACCCGTGACGATCGAGACCTCGTCGCGCACGTCGAAGCCGCTGCCGCCGTAGCTCAGCGCGTCGGTGCCCAGCGGTGCGAGCGCGCGCGGCAGGTCGTAGCCGGCGCCGGTCGTGCTGGGCACGATCTGCTGGCCTTCGCCGTCGCGGCCGGTCGACAGGCCGCAGTAGACCATGACGAAGCGTTTGATCGCTCCGGCACCGCCGGCGCGCGCGCGCAGCGGTGCGGTGAGCTCGAGCGCCGGCATCGCCAGCACCGCGGTTCCGGCGGCGCGCAGCAGCGCACGTCGTTGCAGCATGATGGCCATGGTCAGCCCTCCTCCCGGCGGTAGCCGAACGCGTCGGCGGAGACGAACTCGATCACGAGATCGCGGAACTCGAACTCGCCATCGCCGACGGCCTGCAGCACGTGGTCGACGAAGGCCTCGTCGAGCGCGTCGAGCTCGTAGCGCCCGACGCCGTAGCGGTACAGCTGCTGCACCGCGCAGCGGTTGAGCAGGCCCGCGGAGATCGCGAGCTCACCCAGCTCGGCAGGGCCGTGGAAGCTGCCGACGTCGACGATCTCGCCGTTGCCCGAGATCACGCACTGCGACTCGTCGTCGGGGGTCTCGGGATTGTCCAGCTCGTGATCGCGGAAGCGGCCCTGGTTGTCGTAGTTCTCCAGGCCGAAGCCGACGGGATCCATCTGGCCGTGGCAGCCGGCGCAGCCGCCGGTGCGGTGCTGCGCGTAGCGATCCTCTTTGCACACCGCGCCGGTGGGCGGCAGATCGGTGTTGACCTCGGGCGGCGCCGGCGGGATGTCCTGGCAGAACAGCCGCGTGCGGATGAGCTTGCCGCGCTGCACCGGCGAGGTGTCGTCGAACTTCGCGCCCACCGACAGGAACGTGCCGTGGGACAACAGCCCGGCGCGGCCACTGTCGCCGTAGGCGACCCACTGCGGCACGTCGGAGCCCGGCGGTGTCAGGCCGTAGTGGGTCGCGAGCGCGTCGTCGACGAAGGTCTCGTCGAAGGTGAAGATCTGCTGCCACGGCAGGCGATCGTCGAAGACCACACGCTGCAGCAGCGCCTTGGACTCCTGCACCATCGCGACCGCGAGCTCGCCGGCGATGCCGAGCTGGGCGTAGCCGAGCCACAGCGCGTGGAAGCGGGCGACGCGATCGACCGCGCGGGGATCGTCGAGCAGCATCTGCGCCGCGGCCCGGACCTCGTCGGGGCTCGAGAGCTGCCCGGCCGCGGCGAGATCGAGCAACGCGTCGCTGGGGCCGGAGCCGAGCACGAAGTACGACAGCCGCGTGCCGACCTCCCAGTCGTCGAGCTTGTACACGCCGGGCGTGCCCTCGACCGGGGTGCCGATCTCGATGCGATACAGGAACTCGGGGTCCTGCAGGATCGTGCGCAGGAAGCTGTCGACGCCGACGTAGAAGTCGCCCTCGGTGACGGCATAGTCGAGCGCACCGTCGTCGCCGTTCTCGCCGTGCAGCAGCAGCGCGAGCTCGTCCTCGGACAGCGGCCGCCGCAGCGCGCGACGCCCGAAGCGCGCCATGAACTCGCGCATGCACGCCTCGTCGCCCGGCCCCGAGGGCGAGCAACCGACGACCTGGTCGCGCCGCGCGGGATCCTCGAGCAGGCGCGTGGCCGCATCGGCCGCGAGCAGGTCGGCGCCCTCGACCAGGGCCTTGGACGGGATCTGGTTGGTGTAGTCGTTGTCGAACGGCGTGGGCTTGTCGTACGGCAGCAGCAACGCCGACTGCGGCTCGTCCCCGAGCAACAGATCGCGCAAGGTGTTGTCGTACTCGTTCGCGGTCAACCGCCGCAGCCCGGTGCGCCCGACCTCGCCTTCGTCCTGCGGCGGCGGCACACCGGTGTCGTCCGCGGTCGTGTCGACGCCATCGCTCGCAGCACCCGATCCACCGGAGCTGCCGGACGCGCCCTCGCCCGACGCCCCCGCATCGAGCCCGGTGTAGCAGCCTGCGCCCGCACCCAGCAGCAGCACCAACGCCGTGTTGCGCATCGCCTGCCTCCTCACCGCCACCCAGGGTACCGCGTGCGTGCGGACACGGGCGTGGGCACACCGCAGCTCTTTTCGTGGTCCAGCCTCCGCTCGCGTCGCGGCGGTTCGCCCCGGAGATCGACTCCCTGCCCGGCAACACCTTCGTCGACCTCGAGCGCTGCCTGCAGAGCCATCCCCATCCCGAGTCGCCGCAGGCGTGCCCCGCCCCGGCTCCGCACCCGCAGTCGTCACTGCAGCAGCGCATCGACGCACGCACCCCGCAACGTCGCGCGCCAGCGCGGCTGCGGATGCGCGGCCAGCAGCGCGCGCGCCTCGTCGCGTGCCTGCTGCGTCTGCGCGGTGCGGCACAGCGCCAGCACCCGCAGCGCCATCCGCTGCGGCGCCTCGGGATCGAGCGGTGCCTGCTCGGCGTGCTGCTGCAGCAACACCAGCGCGCGTGCGGCAGCGCCCTCGCGCAGTGCCGCCTCGGCCTCGCGCAGCAGCTGTGCCGGCGGTATCGCGGGAGGCTCGGCGGGCGTCGGCGCCGGCACGACCGCCGCGCGCGGCACGGCTGGGCTCGACGTCGCCGTCGCTGCCGAGGTGGGCGCGGTCGGCCGGGCGGTCGACGACCACCACCAGCCGCCGCCGGCCGCGACCGCCGCGAGCACGCCCACAAGCCACCACGCGCGCGGGCGCGGTGCCCGGCGTGGCGCTGCGATCGCGACCTCGTCGATGCGCTGGGCGGGCGCGGCCTCGGCCGACAGCCGCGTGACGATCGTGTCCCAGCCCTGCTCGACCGGTGGCGGCTCGTCGCGCGCGACCGCGGTGTCGATCAACCGTCGTGCGAGCTCGCTCAGTTCAGCCATGGCAGCTCCCCACCGTGACGCGCGAGGTAGCGCTGCAGCGCCACCTCGAAGGCCTCGCGACCGCGCCTCAGTCGCGAGTACACCGTGTTGAGCTTGACGTCGGTCATCGCGGCGATCTCGGGCGCGCTCATGTGCAACACCTCGGCCATCACGAACGTCGCGCGTTGATCGTCGTCGAGCGCCTGCAGTAGATCGTCGAGTGCGCCCACCGCCTGGTGCCGGCCCACGCGCTGGTCGGGTTGCGTCGGCGGCCGGCCGGGTTCGACCTGGGCCTCGCGCTGGACCCGGGCCGCGAAGCTGCGCCGGCGGTCGCGGACCACGCGATACGCGATGCCGAAGATCCACGTGCGCGCGCTCGAGCGGCCCTCGAACTCGGAAAGCCGACGGTGCACGACCATGAACACGTCCTGCACCACGTCGTCGACCTCGAGCTCGGGGATGCCCAGCCGCCGCACGAACCGCCACACCGCGGGGTGGTGCTCGCGGTACAGCGCCTCGAACTGCGGCGCGATCGCAGACGCGTGCTGCTCGGAGGTCGATTCGCTCATCGCAGCCGCGCCCACTGTACCGTGATCGTGCGTCGTGGCGATCATGGCGTCGGTCCCGGGCCTGCGGCGCTCAGGGCCTCGCGCGCGGTGGCGATCGCAGCGACCGCGCGGCTGGGGTCGAGTTCCGCGAGTGCGCGCTCGAGTGCCGCGCGCGCCGCCGCCCGCTCGCCGCGGGCGAGGTAGCCCTGCCCGAGTGCGAGGTCGCCCTCGCCCAGCTGTCGCGAACCACCAGGGCGCGCGTCGTCGAGCCGACGCGCCAGCGCGTCGATGGGCGCCGTCGCAGCGCGACCGGCATGCACCGCCACCTGCACGCGCACGATCGCGGCGGTGAGGCGATCCTCGGCGAGCACCAGCGGCGCGCGCACGAGGATCTCGTCGCTGCGATCGAGCGCCGCGTCGGCCTGGTCGAAGCGACCTGCCGCGTCGTGCACCCGCGCCATCGCGACCCACGCCGCGGCGGCCTGGCGGCTGCCCGGCACCGCGGCGTCGAGCGCCTGCTGGTACAGCGACAGCGCGAGCTCGGGGCGTCCCTGCTCGACGCGGATGTCGCCGAGCCCGATCCACGCGCGGCCCAGATCCGCGGCCCCGGGATCGCTGTGCTCGAGCAACGACACCGCGTGCTCGAACTGCACCTGCGCGGCGTCGAAGACCCCGCGGTCGACACACGAGCGACCGTAGGCGACCAGCGCGTAGGCGAGCGAGTGTCGGTCACCGGTCGGCGCGAGCAGCTCGATCGCGCGGCGGTGCGTGGCCTCGGACTCGTCGTCGAGCCCGGCGCCGCGCAGCGCGAGCCCGAGGTCGACCAGCGCGGTGCCGAGCTCGCTCGGCGGCGCCTGCAGGCGCTCGAGCGTGGCGACCACGCGCCGCAGACGTGCGACCGCCTCGTGGTGGCGACCGTCGAGGTCGAGCACCTTGGCCAGGCGCGCCTCCGCGCTCGCGACCGCGGGGTCGTCCTCGCCCAGCTGCACGCGGAACAACTCGGTCGCGATGGTGAAGCGCTCGCGCGCGGGTCCCAGCGCGCCCAGGCGCAGCTCGACGTTGCCGAGGTTGGAGTGCAACGTCGCCGCCCACACCGCCTGCTCGCCGGAGCCGGTGCGCTCGAGTGCCTGCTCGAACTCGCGGCGGGCCTCGTGCAGGCGCTGCGCGTGGACGTACGCGGTACCCAGCGCGTTGTGCAGCGCCATCGTCGGCTCCGCGGGATCACCGAGCCGGGCGAGGCGCGAGCGCGCGAGCGCGGCCCAGTGCTCGGCCGTCTCGAGATCGCGGTCGTACTCCGCGGCGATCCACGTCTGCGCCACCGCGGCGGCGGCGACGGGCTCGTCGTAGCCCAGCGGCTCGCCCAGCGCGAGCGCCTCGTCGAGCGCCGCGCGGGCCTCGTCGAGGTGCCCCTGCCGCTCGCGCAGCTCGCCCAGGGCCACCAGCGCCTGCACGAGCACCGGCACGTAGCCGGTCGCACGCGCGGCCTCGACCGACGCGTGCGCGGCCCGGGCCGCGTCGTCGAAGCGGCCGACGGCCTGCAGCGCGCGTGCATGCGCACGCAGGCTCGCGGCCTCCGCCACGCGCTCGCGCAGCGCCAAAGGTGGCGCATCGACGCCGGTGGCGAGCGCCGCACGATCACCGCAGGTGTCGAGCGGCTCGAGCGACGCCGCCAGCTCGTCGGCGCGGGCGAGCACGTCGGCTTCGCCGCGCGCCAGCAGCTCGGCCGCGTGCGCGAGCCCCTGCGATCGCTGCCGCAGGCACGCGACCTGGCGATCGAACATCGCCTCGGCCTGGGGCCCGTCGCGCTGGGCCTCGCAGGCCTCGCCGTACATCGCTGCCAGGGTCTGGGCATACGCGTCGAAGCGATCGCGCACGCGCTGCCACCGTGCCCCGGCAGCCGGCACCCGGCTCGCACCGAAGGCCGCCGCGACCGACTGCCGCCGCGCGTCATCCCACGCCTGGTCGAGCTCGGCCGGCACCTGCGTGCACGCGGGTGGCCCCGCGATCGCGTGCACCGTCCACGCCAGCGTCGCGACCGCCGTGGCCGCGATGCCCAACGCCAACCACCGACGCCGCGGGCGACCGCGTCGCAGCGCCTGCTCGAGCGCGGTCATCGACGCGAAGCGCTCGTCGGGCCGGGGCGACAGCCCGCGACGGACGATCTGCCACAGCCACGCCGGCACCGACGACGGCGGCGGTTGCTGTGGCGGCGACAGCTTCTGCCGCAGCAACGACTGCGTCGGCCCGCGGAAGGGTCGCCGGCCGTAGAGCGCCTCGAACAGCGCGACGCACAGCGCGTACTGATCGGCCGCGGGGCCGACGTCGCCACCGCCGTGCTGCTCGGGCGCCATGTACACCGGCGTGCCGACCACGCGCCCGGTCTCGGTCAGCGAGGTGTCGTCCTCGCGCGACAGCTCGGCTGCGTGGGCCATCGGTTCGTCCGCGACCGTGCTCGCGCGCGCGATGCCGAAGTCGGCGACCAACACCCGGCCGAAGCTCCGGCCCCGTGCGCCGCGCTCGATCAGCACGTTGGCCGGCTTGACGTCGCGATGCACCACGCCGGCGGCGTGCACCGCCGCGAGCCCGCATGCGATCTCGGCGAACACCGCGACGATCTCGGCCCAGCCGCGTGCGGACGCCTGCAGCCACTGCGCGAGATCGACACCGTCGACCAGATCGAGCGCGACGTAGACCGCATCGTCGCGCTCGCCCACGTCGAAGACCGCGAGCACGTTGGGATGGTGCACGCGCGCGAGCGCGCGGGCCTCGGCCAACAGCCGCGCGCGCGCCTTGACCGGATCGGCCGCGATGCGCCGCGGGTGCACCAGCTTGATCGCGACCGAGCGATCGAGCCGGGGATCGTGGGCGCGGTAGACCACGCCCATCGCACCTTGGCCGAGCAGCTCGACGATGCGGTACTCGCCGCAGCGCAGCTCGGCGGCGCGACGCTCCTCATCCGTTCCGCCCTGCCGGTCCTCGGTCGCGACGTCGTTCACGGTCCACGCTCCGGGTCCGTCAGTTCGCGCACAGCCACTTCACCGTGCCGTACAGGACGATACCGCCGTTGTCGTCGACCGCCGTGCCGACGTCGTCGTAGAACTGCGGCAACCCCGGCTGCGAGCAGCTGGAGTACGCCTCACAGGTCCCGCAGATGTTGTGCGGACAGCTCGCGCCGTAGTGCGCGACACCGGCGTAACCGAGCTGCTCGCAGATCTGCGAGGCGTGGTACGAGGCCGGCAGGTCGATCTGACCGAACGAGATCCACGCCTGGTCCGCGTCCGCGCTGCAGACCACCCAGGGCGCGTTGGTGTCGGCATCGACGCCTTCGTCGCAGGCATCGGGGATCTCGCAACCGCTGGGACATCCGTCGGCAGACTCGACGTTGCCGTCGTCGCAGTCCTCGACACCGGCGAAGACGTGACCGTCGCCGCACGCCGCGGGCACGCAGGTCGAGACGCAGCCGTCCTCGTCCTGCGCGTTGCCGTCGTCGCACAGCTCGTCGCCCTCGACGACGCCATCGCCACAGATCGGCCCCTGCTCCCCGCTGCTGCTGCTGCTGCTGCTCGCGGTGCCGGTGGGTCCCTCGCCGACGCTGGTGCTGCCGTCGTCCTCGCTGCTGCCGCCGTCGGTGCTGCCGGCCTCGTCCTCGCCCGTGCTGCCCTCGCCCTGCGGCGAGGACGCGCCGCCGGAATCACCGCTCGCGCTCGCTGCGTCGGCGCTCGATCCGCCCTCGCTCGAGCCCTCGCCGACGTCGCCGCGCCCGCCCGCGGTCCGGTCGGGCTGGTAGGGACAGGCGCACAGCAGCCACACGACGACGAAGGGACGGAAACGCGGCAGGCCCATGCCCCCTGGGTGGGAGCCCTCGCCGCGTTCCGTCCCCGATTCGTCGAGGTCGGGACGATTTCCCGATCAGTTCGGCGCGTGCTTGCGCTCCCACGCCGCGCGGCGATGCTTGACCCACGGGTGGATCTCGCCGGCCGGCCGCGGGGGCAGGCCCTCGCGCTCGCGGATCGCGTTGGGCAGCTGGCCGATCACCGCGCTGCCGCAGTGCTCGGTGTACTCGACCGACTCGGTGCCGGTGCGGGCGAGCAGCTCCTCGGGGATGTAGTAGCCGTGCTTGGCCACCTGCTCCGGCGAGGGGATCTTGTACGACAGCTTCACCAGCTCGACCTTCTTCGCCGGCACGCCGTCGTGGTCGAGCTCCCACTGCCGGCACTGCCAGCGCGCGTACCACTTGCGGTACCAGTCGCCGCCGCCCGACTCACCGCCGATGATACGGCGGTTCATCTTGCGGATGCGGTCGTTCCACACCCACGGGATCGGCTTGCGTTCTTCGGCGTAGACGTCCGAGCGCATGTCCCAGACCTCGCCGTTCGCGTCGGTCACCAGCACCTTCATGAACACGTTCGAGCGCGGGGGGTTGGGCGCGAACATGCCCCAGCCCTGGTCCGTGGTCGTGCGCGTCAGCCAGGTCGCGAACACGTTGCGAGCGGGGCCGCGGAAGGCCTGCAGCGAGTCCTTCTCCGGCATCAGCCACGTCGCGACCGCGGTCAGGTGCCAGGCGATCATCACGCCGAGCACGAAGCGGCCGACCACGCCGTACGACCACGGTGCGGGCGTGCGCGCGGCACTGGGGCCCGGCACGGGCGCGACGGCGTCGCGGTTGGCACGGGCGCGCGCCCACAGCACGCCCGCGAGGAACACCACCGTCGCGACCCAGATCCAGCGAAAGTCCCACTTGGGTGCCAACGCGACGCGCACGAGCACGCCGCCGAGCACACCGGCGACACCGGTGAGCACCGCCCACAACGGCAGCGAGGTGGGGTTGCGCTGCAGCGACGGCAGGCGCGGATCCTCGGCCGGCAGCACCGGCTCGCCGCGGACGACCGAAGCCGGGATGAACGGCACGTGCCAGCGCCCGAGTCGGTGACCGACGTCGCGCAGCAGGCTCGCGATCTCGCGGCCCTCGAGGAACGCGAAGGTCGCCGAGAGCATGCCGGTCTGGAACTGACCCACGCTCATCAGGGTGAAGATGTGGGCGTGGAACGCGATGTGCCAGACCAGCCACACGCGACGGCCCAGAAACCACCGCGCGACCCAGGCGCGATCGATGATCACCGGCTTGACCAGCGCGCGACCGAAGATGCGCGAGACCACGATCGGGCGGTGCTCCAGCTTGCGCCACACCAGCCACAGCGCGCCCCACAGGCCGACCCACGCGCCGACGAAGGTGCCCGCACCGATGCCACCGGTGTAGTGCACCGGCCACACGGTGTAGGCCACGCCCGCGCTCGCGGCGACGAGCGTCGCGAAGGCAGCGCGCGCGAGCCAGCGGCGACCGCTCGACAGCGGCGCGAGCTTCTCGCGCAGCGCGAAGCGGATCACGAGCCCGACGATGACCAGCGGGAACATCGTCTGACCGATCTTCACCGCCCACGTCATCGCGCGCAGCACCGTGGTGCCGGCGTACGACGCCAACAGCTGCGGCGGCAGGCGATAGAAGTGGTCGAGGTTCATCGCGTAGTACAGCGAGTCACCCGCCATCCACACGCCGCCGGTCTTGAGCATGCCGGTGGTCAGGTAGATGGTCGCCAGCTGCAGCATGATCAGCTTGCGCGGCCACGACGGGATCAGGCGATAGATCGCCTCGAGGCCCTGCGGGTGCGCGCTGCTGGGCGCCACGCCGGCGCCACCACCGTCACCGTCGCGCTCCGACAGCCGGCCCTGCTTGCGCAGCTTGCGACAGCGCAGCCAGTTGTCGACGCTGTACGCGTGGCCGCTGCGCGCGAACACCAGGTAGACCAGGAACGTGCGGTAGACCAGCTCCGTGCCCTCCCACGCCAGGGCATTGCGCCACAGGATGGAGTTCATCAAGAACCAGGTCGCGAACGCGGCGATGCGCGTGCGAAAGCCGAGGATGAGGCACAGCCCCGCGATCTCGAACGCGGCGAGATGAGCCCAGAAGAACGCCGGCGAGTCCCAGAAGAACAGCAGCGAGTACTTCGGACCCTTGAGGAACTGCCACCACGCGGCGGCATCGAAGAAGCCCCAGGGCTCGTCGCCCACGCCGTCGCCGAAGCCGGCGAACTGCTCGCGCGCGAAGACCTCGCGCGCGACCGCGGTGGGGAAGATGCCCTCGCCGGTGTAGAGGAACTCGAAGTACTCCCACATCCCGTTGATGTTGGAGAGCACGAAGAAGCCGAAGACGATGCGGAAGACCGCGATGCCACGCGGGTCCTCCTTGGTCATCCACCAGCGCCGCCACAGGTCGGCGTAGGAGGCGAACACCAGCACGATCGCGAGCGCGACCGCGAGCATCCACCACCCCACCGTGGGGGACAGCGCGATCGCGTCTTGATTGGCAATGCGGTCGGAGACCGCGAGCAACGTGGAGAGCATGATGACGGACCCCCCGGCTCAGCGGCTGACTGCGGCCGACAGACCCACGGCCGCGCGGTTGCGATCCTTCGCTTCGGTGACCGGCGCGGTCGGGATGACGCTGGCGCCGTCGTCGGGCGGGTTGTTGCGCTCGAACCGAATGATCCAGCGGTACAGCACCACGATGAAGATCGCGCCGCCGATCCACAGGCCGCCCAGGGTCCCGAAGATCGCCACATCGATCGCGCGCACTGCCAGTAGGGTCATGTCGAAGCTCCTCGGATCCTTGGTACCCGCGAGGGCCGATTCCCGGCAGCGATGGCTTTGCGGCACTGCGGGCGCAGCTCCGGCCGCGACGCGCAGGTCCTTCGCGCTGCACGGGTGCTACGAGTCACGCGTGCGCACACCCACGTGTCTCGCATCACGCGGCGCGCCCCGACGCGCGCCGACGCCGGCACGTGCCACGCGGCAGCGAAACCCGGCGATCAGCCGCCGCAGTCGACGATCTGCACGTCGTACGTGATCGGCTCGCCCACGCCCTCGATGACGACGTGGTACTCGCCCACGGTCGTGGTCCACCCCATCGGCAGCAGGCTGGTGGCGAAGGTGCTGCCGTAGCCGCCCAACAGCGGGACTTGCATCACAGGCAAGGTCTCGCCGTCGCGCGTGATCGTGAACGTCGCCGCGGTGAAGTCCAAGGTGTCGCTCTGGATCGACCAGCCGGTCTGGTCCAGGTTCGCGAAGCCGATGGTGGTGGCCGACAGCGGGAACGGCCCCGGCGGCGGATACGCCACCCACGGCGCGTTGGCGGCCCCGCTGCCGCCGATCGTCCACAGGCACGAGTAGCCGTTGGTCGAGCCGATGCCGGTGGGGCCGATGCTGTTCGAGAGGATCCAGCGCCGGTGCCCGATGGTGTCGGGGTTGCCGGGATCCATCATATAGAGATCGATCGACGCGACCCCGGCGGTGGTCGCGATGTTGCTGCTGCCCGCGGCCTCGGCTCCGACCTCGCTGTAGCAGGTCCAGCTCGTCGGCGGCGTGTGCGACAGCGTCGCGTTGGCGTCCATCATCAGCGCGCACGCCTGGGTCTTCTCGTTGAGCGTGTCGTCGAGCGTGATGGGCGGCAGGTCCGCCAGCCAACGGTAGAGGTTGAGCACGCCCAGCGCGCGGTCGCGGGCGTCGGCGGGCACGTCGCCGGGATCGCAGCTGGCGACGTCACCGCTCCACGCGCCCTCGCTCAGATCGGCGCGGTCCGACAGCCACCGCATGCACATCGCGGCCGCGTCGTCGGGGTTGCCGCCGGAGCTGTCGGCTGCGCTGTCGCTGGCGGCCTCGCCCGCCGACGACGAGCCATCGCCGTCACCCGAGCCACCCGACGAGCCGCCGTCCCCCCCGCCGCCGCCCTCGCAGGCAGCGAACACCGAGGCGACGACGACGACCAGACCCAACCCAGCGCGAGCGCAGACCATCGCTGCCCACGGTACCGCGGCCGGTGGCCGCGGTGAAGTGCGCAGGGATCAGCTGCCCATGTCGATGAAGATCCGGCCCTTGGAGAAGCTGTAGGTGACCTTCCAGTTCGCGATCAGCGAGCCGTTGAGGTAGCCACCGAGCTCGAAGCCGGTCGTGGTCAGCACGTTGCCCAGGCCCGGGTCGGGCGGGGTCTTGAGCAGCACGTGCGCGCCGATGCCGGGCACGGCCTTGTCGCCGATCTCGAGCTTGTCGACGTAGAGGATCTTGATGCCGTTCTCGGCGTCCTCGGGGTTGTCGAGCGTGCGCGGCAGGTAGCCGCTCTTGAGGTACTGCTTGCGCGCGATCGACAGGCCCGACGAGAACAGCCCGCCGAAGTACACGAAGAACTCGTAGTCGGAGCCGCCCAGCTTGACCGGGATCGCCGGCCAGTGGAACGCGTGCACCGACAGCATCACGAACGGCAGGTCGACCGCACCCTGCGGCGCGGACGCGGGCGCGTCCTTGGTGACCGTCAGCACGTGCTTGGGGTAGTCGAACGTCAGGCTGCCGAAGGCGTGCAGGCCCTGGCGCCCCAGCATCACGCCGGGCTTCTCGCCGATGATGTTGAAGCCCTCGAGCGAGCGCACGATCGCGGGCACGTTCTTGAGCTTGAGATCCCCGAACTTGATCTCGGGGATGAGCACGATGTTCTCCTCGCCCTCGGCGTCGATGGGCTTGAACTTGCCCACCGGTGCGAGCTTGAGCGTCGCCGCCAGCGCGCTGTCGATCAGGCACTCCTCGCGGCCCTCGTTGAACACCACCTGGGCGAACTCGCCACCGACCGCGGCGCCCGAGTACTTGAGGCCGCTGGGCACGTTGAGGTTCGCGTCCGAACCACCGGTCGCACCTTCGATGACGAAGAACGGGCCCTTGCCGACCAGCGGCCGCACGAACGCGGCGAAGGCCTGCACCAGCGGCAGCTGCGGATCGTCGGCGGGCAGGCGCTTGAAGATCTCGTCGAGGTGGGCGCCGGCCTTGTCGGCGTCGCCCATGCCGTAGTAGCTCCAGAACTGCGCCAGCAGCGGGGCGACCTGATCCTTCTCCGCCTCGGCCAGCGGCGTGACGAGATCGGCGGCCTCGGCGTACTGGCCCTGCGCCTGCAGGTTGACCGACAGGCCCAGCACCGCGCCGTAGTTCTTGGGGTTGATCTCGAGCGCCTTGCGATAGAACTCCGTGCTCTTGACGAAGTCACCCGCGCGCCAGCGCGCCGCACCGAGCACGGTGTACGCGTCGGCGTCCTCGGGGTCGGCGGCGAGCGCTTCCTCGGCGCGCTTGGTCGCCGAGACGTAGCGACCGACCGAGAGGTCCTTGTTCGCGAGATCGACGAGGCTCGAGGCCTTCGCGTGCTTCTTCGCGTCGGCGATCTTCTTCTCGAGCTCCTCCTTGCTCTGGCCCGGGGCCTGGGTGCCCTTGCCCTTCTTCTTGCAAGCGGGCAGCGCGAGCAGGCTGGTCGCGAGCAGCACGGCGGTGAGGCGAGGACGGGCGGTGAATCGGGTCGAGAACATCGAGCAGGACTCCACGGCGGGCCGCACGGGGCGGCGAGGCGCGGGCGGGCAGACCGCCTTCGGCGCGGGGGCGACGATACCCGCCGGGCGCAGGCGCGGGCAACGACGCTCGATAACCGCGCACTCGGGCCGGGCTTACGCCGGTGCCCCGGGATCGGGCCCCGGGGCGCCGGCGTCGGCGTTGCCCGGCGCGGCCGCGCGTGCGCGCGCCAACAACACCGCGCCGGGCACCGCCATCACCGCGGCGCCCAGCAGCGGCAGCGCGAACATCGACGCGACGAAGCCGTGGGCGGGCCCGCCGATCTGCTCGAGCTCGAAGAACAGACTCAGCGCAGCGGCCGCGCCGACCTGGAAGGTCCCGGTCTGCGCGGGACCGCCGGGCAGCTGGATCGACAGGCCGATGATCGCGACCGTCGCGGCGGCGGCCGCGGGCGACAGCGGCAGGCCGCACGCGCGCGCCACCGCCCACAGCTGCAGCACCGTCACGGCCCAGTACACAAGCGACACCGCGACCAGCGCGGCGAGGCGACGCGCGTCCAACAGCGCCGCGAAGGTCTCGGCCAGCCGCGTCACGATGCCGCCCAGCGCCGCAGCACCGCGCGGGCCCAGCGGCGCAGCGACGCGGGCGACACCGCGGCCCCACGAGCCCGGTGCGCGCGCGGCCGCCAGCGCGCAGGCGAACGCGATCAGGAACAGCACGCCCATGCCCTGACCGAAGCGCGCGACGTTGGCGAGCGCACCGCCGGCCGACGCGCCGACCTGCGCGAGCGCGAGCCCACCGAAGAGCATCGCGCAGATCATCAGGCCATCGATCACGCGCTCGAGCCCGACCGCCGCGACCGCTTCGGCCATGCCGACGCCGGGTCGACGGCCGCGCGCGAGCAGGATCGGTCGCGAGGCCTCGCCGAGCTTGAACGGCAGCAGCAACAACACCAGGAACGACACGAAGCCGCTGCCGTACAGCACCGCGCGATCGAAGCGCGCCTGCGTGCCGCCGCTGGCGTGGGCCACGATCGGATCGAGCGCGAAGCCCAGCCGCATCGCCCGCAGCACCGCGTAGATCGGGTGCAGTCCGATCGCGAGCACGGCGCTGGCGACATCGACCAGCACCAGATCGTCGGGCACCAGCTGCACGCCGAAGCGGGTCTGCGCCAGCCACAGCAACACCACCGAGGCCGCGATCGAGGCCGTCCACAGCGCGGCCGTGCGGCCGCGACCGCGGGACGTCGTCGGATCGCGCGGACTCACACCGTTCCTCGCGACGACGCGTTCGCGCCGTCGACGTTGGCTGCACCACGCTGCGAGCTGGAGTCAGCCGCCGTCGCGTAGGGCTGTGGCGCCCGACGACGCTGCCGGACGCTCGCACCACGACGTCGCGGCGAACCCGTGAGGACGGACGCGACCGAACGAGGTTGCACGCGCTCGCAGGTGTATCACGGCGGCCATGCGACCGGGGTACCATGCGCGCGCATGTCCGAGCTTCTGCCATGCGTCGAGGTCGAGCCGGCGGACACGCCCCGCGCGACCGCCAGCGTGATCTGGCTGCACGGGCTCGGCGCCGACGGCCACGACTTCGAGCCGGTGGTGCCGCTGCTGCGCACCCGCGCGACCCGCTTCGTGTTCCCCCATGCGCCGACGCTGCCGGTGACGATCAACGGCGGTTACGTCATGCCGGCGTGGTACGACATCCGCACGCTCGACTTCGACGACGACGATCGCGAGGATCGGGCGCAGATCGAGGTCTCGGCCCAGGCCATCGTCGCGCTGATCGAACGCGAGCGTGCGCGGCGGGTGCCGCCCGCGCGCATCGTGCTGGCGGGCTTCAGCCAGGGCGCGGCCATGGCGGTGCACGTCGCGGTGCGCTACCGCGATCCGCTCGCGGGCCTGCTGGTGCTCTCGGGCTACCTCGTGGCGCCCGAGCGCTTCGACGCCGAGGCCAAGGCGGCCAACCGCGCGATCCCGGTGCTGCAGTGCCACGGTCGCTTCGACGACGTCGTGCCGATGGCCGCCGGCCGCGATCTCAACGACCGCCTGCGCGAGAGCGCCGAGGCCCCCACCGACGTCGCCTGGCGCGAGTTCCCCATGGGCCACGAGGTCTGCCCCGAGGAGCTCGAGCTCATCGGCGCATGGCTGCGCGAGCGTCTGCCATGAGCGCGACGATCCTCGAGCTCGAGGCCAACGGCCTGCGCTTCGCGTGCCTCGAGCAACGACCCGCTCCGGGGCCGGCGCCGCTGGCGTTGCTGGTCCACGGCTTCCCCGACACCGCGCACACCTGGGATGACCTCGCGCCGCGACTGGTCGCGCGGGGCTTGCGGGTCGTGGCCCCGTTCACGCGCGGCTACCACCCCACGCAGATCCCGGCGCACGACGCAGACCTCGAGACGCTCACGCGCGACCTGGTCGCGCTCATCGAAGCGCTCGGGCACGACGACGCGCTCTTGATCGGGCACGACTGGGGCGCCGCCGCGGCCTACGGCGCCGCCGCGATCGCACCCGAGCGCGTGCGCATGCTGGTGACCATCGCGATCCCGCACCCGGCCACGCTGCGCCCGAGCCCACGCAAGCTGTGGGGCGTGCGGCACTTCCTCGCGTACAAGCTGCCCGGCGCCGCGGCGCGCTTCGCCGCCGACGACTTCGCCGCGTTGCCGGCGATCTACCGCCGCTGGTCGCCGGCGTGGCAACCGCCGCCGCACGAGTTCGACGCGGTGCGAGCCTGCTTCGCCCACGCGGGCAGCCTCGACGCGGCCATGGGCTACTACCGTGCGCTGCGGGCACGACCGGGCCCGAGCCTGCGCCGCACCATCGCGGTGCCGACCGTCGCGTTCGCGGGTCTGCACGACGGCGTGGCCGAGCCTGCGGACTTCGAACGCGCCGCGCGGATGTTCACCGGCGGCTACACCGTCGAGCGTGTGCCGGGGGGACACTTCCTGCACCGCGAGCACCCGGACGTGTTCGCCGAGCGCCTGCTCGCGCACGTGT
>JAIBBS010000059.1 GCA_019694555.1 Nannocystaceae bacterium
ACCGGCTCGGCCGGGCACGGGGAGAGGAAGCGGAGCTTCCTCTCCAAAGACTGAAGCCGCCGCGCGGGCGCGGCGAGGACCGGTCCACGCGGGCATGCCTCGCGCGGCCGTACGGGCCGTGCCATCGTTCGCCGGTCTGTACACGCGGCTGCAAGACCTCCGCTTCGACGACCGCTTCGTGCGCGAGCTGCCCGCCGATCCGCGCGAGGATCGCGGACGCCGGCAGGTGCTGGGCGCCTGCCACTCCGCGGTGACGCCCACGCCGGTCGCGGCACCGCGGCTGCTCGCATACTCCGAGCCGCTCGCGGCCGAACTCGGGCTCGCGCCGGCGCTGCTGCACGACCCCGCGTTCGTCGCGGTGCTCGCGGGCAACGCGGTGCTGCCGGGCATGCGCCCGTTCGCGGCCTGCTACGGCGGGCACCAGTTCGGCAACTGGGCCGGACAGCTGGGCGACGGTCGGGCGATCGGACTCGGTGAGCTCGTCACGCCCGCGGGCGCGCGGGTCGAGCTGCAGCTCAAGGGCGCCGGCCCCACGCCGTACTCGCGCGCGGGTGACGGGCGCGCGGTGCTGCGATCGTCGCTGCGCGAGTTCGCGTGCAGCGAGGCGATGCATCACCTGGGCGTACCGACCACGCGCGCACTGAGCCTGGTCACCACCGGCGAGAACGTCGTGCGCGACATGCTGTACGACGGCAACCCGCGGGCCGAGCCCGGCGCGATCGTGTGCCGCACCGCGCCGTCGTTCCTGCGCTTCGGCAACTACGAGATCTTCACCTCGCGTGGCGAGACCGACACGCTCGCGCGCCTGCTCGAGCACACCGTGCGCCACCACTTCCCCGCGCTGCTGCCGACCGGATCCGTCGCCGACGCGCAGACGTGGGCGGCGTGGTTCGCCGAGGTCTGCGAGCGCACCGCTGCGATGGTGGTGCACTGGATGCGCGTGGGCTTCGTCCACGGCGTGATGAACACCGACAACATGTCGGTGCTGGGCCTGACGATCGACTACGGCCCCTACGGTTGGATCGACGACTTCGATCTCGACTGGACACCCAACACCACCGATGCGGCGACGCGGCGCTATCGCTTCGGTCAACAGGGTCAGGTGGCAGCGTGGAACCTCGCGCGGCTGGCCCGCGCGATCGCACCGCTTTTGCCCGACACCGGCGCGCTCGAGCAGGGTCTGTCGCGCTACGTGCAGCGCTACGGCGAGCTGCAGCGGCGCAGCCTCGCCGACAAGCTGGGCCTGCACGCGCTGGTGGGCGACGACGACGATCCGCACGGCGACGTCGCGCTGGTCGACGAGCTGTTCGCGACGCTGTCGCAGACCCCGACCGACATGACGATCTTCTTCCGCCGCCTGGGCGCGCTCGCGACCGCAAGCTTCGACGCGTCGAGCTGGCTGTCGGCGGTGCAGCACGCCTGGTACGACGATCCCGTCGACCCCGCCGCGCGCGCGCGCATGCTCGCGTGGCTGCGCCGCTGGCACGAGCGCTGCGCTCGCGACGGCGACGAGCCCGCCCGACGGCGCGCGCGCATGGACGCGGCCAATCCCAAGTACGTGCTGCGCAACTACCTCGCGCAGGAGGCGATCGACGCCGCGACCGCGGGCGATCTCTCGCCGCTGTCGACGTTGATGACGGTGCTGCAGCACCCCTACGACGAACAGCCCGAGCACGAGCGCCTCGCGGCGAAACGCCCCGAGTGGGCGCGCACGCGCGTGGGCTGCTCCATGCTCTCCTGCAGCTCCTGACGCAACCCAGCGGCGGCCGTGCTTTCGGTGATCTGGCTCGCGCGCGCGTCCGGCGATCGCGTCGATTTCCTGGCCGCGGCGGGTCCGCGGGGTTGGAACGCGGTCGAGGGGTCCGGTCCAACGCGCGCCATGAAACCGACCCTCATCATCGCCGCCATGGTGCTCGTGGCTTGCACCGTGGAGACCAAGACCGAGTTCCGCGACCTCGACGCGATCTGCTTCGAGGCCGAGGACGGGATCGACGAAGACGCATGGTCGTGCGACGAAGCGCTGTCGATCGACTGCAATACCGACGAGGTGCCCGACGCGATCTACGTCGCGGTCGAGGGCGGCTGCGACGACGTCACGCTCGAGCCGGTGCCGGGGCCGTTCCCGCCGGGCAACCACGACATCGTCGTGGTCGACGACCAGGGTCACCAGGTGTGCCAGACCACGCTCGAGGTGCGCGACCCGGTCGCGCCGGTCGTGACCACGCAGACCATCGCGTTGTGGCCACCGAATCACAAGCTGCACACCATCGCGCTGGCCGACTGCTTCACCGAGGTGGACGACTGCGATCCCGACTGGACCGCGCGCGTCACCTACGTCTCGAGCGACGAGCCCGACGACGATCGCGGTGACGGCCACACCATCGACGACGTCGCCATCGTCGCCGACGACGCGGTGACGGTCCGCTCCGAGCGTCAGGGCGGCAGCAACGGCCGCGTCTACCACGTCGGCTACGCCGTGACCGACGGCTCGGGCAACACCACCGAGGGCAGCTGCGACGTGGTCGTCGCGCACGACCAGGGCCACGACCCCGGCGCCATCGACGACGGCGTGGCCTATCGCGTCGAACCCTGACGCGGGTACGATCGCCGGCGCATGACCGGCGATGCGCCCTGGGCTGCGACCATCGACCGCTTCGCCGCGATGGTCGCGGCCGCACGGCGCGCGCTCTTCATCACGGGCGCGGGGATCTCCGCCGACTCGGGCATGCCGACCTACCGCGGCATCGGCGGCTTGTACGAGGCCCAGCAGACCGACGAGGGCATCGCGATCGAAGACGCGCTGTCGGGCGAGATGCTCGCGCGCGCGCCGGCGCTGTGCTGGAAGTACATCCACGTGATCGAGTCGGCCGCGCGTCACGCCGAGCCCAACGCGGCACACGAGGTCATCGCGTGGCTGCAATCGCGCCTCGACGTCTGGGTGCTGACCCAGAACGTGGACGGACTGCACCGGCGTGCAGGGTCGCGCCAGGTGATCGAGATCCACGGCGATGTCCACGGCCTGTCGTGCACCGCGTGTGAGTTCCAGCAGCGCGTCGCCGACTACGCTGCGCTCGCGCCGGTGCCCCTGTGCCCGCGCTGCGGCGCGACCTTGCGCCCCGATGTGGTCCTGTTCGGCGAGGCCCTGCCGGGCGAGGCGGTCGCGCGCCTGCGGCAAGAGCTCGCGCGCGGCTTCGACATCGTCGTCTCCATCGGCACCACGAGTGTCTTCCCGTACATCGCAGCGCCGGTGCTGCAGGCCCGAGCCCGCGGGAACGCCACCGTGGAGGTCAATCCCGGCCAGTCCGCGGTCTCCGCCGCGGTCGAGCTGCGCATCGTCGCGCGCGCCGCGGCAACCATGGCCGCGCTGCGACAGGCCCTGACGGGGTCGTCCTCCCCGGCCTGATGCGCACGTGCGGGCGCGACCGCGACTGCGACAGGCCGCCGTCGGGACTACCGATCGTGGCCGCAGTGAGGCACGTTCAGCACGGGTGCAGTCACGGTCCCCGCAGCGCCGCAGCTCGGTCGCCATCGTGTGGGTGGCGCTGTGGCCGTTGGCGTGCGCGGAGCTCAACCCCGACTTCCTCGGACCGGCGTCCGCGAGCAGCGAGGGCAGCAGCGCCAGCGAGACCAGCGCGAGCGCGACCGACGTCGGCACCACGACGGGCACCAGCACCGGCGGCAGCGGCTCGGGCGGTCCGGCATGCACCGAGGCCGGCACGATCGAGTGCAGCGGCAGCTGCGTCGACACCGACCGCAACGTGCTGCACTGCGGCGGCTGCGACCAGCCCTGCGCGATGATGCAGGTCTGCTTCGAGGGACAGTGCGTGCTCGACTGTCCGCTCGAGGCACCCGACGCCTGCGGCGTGATCTGTGTCGACCTCGCGCGAGAACCGGCGCACTGCGGCACCTGCGAGCACGCGTGCGACCCGGGTCTGTTCTGCGTCGACGGGGCCTGCGCGACCGAGTGCCCGCTGGGCACGACCCCGTGCGGCGAGTACTGCGTCGACACCAACACCGACCACGACCACTGCGGCGGTTGCGATGCGCCGTGTGGCGAGACGCAGGTGTGCGAGGGCGGCAACTGCAACGCCGGCTGCGCCGGCGGGCTCAGCGTGTGCGGTGACAGCTGCGTCGATCTCGTCCGCGACGAAGACCACTGCGGCGACTGCAACAAGCCCTGCAAGCCGGGCGAGTTCTGCGAGGGCGGCGAGTGCCTGAGCATGTGCCCCGGTGGCACGCTCGAGTGTCCCGGCGATTGCGCCGACGTGCTGAGCGATCGGAAGAACTGCGGCGACTGCAACCAGCACTGTTTCGGCACGCAGATCTGCGATGGCGGCGAGTGCGTCTGTCCGGCCGATCAGACGCTGTGCGGCGGCAGCTGCGTCGACACCGACACCGATCCCCAGCACTGTGGCGACTGTCAGTCGCCGTGCCCGCAGAACCAGACCTGTACCGCGGGCGGCTGCGTCGCATCGTGCCCCGTCGGGGGCCAGGTCGTGTGCGACAGCATGTGCGTGGACACGGACACCAGCGAGGCGCACTGCGGTGGCTGCGACGCGCCGTGCCCCCCGGGCTCGAGCTGCCAGGGTGGCATGTGCGAGTGCAACGGCCAGAACACGCTGTGCGGCGACGCCTGCGTGAACACCGACACCGACGAGGCCCACTGCGGCGGCTGCGACATGCCCTGCGCGGGCATGTGCATCAACGGCAACTGCAATGCGTGACCGATCCCCCACGGCGGCGCTGCTCGCCGCGATGCTGATCGTCGCTGGCGCGCCGGTGGCCCGCGCCGACGGGACCGCGCGCGAGCCCGAGGTCGACGAGCGCGACGTCGTGGTGCTGCCGATCACCGTCGAGGGCGAGCTCGCCGACGCCACGCGGGCGCAGCTGCAGCAGCGCCTGGTCGACGGCCTCGGCGGTCGCGCCCGTGTGGCCGCGGCCGGCGCTTCGACCCGCTGCGAGGACGCGGCGTGCTGGCGCGCCCAGGCCGAGGCCGCGCACGCGACCCGGTTCGTGCGCACGCGGATCACCGCCCACGATCGCGACTACGAGATCACCGCCGCGCTGGTCGACGCAGCCGGCGGCGGCGCCGTGCTGGCCGAGGCGACGCGCCGCTGCGAGATCTGCGGCCTCGACGAGGTCGCCGACACCGTCGACGACATCGCGGCGGTGTTGCGGCGCCGCGCCGATGCGCCCGCGTCGACGCTGCCGGTGCTGCACGTGCTCACGCGACCGGCCGGGGCCCGCGTGATCGTCGACGGCGAGGTCGTCGGCGTGACGCCGCTCGAGCTGACGGTGCCCGCAGGCGCGCACGACGTCCGCGTGGAGAAGGCCGGCTACGCCGCGCAGCTGCGCCGCGTCGACGCGGTCGAGGGCACCCGCGAGAACGTCGAGCTCGCGCTGGTGGCACTGCCGCGCGAGGACGCGCCGCGCGGCGCCGGCCGTGGCCTGCGCATCGGCGGCGCCGTCGCGACCGCCGCGGGCATCGCGGGCGTCGGCCTCGGCATCGGCCTGGTCGTGCTCGACGAAGCCCCGATCAAGTCGCGCTGCTCGGGCATGAACATCGACATCGAGGGCCACTGCAAGTACCGCTACGACAGCCTCGGCGCGGGCATCGGCACGCTCGTGGTCGGCGTCGCCGCGCTCGCGACCGGCGTGGCGCTGCTGGTGCTCGATCGCAAGCGTCACCGCGATCGCCGTGCGGCGCTGCGACCCGGGCCCGGTGGGCTCGTGCTGCGCTTCTGAGGCGGGCGCGGCCGCGCGTCAGCGCAGCTTGTCGGCGACCTTGGCGATGCGACCCGCGGCGGCAGCATGGCCGAGCGACTCGGCCTCGCGGTACTCGGTCATCGCCTGCTCGTAGCGGAAGGCCTTGAAGTACGCGTCGCCCAGGCGCACGCGATAGCCACCGTTGCGCGGCGCGAGCTTCACTGCCCGGCGCGCGAGCGTGGCCGCGCGCGTGTAGTCGCCGGCATCGAAGGCGAGATCGGACAGGCCCATGATGGCTGCGTGGGCGCGAGGATCCAGCGCGAGCGCGCGTTCGAACGCACGCGCCGCGGCTGCGCGCGCGCCCTGCTTGCGCGCCTGCTCGCCCTCGGCCACCAGCTCGGCCGCCGCCTCGGGATCGCGCGCCGAGGGTTCGCGCGTCGACTCGTCGCTCTCGGTGCCCGCGTCACCGGCCGCGGGATCGGCGGCTGGGGCCGGCGGCGCGACGGCGAGGACGTCCGGCGGCGCTGCGGGTGCGGCCGCGGTGGGTGCGGACTCGGTCGGTCGCGCCGCTGCGGACGATCGCTTCGCGACCGCGGCCGAAGAGCGTGACAGCCGCGCGAGGCTCTCGTCGGTGGTCGCAGCGCGACGCGATCGCTGCTGCAGCGCCGTGAGTTTCTCGTCGCGCCGGGTCGGATCGGACTCGGCCAACGCGATGAGCGGCTCGGCTGCGATCAGCTCGGCCTCGGTGAAGTCGGTGCGCTCGGCCTTGTCGCGCAGCGCCGCCAGCTGGCCCGGGGTCATCGCCACGCGTCGTTGCGCCTGCTCGAGCTCGGGCTGGAACATCAGCGCCTCGGCGTAGTAGTCGATCGCGAAGGGCCGGCCGCCATCGCGGGCCCAGTACTCGTCGCCCAGGCGTACCAGCGTGCTGGCGAACTCGTCGCGCAGGCGCGCCGCCTCGGCGCTGGCGTCGTCGCCGAGCTCGTCGGCGCGCGCCTCGAGCTGGATCACCGCGCGGAACGCAGTCATGCGCGCGGGCTCGTCGGGCGGCGGATAGACGAAGTAGCTCTGCGCGGCGGCCTCGTGGGCCTCGACCACCAGCGCGTCGATCGGCGCGCGCGCAGACAGATCCGCGGGCTGCGACGCCAACCACCCCACCAGCACGCCGGTGCCGGCGACCAGGCCCAGGCCCGCCACGACCCAGCGCCGCCGCCGTCGCGCCGGCCGCCGCGGATCGGGCATGCGCTGCAGCAGCGCGGCCCTGCGCGCCGGTTCGACCTCGGGCAGCTCGAGATCGTCCCAGCTGGTGCGCAGCCGCGCTTCGATCTGTGCCTCGCACAGCGCGGCCTCGAGCTCGACCATGGTGCCGTAGCGCGCGGCACGTGGCTTCTGCAGGCAACGCATCACCACGCGCGACAGCGCCGCGGGGATCTCGGGCACGCGCTCGTGCGGCGCCATCGGTGGCTGCTCGAGGTGTGCCCGCAGCACGCCGTCGAGGTCCTTCATGTCGAACGGCGGCCGCCCGGTCAGCATCTCGTACGCGGTGCAACCCGCGGCGTAGATGTCGACCCGTGCGTCGATCGGCGCCCCGGCGATGACCTCGGGCGCGAGGTACCACGGCGTGCCGGCCGCGAGGTGCGTGGCGACGCCGGCGTCGGACATCACGATGGCGACGCCGAAGTCGAGCAGCTTGACGAAGTCCTCGCGCCCCTCGGCCGTGCACAGCACGATGTTGTCGGGCTTGAGATCGCGGTGGACCACGTCGATGGCGTGTGCGGCCGCGAGCGCCTTGCACACCTGCCGCATGATCGCGATCACGCGCTCGGGTGCCATCGGCCCCGCGCGCAGGGCCTTGGCCACGGTCTGCCCGCGCAGCAGCTCCATCACGAACAGCAGGCGACCGTCGGGCAGCTCGGCGAAGTCGAACACCTCGGCGATGTGCCGCGAACCGATGCGACCGACGATGCGCGCCTCGTTGCGGAACTGCGACATCACCAGCGGCTTGCGGCAGAACTCCTGGCGCAGGACCTTGATCGCGACGTGGCGCTCGATGTCGACGTGGCGGGCCTCGTAGACCACGCCCATGCCGCCGTCGCCGAGCCAGCGCTCGATGACGTAGCGCGTGCCGGGGATCGCGTCGCCCGGTCGCAACGGCACCAGCGGCACCGCCTCGGGCGCCTCGCCGTCGAGCACCGCCGAGATCCACGCGTCGCGTGGCCGTTCGGCCACTGCACCACCTTGCAGCTTCTCGATGAGGCTGCCGGTGCGCCGCTCGGTCGCGACCGGCTCGACCCCGATCGACTGGGTCTCCGCCATCGTGTTGCCGGGGGTGTGGCGCACGGGCTGGCATGGTCGCACGGGCTGCGCGCGCCCGACAGGCATGGGGAGCGACCCCAGGGGTCGGCCCCGCGCAGGCCCCCCGGGGATGCTCGCTTGCACGAGACCGCCTCGCCGCGAAACCCTGACTTCCGTGCGCAGCCCGCCCCCGCTTCGGCTCGCGGTCGTGCTCGTCGCGAGCGCGTGCGGCGACGTCGCAGCGCCGCACGAGACCGCGAGCGACCCCAGCGTCGGGCTGACGCAGGGCTCGCTGACGCAGGCCGGCGCGAGCGAAGCGGCATCGGCGGGCGACTCCGGCGACAAGCTCGACCTCGCCGCTGGGCTCGGCGACACACCGCCGGTCGACACCGCGGGCGAGCCCTGCGACGGACTGCAGGCGACGATCCGCGACTTCCAGGCCGCGCACCCCGACTTCGAGGACTACAGCGGCGACGTCGCCTCGGTCGGACTCGTGCTGCCGCAGCTCGGAGGCGACAGCACGCCGAGTCTCGATCCCGCGTACGCCGGCGCGCCGATGATCACGAGCGCCGAGAGCTTCGCGCAGTGGTACCACGACGTGCCCGGCGTCAACATGCCGTTTCCGATCGAGCTCACGCTGGTCGAGGAGACACCGGGCTCCTTCGTCTACGACAACAGCGCGTTCTTCCCCATCGATGGCATGGGCTTCGGCGACGAAGGCAATCCACACAACTATCACTTCACCACGGAAGTGCACACGAGCTTCACCTATGGCGGTGGCGAGGTGTTCACGTTCCGCGGCGACGACGATCTGTGGATGTTCGTCGACGGCCGCCTCGCGATCGATCTCGGCGGCCTACACCCTGCGCTCGAGGCCTCGGTCGACATGGACACCATGGGCCTGACGATCGGCGAGACCTACGCGATGGACATCTTCCACGCCGAGCGCCACACCGACGAGTCGAACTTCCGCATCGTCACGACGATCGACTGCTTCGTGACACCACCGCCACCAGGTTGAAGGTCGATCCCCCTTGCGCGCGTGCGCGGGGGATCACGGGGCCGCGAAGGGAACACCGCGCGCAGCATCGAAACCCGCGAAGGCGCGCGCGGCCGCCCGGAAAAACTGCGGCGCCCGGGGGTCGAAGGCCACACGATGCCCTCCGTGCGCCGTTGGCTCCTCGGCTCGATCCTGTGTGTCGCGTGCAGCGCCCCTGGCGGCGGACGCGAGTCCGAAGGCAACGCGAGCCAGGGCGTGCTCAGCGTCGGCGACACGGGCTCGGGCGAGGCCGGCACCAGCGCGGGCGACGAGGCTTCGAGTGGTGAGGCGGCCGACGGCTCGACCGGCGAGCCCGGCGCGTTCGTCGAGATCCGCATCGAACCGCAGGCCGCGGTCGTCGACGTGCAAGGCGGCGTGGCCGCGACCCCGGTGCAGTTCACCGCGACCGGCGTGCGCGGCGACGGCACCGAGGTCGAGCTCGAGGGCCTGTGGTCGATCGACAACCTCGACATCGGTGGCCTCGACGCGTCGACCGGTGAGTTCCTCGCCTCGGGCATCGAGGGCGGCCTGGCGCAGATCGACTTCTCGGGCGCGGACGGCAGCGGCTCGACCACGCTGACGGTCAAGCTGCACTACGCCGACGATCCCGAGGCGGTACCGGCCAACGTCAAGCAGCTCTTCGACGGCGCGATCACGCCCGACCCCGCGCTGGCGGTGCTGTATCCCTACGACCAGACCGTGTTCCCGCACGGCCTGACCGCGCCGGTGATGCAGTGGCAGGGCGCCGGTGCCACCGACGTCTATCGCATCCACTTCGACGCGCCGACCTTCGAGTACGAGTACTTCGGCACGCTGCCGCCGTCGCAGTTCGTGCTGCCGACCGCGCCGCACGACATCTGGGCCAAGCTCACCGCGTCGGTCGACGGCGACATCACCGCGTCGGTGCAGCGCTACGACGGCGTGACCGCGTACCTGCCGGTGTCGAAGACCTGGACCATCTCGACCGCGGATCTGGTCGGGACCATCTACTACTGGGAGGTCAACAACGGCAACGTCGTGCGGCTCAAGGTCGGCGCGAGCGCGCCCGAGCAGTTCCTGCAGAAGCCGCCCGGCGTCACCTGTGTCGCGTGTCACTCGGTCTCCTCGGACGGCGCCACGCTGGTGGCGTCGTTCCACGGCGGCTACAGCCCGTGGGGCACCTTCGAGACCGGCACCGGCGCGTCGCTGTACGCGACCGACTCGGCCTCGGGCCTGCAGGCGATCTCGCCCACCGGCGAGCACGTGCTGTGGGGACAGTCGAACCCCGCGGACGACACCGGCGGATCCTCGTACCTCACGCTGTCGCCGTTCAACGAGCTCACGTCGATGGCGACGCTCTCCACCGGCACCGGCTCGCCGGTGCATCCGGCGTGGTCGCCCGACGGCGACAAGATCGCGTTCGCGGTGCGCACCAACGGCAACTGGCTCGACTTCACCGCGTCGTCGCTGTGGGTCACCGCGGTCGACGTCGCGCCGGCCGCATTCAGCCAGACCATGCAGATCGTCGCGCCCGAGGCGACGCGCCCGACCATCGTGTACCCGACGTGGAGCCCGGACTCGCTGTGGATCGCCTACGGCGCGGCGACGCAGGCGCGCACGCGCGGTGCCCAGGGCGAGCTGTGGATCGCGGACGAGACCGGCGCGACCCAGCTGCAGCTCGCGCGCGCGTGCGGCGTCGGCGAGCTGACCGCCGATCAGAGCAGCGCCTGCTACGAGCCCACGTTCATGCCCGAGGAGCGCGGCGGCTACTTCTGGCTGGTGTTCGTCTCCGAGCGCACGTACGGCAACACGCTGCTGGACGTCAATCCTGCGACCCGCCGCAAGCAGCTGTGGCTGACCGCGGTCGACGCCAACCCGCAGCCGGGCCAGGATCCCAGCCACCCCGCCATCTGGCTGCCGGGCCAGGAGCTGAACAACCACAACATGCGCGGCGCCTGGACGCTCGATCCGCCCGACGTCGAAGGCTGATCCGACACCCGCAGCGAACCGGCGTGCGCCGGCGGCTACCATGTCCACATGGACTTGGTGGCACGTGGATGGGGGCGGCGCGCGCTGTGCGGACTGTTGCTGTGGACGGGCGCGTGCGCGCGCGAGACCGTGGGTGAGGACGACACCGCCTCGGAATCGTCCGCGTCTGTCGGCGTCGACTCCGGCAGCACCGACGCGAGCACGTCGTCCGACGCGAGCGACGGCAGCAGCGGCGAGGCCACTTCGACCGGCAGCGACACCGCGGCGTGCGATCTGCCGCCGCTCGACGAGACCACGCTGCAAGACGCGTTCATCTGGGCCGGGCTGTTCGACCAGGTCGCCGTGGGCACCGCCACGCCGCTGTCGCTGGCGACGCTCTACACCGGCTTCCCCGATCCGGTCATGGCCTGCGCGCGTTGGTCCATCGCGCCGACCGACGGCGCCAGCATCGATGCCGACGGCGTGTTGACCATCGACGCCGACACTCCGGCCGGCACGGTCTACACCGTCACCGCGGACATCGAAGACGGCCGCCGCATCGTGACCAAGGACGTGACGACCTACGTACCGCTGCAGCAGCCGATCGTGCGCACGTGGTCGGAGCTCTCGCAGCTGCCGTGCGACGGCGGCGATCCGTTCACCCCGCGCGCGCTCATCCTCGAGCTGGCCTTCTTCGACAACGGCGAGGCCTGGATCACCTGGACGCCGTTCGAGAGCTACGTCGACTACACCGCGAGCTTCACCTGGGATCCGGACACCGGCGCGCTGGCGCTCACGGTCGAAGGCGGCGCGTACGTGCCGCCCGACATCGACGCCGAGGGCACCGCGCGCATCGACGACGACGGCCAGCTCGTGCTCGAGGACATGTTCCTGGGCAGCGCCGAGGGCTCGGCCACGCCGCCTGGCTGCGGCCACGTGTTCGAGTAGCGCGGCGCGTCCAACGGATTGCGTACGCCGCCGGAGGGCCGGCGTACGCACTTTGACCGCGCGGCGCCACGCCGCCGATGCTGCGGTCATGCTCCGCTGTATCGCCTGGTCGGTGGTCGCGTGCGCCGGCACGTCGCTGCTGTCGTCGCCGCTGCGCGCTGCCGAGTGTCGCGTGCTCAACGTGCCGCGTTTCGACGCCAAGCCCATGGCCGAGCGCAGCTGGCCCGGCGACCACGGCCACGACCTCGGACGCGCGGGCGTGACGTGGATGGGCCGCTTCGATCGCAACGCCAACTACGCCGAGCTGCGCGCGAGCTACGACGCCGAGGGCCTGGCGCTGTCGCTCAACGTCGCCGATCTGTTCGTGTGGTGGGTGCTGGGCGACGGCGTGCAGTGGAACGGGCAGCTGCTCGGCGATCCCACCGCGTGGGACGCGATCGAGATCGCGATCGATCCCTCGCCGCGCGACGACGGCGTGCCCAGCGACGACGCGTTGCGCGTGTTGGTCGCGGCGTACCCGTACAACGACCCGGTGCAGTTCCCCGACAGCGCGCTGCCGCACCTGGCCACGCGCACGTGGGCCGCAGGCCGCGACGGCTGGACCGCGATCGACGACGCGGTCGCGGCCGGCCGGCCCTGGTACCACGCGCACGGCAGCTCGTGGAACGCCGACCCCGGCCCGAGCGACAACACCACCGAGTTCGACAACGGCAGCACCTGGGATCTGTTCGTGCCGTGGGCGGCGCTGGGCAGCGCGCTCGAGCCGGAGTCCGGCGCGGTGATCAAGCTGGCCGTGCGCGTGCACGACATCGACGATCCCAGCGATGGCGACACCACCATGGATCCGCCGCCGTCGCAGCGTGGCTCGAGCCAGGCGGGCCCGGGCGAGTCGCACGCGTGGCCGGCGTGGGTCGAGCTCGACGACAGCCGCAGCTGGGGCACGCTGGTGATGCACCAGGCGCCGTACCAACCGCCCGAGGTGATCGAAGAGCACGAGACCGTGCTCGATCCCGACGCCGCACCGATGCGCGACGTCACCGTCGGCGGCCACGCGTTCATCGAGCAGCGCTGGCTCGACGGCGGCGGCGCGCCGCAGGACTACGCGTGGGAGACCTGCATGGACACGCGCTTCGGCACCGCGCACGACCTGTTCGTGCACCCCGAGGCGCGCCCGATCCACCTGTGCTTCTTCTCGCGCACGCTGCTGTCGTGGGATCTGAGCGCGGCGATCCCCGCCGGCGACGTCGTCACCGGCGCGGAGCTGCGCATGTTCCACTTCGGTGGCGACACCGACGAGGACCCCGGCGATCCCAGCTTCGAGGTGCAGACCAGTCGCATGCAGGTGCACCGCCTCGAAGGTGCGTGGACCGATCTTCCGCTCGAGCAGGGCGTGACCTGGAACAGCGCACCGGTCGCGGCGGAGAACGTCGGCTACGGCGAGGTCACGCCCGAGATCCCCGCGGGCAGCCACGGCAAGAGCGTGCGCTTCGAGCTCACGCCGATGGTCGCGCGGGCGGTCGCGCGCGGTGAGCCGCTGTCGCTCGCGCTGTACGGCGCGGACTGGACCGCGAACACCGGCAAGTACTTCGTGTCGTCCGAGGGCGGCTGGCAACCGTCGGATCGCCCGACGCTGATCGTGCGCCACGGTCCGCCGGCCGACGGCGCGAGCGTGCCCGATCCCGACGCGTGCACGATCGGCGTGGCCTCGTCGCTGTTCGATCCGCCGGGCACCGGCTCGCCGACCGAGCCCACGCCGCCGCCGCAGGGCGGCAGCGACAGCAGCGGCGGCGACGGCAGCGACGGCGGCAGTGCGAGCGACGGCGGCGGAGGCAGCGACGGCGCGAGCACCGGTGGTGCCGACGGCGGCACGACCACGGCCGCCGGCGCAGCGGACGACGGCGCAGCGGATGCGTCCGGCTGCGCCTGCGCGAGCGCGTCGGATCGGGGCGCGGGCGCAGCCCTGTGGACGATCGCGCTGCCGTGGCTGCGACGCCGCCGGGGCCGGGTGCCCACGCGGCCGCGCGCGGCTCCCTGAACCCGCCGAGTTGTTGCTACGATCGCGATCGTGCGCGTCTGCCTCGTCGCCGCGATCGCGTCGCTGCTCGCGGGCTGCGGCCCGGGGGCCTACGCGTGCGAGGCCTCGAGCCAGTGCGTCGACGCGGGCGTCGCGGGCATGTGCCAACCCAGCGGCTGGTGCAGCTTTCCCGATCCCGCGTGCGGTTCGGGTCAGCGCTATGGCGATCACGCCGGTGACGGTCTGGGCGGCGACTGCGTCGACGTCGACACCGGCACCGGCTCGGGCGGAGGCACCGGCACCAGCGCGGGATCGGTCGGCAGCGTCGCGACCACGCTCGACGGTGGTGTCGAGGCGACCAGCGGCGGTGGTGGCAGCAGCGGCAACGACAGCGAGGGCAGCACCGGCGCGACGATGTCGACCACGGCGCCGGCAACCACCACCAACGCGACCACCTCCGCGTCGACGACGCTGACCACGACCACCGACCCGGCGATGTGTGGCGACGGCGTGATGAACGCCGACGAGGAGTGCGACGGCGAGGACTTCGGCGGCAGCAGCTGCGAGTCGCTGGGCTACGCCGGCGGTTCGCTGAGCTGCGCCGCGGACTGCACCACGCTGGATCTGAGCGGTTGCCTCGGCTGTGGCGGACCCGGCGGCGCGTGCATGCCGTTCGGGCAGTGCGGCGAGCAGATGCCGTGCGACGACGTCTTCACCTGCATCGCCATCGGCAACCCGATCGGCACCTGCATGCCCCCGTGCGGTGCCGGCTGTGCCGACGGCACCGTGTGCAACGTGTCGTTCGACACCTGCGGCATCGACTGCCAGTCCGATATCGACTGCCCCCGTGGGATGAGCTGCACGCAGCTTCTGAACGACGAGTTCGCGTGCCTGTGGTGAGCCGGTGTTCGAGGCCCTGCGCAAGGAGAGGATCGTCGCCGCCGCGGGCTTCAACCGCTGGCGCGTACCGCCGGCGTCGATCTCGATCCATCTATGTATCGGCTCGGTCTACGCGTGGAGCATCTTCAACCCACCGCTGACCAAGCTGCGCGGCGTCGCGACCAGCAGCGCCGACGACTGGACGCTGGGCCAGGTGGTGTGGGTGTTCTCGGTCGCGATCGCGACCTTGGGCATCACCGCCGCGATCGCGGGCAAGTGGCTCGAGCGCGTGGGCCCGCGCATGGTCGGCGTCACCGCGGCATGCTGCTACGGCGGCGGCTTCGCGCTCGCCGGCCTGGCGATCTCGTTGCAGCAGCTGTGGCTGCTCTACCTCGGCTACGGCATCGTCGCGGGCGCCGGCCTGGGGCTGGGCTACGTCTCGCCGGTCAGCACGCTGATCAAGTGGTTCCCGGATCGGCGCGGCATGGCCACCGGCATGGCCATCATGGGCTTCGGCGGCGGGGCCATCATCGCCGCGCCGCTCGAGCAGTGGTTGGTCGCACGCTTCCATCGCTTGCCCGACTACCTCGGCCCGACCGACGCGGTCGCGCTGGTGACCGAGGGCGGTCGCCGGCTCGCCAGCGTCGGCGGTGAGCTGCGCGAGGTCGTGGTCGTCGGTGCCAACGAGGTCGCGGCGATGACGGTGCCCGCCGATCCCGGCGTGTACGTCGTCGGCACCGGCAACGCCGGCGTCGCGGAGACCTTCTTCGTGCTCGCGGCGGCGTACTTCTGCGTGATGATGATCGCGTCGTTCGCCTACCGCGTGCCGCCGGAGGGCTGGCGCCCGGCCGGCTGGACCCCACCGTCGGACGACACCCAGGCGGCCGACAAGCTGATCACGCGCCACGACGTCGAGATCGACGAGGCCATGCGCACGCCGCAGTTCTGGCAGCTGTGGGTGCTGCTGTGCTTCAACGTCACCGCCGGCATCGGCGTGCTCGGCGTGGCCAAGACCATGATGACGGAGATCTTCGGCCGCGCGCTGCCGGCCGTGGTCGACGGCGCGTTCGCGGCGACCTACGTGCTGATGATCAGCGTGTTCAACATGATCGGCCGCTTCGCGTGGTCGAGCCTGTCGGATCCGCTGGGCCGCAAGCGCATGTACACGATCTTCTTCGCCGCCGGCGCGTGCCTGTACCTGTCGATCCCGTGGATCGCCGCGCACGGCAGCACCGGTGCGGTCGCATGGCTGATCGCGTTCTACGCCGTGACGATGTTGGTGTTCACGATGTACGGCGGCGGCTTCGCGACCTTCCCCGCGTACCTCGCCGACATCTTCGGCAGCAAGTACGTCGGCGGCATCCACGGTCGCGCGCTCACGGCCTGGAGTCTGGCGGGTGTGCTGGGCCCGGTGCTGCTGACCAACCTGCGCGCGCGCGCCGAGGCCAAGGCCATCGGCGAGCTCGCGGCGATGGTCGAGCCCGCGCGCTTCACCGCCGCGTTCGGCAGCGACCCCAGCCAGCTCGACGCGCTGGTCGCTGCCAAGAGCGTGACGATCGCCAAGCTGATGGACCTGGTGCCGCCGGGCACGCCCGATCCGTCCAGCGGGCTCTACGACAGCACGATGATCCTCATGGCGGTGCTGCTCGCGATCGCGTTGGTGGTGAACCTGCGGGTCAAGCCGGTCGACCCGCGGCACTACGCCGAGCGCACCTCGGCTACGCGTCGTCCAGCGGGATGAGCCACGGCGACAGCGCGGGCGGTCGCGCGATCGCATCGGCGACCAGATCGATCCACGGACCGCAGCGATCGAGCACGCCGGCGTCGCCGCTGGCGACCACCGCGGTGGTCTCGACCAGCGCGCGATCGGGATCGAAGACGACGTCGGCGCGCCACGGCAGCCCGCGCTCGCGGCCGATCCGCTCGAGCGTGGCTGCGAGCGCACCGCTGCGCGCGATGGGACGGTCGAGGTACCAGCACACCGAGGCCGGCGCGAGCGCGGCCAGGCTCTGGGTCAGCCGCGCGAGCGCGGTCTCGGTGGTCTCGACCTCACGCCAGTTGCCGTGCACGCTCGCGATGTCGCGCACGACCCCGTCGCGACCGCGGAAGACCGGCGCGCCGGCGAGCGCCGACTCCAGCGTGATGAGGCAGTTGAAGCCGTCGATCGCGAGCGCAGCGCCGGCGAGCGCGTGCACGCGCCGGGCACCGCGCTGCGCGCGGGCGTCGTCACCACAGGCGCAGCGCATCACCGCGTCGCGCTGGCGCTTGTGCAACGCGTGGCGGTTGCCGACCAGCGCCAGCGCGGACGGCTCGGCGTAGCCGCGGCCCAGCAGCCACGACAACTCCTGCGTCGCGCGCAGCAGCACCTGCACGCGCGCGGGCGCGAAGCGCTCGTGATCCTCGGGATCTGCACCGCGCGGCACCGCGGCGGGCAGTCTAGCAGCGGCCGCCGCCGCAGCTGCGGACCGCGGTGCAACGCGGATCCGCATGAACCTCGGCGTTCGCTGGTACGTTGGAACCGACGTGCACCGCTTCGCCCGCCACGCGGCCTGGAGCCTGTTCGCGGTGATGACGGGCGCCGCGGCCTGCGGCCCCGCGGGTGCAACCGCGGCCGCGCCGGCGCCCAGTGCCGGCACGGTGCCGCGGCCCGACGCGAGCGCGCGCCCGTCGACGACGCCGACGCCGTCCGCGGTCGAACCCGAGACCACGGCGGTCGAGCCCGAGCCCGATCCGGCGCCCGTGTCCGCGTTCGCCCACGCGGATCTCGACCCCGACAACGATCAGGAGCTGGGCCCGCCGCCGCCGATCGCCGACTGCGAGGCCAAGCTCGCGGCCAAGGGCGTTCGCTTCAAGAGCGCGCGCATCGGCGTCGGCCAGAAGGTGGACGGCGTGCCGATGTGCGGCGCCGAGCAGGTCGTGCGCTACAAACGCGGACCCGGCGACATCGAGTACAGCTCGTCGCCGCTGCTGACCTGCGGCATGGCGCTCGCGCTCGCCGACTTCGAGCTGGTCGCGCAGGAGGTCGCGCAGGCCGAGCTGGGCCGACGCATCGAGTCGATCGATCATCTGGGCACGTACAACTGCCGCAAGATGGCGCTGTACGATCTCGTCAGCGAGCACAGCTTCGCCAACGGCATCGACCTGCGCCGCTTCCACTTCGCGGGCGGCAAGACCGCCGACGTGCTGCGCGACTTCCGACCCGACGAGGACGAACCGCCCGAGGCCGGTCGGTTCCTGCGACGGCTGGCGAACCGCCTGTTCGACGATCAGGTGTTCTCGGTCGTCGTCACGCCGTACTTCGATCGCGCGCACCGCAATCACATCCACGTCGATCTCGCGCGCTATCGCGTCGACGGCAGCCGCCCGTCGCAGTAGCTATCGTCGATCGTCGGGCAGCTCGAGGCCTCCGACGAAGTGGCGCGGCTGCTCGCCGTGGGGCACGCGCGTGGTGTGCACGTAGACACCGTCCACGGCGCGCATTTCGTCCTTCATCGCGTCGCACCACGCCTGGAAGTCCGGCCACGCGGTTGCGTCGGCCTCGAGCTCCGCGCAGCTGCGCCCCTGGTGCTTGCCGTGGCAGTGGCCCGCGAGCGTGGACCACTGCGCCGCCGCTTGCTCGAGCCGCGTGCACCACGGGTCGGACTTGCCGAACGGATCCGCGATGCCGCCCTTGGTCACGACGATCGAGACCTTCGCGTCCTGCTTGCCGGCCTGGATCGCCGCCCAGCACCCGTCGGCCCAGCCCTGGAAGCTCGCGTCGAGGAACAGGTACTCCGACACGGCCGCGGGCTCACCTGCGGCCTGGGCCACCGCCGCGATGTTGAACAGCGCGATGCCGCCGGCGCTGTGCCCCTCCGCGAGCACGCGTGCGGGCAGCTTGCTCTCGTGCACGCCGAAGCGCTCGCGCAGCAGCGTGCGGACCTCGTCGAGCAGCTGCGGGAACGAGTCGTGGTCGCGCTTGCGCTGCGCCGCATCGACGCCCGGCCGCATCCACACGCGGTCGTACTCCTTGTTCCACCAGCCGGTGTGCCCGGGGTCGGGGCGCTTGCCCGCGCTCACGGGATACACCAGCGCCACGTTGGTGCCGCGCTGGGTCTGCAGCGCGGTCGCGGCGTCGAGGGTCTGCTGCAATCGATTCCACCCGACCCACGTCTTCTTCGGCAGCCCGGGCGCCTTGGCCTGCACGTGCTCGCTGTGCGTGCCATGGAAGTGCACGATGATCTCGAACGCCGCGTCGTCGCGCGCGCCGGGCGGGACGTACACCAACACCTCGCGATCGCCGTTGCCGGCCATGCGCCCGACCCACACGCGACCGCCCTCGGGCAGCTGATCGACGAACGCGGCCAACCCCGGCTGCACGCCCGCCTCGACCTCGCGCACGCGCGCGCGCAGCCGCGAGGGTGCGTCGACCATCGCGGGCGCAGCCGCCGGTGCGGGCGACGGCGTCGCCGCGGCCGGCTGCACCGACGCGGGCGTGACCGCACCGCGGTCGAGGGCCGCATCGGACGGTGGAGCGGCCGCCGGTGCAGGCGAGCGGGGCTCGCACGCGAGCACGCACAGGGCCGTCAGCCCCGTCGCCAGTCGATCGACGCGGATCACGGGGCGCGCTTGCCGTCGAGCACGTCGCGAACGCGCTGCGCCAGCGCCTTGGGCGTGAACGGCTTGGGCAGCAGCTCGATCCCAGGCTCCAGCACGCCGTGGTGGACGATCGCGTCCTCGGAGTAGCCCGACATGAACAGTACCTTGAGCCCCGGCTGCACCCATTGCAAGCGGGTCGCGAGCTCGCGGCCGGAGATGCGTGGCATGACCACGTCGGTCAGCAGCAGGTCGATCGCGCCGTGCTGCTCGCGCAGCTGCAGCGCGACGTCGCCGTCGGGTGCCGCCAGCACGCGGTAGCCCAGGCCCGACAGCACCCGCACCACGATCTCGCGCACCTGCGCGTCGTCCTCGACCACCAGCACGGTCTCGCGCCCGACGATGGACGCCGCCGGCGCACCGCCCTCGCTGATCGCCAGCGGGGTCTCGCGGACACGCGGCAGGTAGATCTTGAAGGTCGAGCCGCGCCCGACCTCGCTGTACACCCAGATGTGACCGCCGGCCTGGCGCACGATGCCGTAGCACGTCGACAGCCCCAGGCCCGTGCCCCGACCGAAGGGCTTGGTGGTGAAGAAGGGCTCGAACAGCAGCGCCATCGTGGTCTCGTCCATGCCCGAGCCTTCGTCGGTCATCGCGAGCATCACGTAGTCGCCGGGTTCGACCTCGCCACCTTTGGCCATGCGGTGGTTCTGGTCGAGCACGACGTTGCCGGTCTCGATGGTCAGGCGACCGCCGCGCGGCATCGCATCGCGGGCGTTCACCGCGAGGTTGACCAGCACCTGTTCGAACGCGCCGGGATCGATGCGCACCGGCCACAGCGCGGCGCTGGGACGGAATTCGAGCTCGATGGTCTCGCCGACGATGCGCCCCAGCATCGTGACCACGCGCGCGACCAGCTCGTCGAGCGACAGCACCTTGGGTGTGATCGGCTGCCGTCGCGAGAACGCGAGCAGCTGCTTGACCAGCTCACCGGCCCGCGACGCCGCCCGCAACACCTCGGACAGATCCTCGCTGGCCTGCTTGTCCGACGCGACGCGCTCGGCCGCGAACCCGGCGAAGGTGGAGATCGCGGTCAAGATGTTGTTGAAGTCGTGCGCGACGCCACCGGCCAGCCGCCCGATCGCCTCCATCTTCTGCGAGTGGCGCAGCTGCAGCTCCAGCGACTTGCGCACGCTGACGTCGAGCGTCAGCACCGAGATGCCGACCGCCACCGGCTGCACGCGCACCTCGAACCACTCGCGGGTGCCGTCGACGTGGGTGAACTCGTTCTCGAACTCGTCCGCGACGCGCTCACGCATGCACCGCGAGAGCCGGCCGAACAGCGGCGTGGCGTCGATGCCGGGGTAGACCTCCATCATCGTGCGCCCCAGCAGCGCCTCGGCGGGCTGCCGCCCCTGCCGGCAGACCTCGTCGTTGACGAAGAGGTAGCGCCAGTCGCTGCCGATGACCTGGAAGCCCTCGCGCATGTGTGCGAGGACCTGGCCGAGCGACTCGGCGTCGAGAATGCCCTTGGTCGGCGCTTCGCCCATCACGTCCGCGCACGTTCCCGCGCGGCCCCTGACGCTATCATGCGGCGTGATGGCCGAATTCCCAGGGCCGGCGGCACTTCTGCGCGGCCCGAAGCGAGCCGCGCCGAGCCCCGGCGATCCCTTGAGGGACGCCCTCAGGCGATCGTGATCGAAGGATCGAGATAGACGTCCTGGATCAGGTGCAGCAAGGCCGCGCCCTCGGCCATCGGGCGCTGGAACGCCTTTCGGCCCGAGATCAGGCCGCTGCCGCCGGCGCGCTTGTTGATGACTGCGGTGCGGACGGCCTCGGCGCGATCGTTGCTCCCCGAGGCGCCGCCCGAGTTGATGAGGCCGATGCGGCCCATGTAGCCGCTGGCCACCTGGTAGCGGCACAGATCGATGGGGTGGTCGGTCGACAGCTCGCTGTAGATGCGCTTGTCGTGCTTGCCGTAGCTCGAGTCACCGCTGTCGAGCGCGAGGTAGCCACCGTTGTTCTCGGGCAGCTTCTGCTTGACGATGTCGGCCTCGATCGTCACGCCCAGGTGGTTGGCCTGGCCGGTCAGGTCTGCGCTGACGTGATAGTCCTTGTCGCGCTTGAACGCGGGGTTGCGGAGGTAGCACCACAGCACCGTGGCCATGCCGCGCTGGTGCGCGTGGGCGAACGCCTGCGCGACCTCGACGATCTGCCGCGTGCTCTCGGGCGAGCCGAAGTAGATGGTCGCACCGACCGCGACCGCGCCCATCTCGTAGGCCTGGTCGATGGTGCCGAACATCACCTGATCGAAGCGGTTGGGATAGGTCATCAACTCGTTGTGGTTGATCTTCACCATCATCGGGATCTTGTGCGCGTACTTGCGCGCGACCAGACCCAGCACGCCGAAGGTCGACGCGACCGCGTTGCAGCCGCCCTCGATCGCCAGCTTCACGATGTTCTCGGGATCGAAGTAGGCGGGGTTCTTCGCGAACGATGCCCCGGCCGAGTGCTCGATGCCCTGGTCGACCGGCAGGATCGAGAGGTAGCCGGTGTTGGCGAGGCGACCGCTGCCGTACAGCCGCTGCAGGCTCGACATCACGCGGTTGTTGCGATCGCTGGCGGCGAAGATGCGATCGACGAAATCCGGGCCCGGCAGGTGCAGCTGCTCGCGCGAGATGGTCTTGCAGGTGTGCTCGAGCAAGCCCGGTGCATCCTTGCCCAGCAGATCGACGAGGGTCTTGTTGATGGCCACGGGCGGAGCGTACAACCGTTCGTCGCGGGCCACGCGTCGCGGCGCGCGTGTGCATCCGCAAGCGCCGGCGCAGCCGCGTGGGCACCGGTGACTTCGCGCACCGGGCTCGCGCGCGCGCGGCTCTGCTACTCTGCCGCGTGGTGTCCACGGCGCGCGCGCTGCGGTGGCTGCGTCGGGCCGCATCCATCGGCGTGGGCGCGCTGATGGCCGCCTGCCACGCCCCCGCGACGCACGCTCCGCCGCCGTTGCAGCAGGCCCCGCCGCCCGCGACCGCGCTGCCGTCCGGACTCGCGCGCGTGGCCGCGGCGCCGCTGCGCGACGGCGCGCTGTGGCTGGCCCGCGACGCGGGGGGCACGGGTTCACTGTGGCTGGCGCGCGGCGGCGCGGTGCTGCCGGTGCGCTGCGAGCCGCTGCCCGGCGCCTGGGGCCTGCTGCTCGACGACGTCGACGGTGACGGCCGGCTCGACGCGATCGTGGCGCTGCACAAGCCGGCGAAGTTCGATCCCGTGCCGGCCAATCGCTTGCACGTGTACGGCTTCGACGGCGATCGCTGCGCGCCGCTGTGGCGGGGCACGCGGCTGGCCGGGCGCTTCGACGCGTTCGGATCGACCGAGGCCCGCGGCACGCTGCTGGTGCACGAGTGGCTCTCGCCCACGCGACATCGACTCGCGCGCTACCGCTGGCAGGACTTCGGGTTCGTCGTGACGCAGGTGGACTGGAGCGGCGAGGGTGAGCTGCCGGGCGACCACGCGCAGGCACTGCAGCGGCTGATCCACGGCCCCGCGGGCAACCTGCGGGAATCGTCGTGACGCGCTGGACGTCCGCGCGCCACGAAAGCGATGCTGCCGTCCGCGTCATGACCGTTCGCCCGCGCACGACCTCGCCCTGGACCCCTTGGATCGCGCTCGCGCTGCTGGGCTCGTGCCGGCCCGATGCACCGGCGCCGCGTGAACCGACGCCACCGCAGCCGGTCGCGCCGGTGCCGGACGCCGGCCACACCGCCGCCGTGCCCACGTGGACCGCGTCGCTGCTGCCCAAGGACGCCGGCGGACCCACGCTCGATCACGTGGTCAACCTCGATCGCGTGCCCGGGCTCGACGCGCGCCAGCGCGAGCTGCTGGCGAAGCAGGGCTTCTTCGTCGCGCTGCAGCCGGGACCCAAGCCGGCGGACAGCGCCGCGGGTCAGCGCACGCGCGCACGCGCCAAGCACCTGTTCCAGGTCTACGAGCGCAACGACTACGTGCGCTTCCCCAGCTACGTCACGGTCGATCTCGCCATCGACCTCACGCACCAGTACTTCGACGTGGTGTTGCGTCGGCTCGAGCGCGAGCACCTCGTGCCCAAGCTGCGCACCGCGCTGCAGGAGCTGGTGAAGCAGACCGCGGCGCAGCAGCGGAGCGCGCGCGCGCCCGAGGCCCGCCGCGCCGCGCACGATGCCGCGTTGTGGTGGGCGGTCGCGCTGCGACTGCTCGAGCAGTCCGCGGCCGGCGACCGCCCCGACGAGATCGTCGCGCGCAATCCTTATCCGGAGATGGACGACGGCAGTGCACCGGTGCCACCGGCGACGCGGCCGCGACCGACCAAGCTGCCGCGCGAGCTCGAGCGCGAGGTCGCGTCGATCGTCGCGCGCGTGCACGCGGCCGCCGGCAAGGAGCGCTTCGAGGCCTGGGGACTCGAGCTCGATCTGAGCCAGGCCAAGCCGCGCTCGCACTACGCCGACGACGGCGTGTTGCAGCGGTACTTCCGCGCGATGACGTGGCTGGGGCTGAGCAGCTTCGCGATCGAGGGCACCGACGCGCGCCCCGATCTCGTGCTCGCGCTGGTCCACGGCTTCCAGGCCGCGCCGGCGGCGAGCAAGCCGATGAGCGAGGTGCTGACGTTGTCGAGCTTCATCGTCGGCGCACCGCCCACCGCGGGTCTGGCCGAGGCGCTGGCGAGCGCGCGCGCGGCCGCGCCGGCGGCCGCCGATGCGACGCTGCAGCAGTGGCTGTCTCCGGCGCTGCGCGAGCCGATCCTCGCGGCGTGGCGCAAGCTGCCCGCGCATCCCATCGGCAGCGATCGCGGCCCCGTGATCGAACCCGTGGGCAAGCGCGTGTTCGCGGACACGCAGGCGATGGCGGCGATGTTGCCGATCGTGCGCGACCTGCCGGAGACCGCCGGTGCCGATGTCCTGCGCATGATGGGTGCCGCGGGCGCCGCGGCGGTGCTGGGGGACGCGACCGCGTCGGAGATCGCAGCCGGGGACCAGCCGGCGGTCGCCGCGGCGATCCTGCGCGGCCGCGCCGCGGCCAGCAGCGTGCGCACGCGCGACGACGCGTACCACCGCACCTTGGTCGCGCTGGACGCCGTACTGCATGCACAGCCGACGTGGTTCGAGCCCAAGGCCTGGCAGCTGCGCACGCTGCAGAGCTTCGCCGGCGGCTGGGCGCAGCTGCGCCACGACACGTTGCTGTACGCGTACCAGATGGGTGCGGAGTGCGACGCACAGGAGCTGCCCTCGCCGCACGGCTGGGTCGAGCCGATGCCCGAGGTCTACGCCGCGCTGCGCGAGATGGTCGAGCGCTTCGCGTCGCAGCTCGAACGCGCCGGCATCCACGAGGCGCCGCCCGCCGACGACGAGGGCTACGGCTTTTCGCAGTTCGCGACGCTGCACAACAAGACCGAGGCGATCGTCGGCCTGCTGCGCCAGCTCGAGACGCTGTCGAACAAGGAGCTGCGCGGCGAACGTTTCACCGACGACGAGCGTCGCGACATCGCCACCATCGGTGGGCTCGCCGAGCACGTGCTGCTCACGTTCGCGGACGCCTACGAGCTGGGCGAGGGCAACGACGACATGGCCGTGGTCGCCGACGTGTTCACCTGGCGCGACTCGGCGCTCGAGGTCGGCGTCGCGCACCCCGAGCTCATCTACGCCGTGATCCCCACGCCCGAGGGCTGGATGCTCGCGCGCGGTGCGGTGTTGGGCTATCGCGAGCTGCTGGTGCCCGCCAACGATCGGCTGACCGATCAACGCTGGCGCGAGCAGCTCGCGGCCTCGAAGGACTTCCTCGCCCGTCACGCACCGTCGTGGCTCGCACCGATCCGCGCCGACCCCGTGCCGGTGATCGAGCTGCCAGCCGACGGTCAGGCGCAGTCCCGCTGCGAGTACTTCGGCGGCGCGTTCGAGCTGTGAGGCCGCGAGCGCGAGGCGCCCGCGACCTGCCACGAGGGGATCAGAACGTCTCGAGCACGTAGGCGACGACGTCCGCGACGTCCTGGTCGCTGCTGGTGCCCAGCTGCGGCGGCATCGCTTCCTGGCCGTTGAGGATCACGTTGCACAGCTCGCGATCCGACATGGTCGGGACCACGTCCGAGAGGCGCTTGGTGTCGGCGGTGCCGGGGGTGTTGCCGTCCGCGCCGTGGCAGGTGGAGATGCCGCAGACGGAGGTGAACGTCGCCATGCCCGCGGCCGCGTCTCCGGTCAGCGCGAGCACGGCTTCGGTGCGCGCGTTGTCGGTACCGCCGCCGTCGTCGTCACCATCTTCGTCATCGCCGCCCTTGTCGCATGCGGCCGCGACGGTGAGCATGAGGGTCGCCACTCGGAGAAAGCGCAGGTCGAACATCGCGCGCATGCTACCCGGGCGCATCGGGATTGCAAGCGATCGGCCCGTGGGCGGACCCTCTCGTTGGCGCCGCTCGTGTCATCGGTGCACGGGCAGCCCGCGAACGCCCACGACGCGTCCGGGAAGCGGACTCGCGCAGCAACGGTTGCGCCCGTGCTATCTAGGGTTCATCGAGTGCGAGACGACGCGAGTGTGCGTGGGATGACGGTGGTTTCCCCGCGAGGTTCGGCTGGGGCGGCGCCGCTGGTGTCGCTGCGTGCAGTCCGCAAGCGCTTCGGCTCGTTCACCGCCCTGCACGACGTCTCGGCCGACATCGACGGCCGCGCGATCGGCCTGCTGGGACCCAACGGTGCGGGCAAGACCACGCTCATCCGCGTGCTGCTGGGCCTGCTCGCGCCCGATGGCGGGCAGGCGTTGGTGCTGGGACACGATGTCCGCGTGGAGCCGGCCGCGGTGCGCGCGCGCGTGGGCTACGCGATGGAGGGCCCCGACCGCATCGGCGGGCTCTCGGGGCTCGAGTCGGTGGTCTATGCCGGCGAGCTGTGCGGCCTGCGGCGGCGCGCGGCGATCCTGCGCGCGCACGAGATCCTCGATCTGGTCGGACTCGACGATGCGCGCATGCGTCCGGTCGAGGAGTACAGCACCGGCATGCACCAGCGCGTGAAGCTGGCGATGGCGTTGGTGCACGACCCCGACCTGTTGCTGCTCGACGAACCCACCAGCGGCCTCGATCCCGAGAGCCGCGAAGAGCTGCTCGATCTGATCGTGCGACTGCGCGATGGCGAGGGCCCGGCTGTGATCCTCTCGACCCACCTGTTGCACGACGTCGAGCGCACCTGCGACGCGTGCGTGATCATGCACCAGGGTCAGATCCGCTTCTCCGGGCCGCTGGCGCAGCTCAAGGCGCCGTCGTCACGCAGCTTCGAGGTCGAGCTCGACGGTGACGCCAACGCCTTCGCGGTGGCGCTGCAGCAGTACGGCGGTGTGATGGCGATCGGCCGTCGACCGGGCGCGTGGGTCGTGACGCTGGCGGTCGAGGACGCGCGCACGCTGTGGTGGGCCGCGACCACCGCGGGCGTGCGGCTGTACCACGTGCAGCGCCACGAGGCCTCGCTCGAGGAGGCATTCCTGTCCGCGGTCGCGGCGAGTGCGGGGGCGGCATGAAGGACGAGGTCTGCGCCATCGGCTATCGGCGGCTGCCGCCACGCGACGCACGTTGGGCGCCGTGGCCGATCGCCCGCACCGCGCTGGCGCTGGCGTTCCGCAAGCGCTCGGTGAAGATGGCCGCTGCGCTCACGGTGTTCGTGGTGTTCATGCACGCGATCGTGGTGGTGGGCCAGGTGCTGGTCGCCGAGGCCACCAGCAACGACAGCGGCGAGGTGCCGATCAGCTTGGGCGCCGCCGTGGTCTCGCAGGTCATCGGCAAGGTCCACGGCACGCTGTCGACGTTCATCGGCGTGCAGCTGCACGCGACCGCGTTGTTGCTGGCGGTCGCCGCCGCGGGCCTCATCGCGGAGGACCGCCGCACCCGCGCGTTCGAGCTGTACTTCTCGCGGCCGCTGCGCCCGATCGACTACGCGATCGGCAAGGCGCTGGTGCCGTTGCTGCTGTCGTTCGCGACGCTGGTGCTGCCGCTGCTGGGGCTGTTCGGGCTCGCGCTGGGCATCGCACCGCACGTCATCGCCGACGAGCTGTGGCCGTTGCTGCTGCCAGGGTTGCTCGGCGCGATCGCGTGCGCCGCGGTGTTGTCGGCCACGCTGCTCGGTGCCAGCGCGGTGGGCGAGCGCGGGCGCACCGTCGGCGTCGCGTTCGTGCTCGGGCTGGGTGCCCTGGGTGGTTTCGCCAACGGCATGGCCGAGTCCGGCGTGCGTTGGGCCGGCTACCTCGGCCCGCTGCGCGACGTGCAGACCGTGATGGACGCGCTGCTGCAGGCGGGCTCGCCCGGCATCATGGCCATGCTCGATCTGCGCGAGTCGACCAACGACAGCGCGTGGATCTCGGCCGCGGTGCTGGCGGGCATCTCCGCGCTGGGCGTGCTCGCGGTGGTGCTGCGCCTGCGCAAGGAGGTCCGCGGATGAGCGAGGCCACCATCGCGGTGCAGGGCGTGTCGAAGTTGTTCGGACTCGTGCGCGCGCTCGACGAGATCGATCTGAGCTTCGGCCCCGGCGTGACCGGTCTGCTCGGACCCAACGGCTCGGGCAAGTCGACCCTGCTCAAGCTCGTCAGCGGGCAGCTGCGCCCCGACACCGGCACGGTGCGCGTGCTCGGCCGCGATCCGTTCGAGGCCGCGACCATGACGGAAGTGGGCCTGTGCCCCGAGCACGACAAGTTCTACGAGGAGCTGCGTGCGATCGACTTCGTCACCGCGCTGGTGCGGCTGCACGGCTACGACGCCCGTGCGGCGCGGCAGCGGGCCGAGGCCGCGCTCGCCCGCGTCGCGCTCGAGCAGCTCGCACACAAGCCGCTGCGCGAGATGAGCCGCGGCATGCGTCAGCGCGTGAAGATCGCCCAGGCCATCGCGCACGAGCCCCGCGTCGTGCTGCTCGATGAACCGCTGACCGGCACCGACCCGGTCGGCCGCGCGGATCTCATCGCGCTGGTGACCGGGCTGGGCAACGGCGGCATGACGGTCGTGGTCTCGAGCCACGTGCTGCACGAGGTCGAGGCCATGACCCACCGCGTCGTGCTCATCCGCTACGGCCGCCTGCGCGCGCAGGGCAACATCCGCCGCCTGCGCGCGCTGCTGGTCGACCGGCCCTACCGCGTGCAGCTCGCGTGCGAACGCCCGCGCGAGCTCGCGGCGCAGCTGCTGCAGCTGGCCGGCACGCGCGCGGTCGCGGTGCTCGACGAGCACACCATCGAGCTGACCACGGTCGAGCTCGACGCGGCGGTGCTGGCGATCCCGGCCGCCGCCGATCGGCTCGGCATCACGCTCGAGCGCATGACCTCGCCCGACGCCGATCTCGAGAGCCTGTACCGCTACCTGGTCGCGTGAGCGAGGACCCGATGACGACCGCGACCGCCCCACCCCGTGTGCTCCCCGTCTCGCAGCTGTCGCTGGCGTGGTTCTGGACGCGATTCCACACCCTGCGCGCGCTTCGCAAGCCCGCGACCACGCTCGCGATCGCCGGCGTCGTCGTCATGGGCCTGTCGCTGCGCGTGGCCGGGGTCGCGCCCGCCTCGGGCATCGTCGAGTTCTACCTGACGCTGGTGCTGCCGCTGTTCGCGATGTTCTTCGGCAGCGGTGGGCTGCGCGAGGAGGTCGAGGATCAGACCCTGACGTACGCGTTCGTGCGCCCGATCGCGCGCGGCTGGGTCTTCGCCGCGCGCACGGCCGCGGCCGCGTTCGTCGCGCTGGTGCCGGTCGCGATCGGGCTGGTCATCGCCTTCGATGGCCCGCTGGTGTTGCTGCGCAACCTCGCGATCGCGGTGCTGGGCGCGATCGCGTACACGGCCGTGTTCGCGGTCGTGGGGCTGGTGATGCGACGACCGACGCTGCTGGGTCTGGGCATCGTCGCGTGGGAGCAGGTCGTCGGCACCGTGCCGGGGTTTCTGTCCCGCCTGACCCTGCGCGCGCACCTGCGCGGCCTGATGGAGCTCGGCGGCGGCGACGGCCTGCTCGGGCGGCTGTATCGACCGCCACCGTGGTGGGCGAGCCTGCCAACCCTGCTGATCGTCACCGCGCTCGTGCTCGCGTTCGGCGCGTGGTGGGTGTCACGCCGCGAGCTGGTCGTGCCGAAGTGAACCAGCTGCGCGCCCGCGCGCGTCGCATCCTCCTGGAAAATACCGACGCCTCGGTCGACACTGGGAGTGGAGCATGAGCGAGCTGCCCTACTCGGTGGTCGCCCGCGTGGGACGCTTGGTCGAGGGCCGCGTCTTCCGCCTCGCCTCCGTCGAGGAGGTCGATCGCTACATCGCGCAGCTCGCCGAGGTCGTCGACGGACTGCCGCCGGGCACCCAGGGCGTGCTGTGTGCCGACCATCGCCCCGCGGAGCTGTACTCGCAGGCCGTGACCGATCGTCTGGTCGAGTCGTTCCAGCGCATGAACGCGAGGCTCGAGCGCGTCGCCATCGTCACGGGGCTGCGCAAGCACACGCTGTACATGCAGCTGCGACGGATCGTGCGCGAGGCGGCCTACGAGCCGCGGCAGGTGTTCCAGATCCCCGAGCCCGCGATCACGCACCTGACCGTCGCGCTGTCGCCCGAGGAGCTCGCGCGCGCGCGGGCGTTCCTGGGCGAGATCGACGACGGCTGAGCGCCGGCGCGATCACGGCAGCTCGGACTTGAGCAGCGTGGCGACGTCGGACACGAAGCGATGCACCGACGCGTCCGCGATGCGGTGCCCGACCATCGCATCGACGACCGACCCCAACGCACCCAGCGGCGGACGATAGACGCCGTGCAGGTCGAGCTGGGTCTCGTCCTTCGACAGCGGGTAGATCGAGAGCTCGGCCTCCATCGACGGGAAGATCGCGGCCGCGCGCGCGGCCTTCCACCGCAGCTTGATCACGAACGTCGGCACCGGGCCCAGTGGCCCGCGCGGGTGCTCCTCGGCCTCGACCACCTCGATGGCGACCGCGGTGCCGACCTCGATGCCACCGAGCTCGACGCGGAGGTTGGCCGCGAGCGCGTCGGCGCGATCGGCCGCGCCCTGGGTCGCGCGCGCGAGGATGCCCGCGAGATCCGCTCGCAGCGCATCGCGCACCGCCGCGTAGGGTCGGTTGACGTACTCGTAGAAGCGGAGCTCGTGGGCCTGCGCCATCACGCTTGGTTTAGCGGAACCGCCGCGCGCCTCCGCCGACGTTTCGGCGCAGGGATCGTCGGCGCCGCCGCAGGCTCTGCGCCCGGGGCCGCGGGCGAGGCAACACACGCGTCGGCTTGACGCGGACGGCGGCCGCTCGAACAATCCGCGGCGGCCATGCGCTGCCACCGGGATCCCCGTGCGTGATCGGGCCGCGCTGCGCATCGCGGTCGCGGATCCCGGCTTCACGCCGTCGGAGCGCGAGGCCGCGGCGCTGCTCGAGCTGCTCGGCGAGGACGAGCACGCGCGCGCGGCCACGCGGGCGCTGCTGCGGATCCCCGCGGCTGCCCGCGCGGCGGTGACGGCCGGGTTCGAGACGCTGGTCGGAGCTGCACGCGCGGGCGCGTGCGAGCTGGTCGGAAGGCTCGCGCGCGAGCACGACGCCACGCTCGCGCCGTGGCTGGTCGAGCGGCTGCGCGACGCCGACGCGAGCACGCGACGCCGCGCCGCGACCGCGCTGGGCAAGCTCGAGGATCCGCAATTCGAGGCGCCGCTGCTGGCGGCATGGTCGGCCGCGGACAGTGCGAGCGAGCGCCGCGCGATCGTGGCGGCGCTGGGCCAGTCGGGTGATGCGGGCGCACAGGCGTTGCTGGCCGAGCTCGCGCAGGGGCCGTGGGTCCGCGACGACGCCGAGCTCGCGCGCATCGTCGGCGAGGCCCAGCTCAAGCTCGCGCGCGAGCAGCTGCGCCGCGAGCCCAGCAGCATCGCGCTCGACGTCGCGCTCGATCGCGAGGTCGAGCTGGCGCTGTCGGTGCGCCGCGGCTTCGAGCCCGTGCTCGCGGAGGAACTCGCGGCGCTGGGCCTGCGCCCGCGCGTGGGCAACGGCGCGCTGCTGGTGCGCAGCGCAGGCCCGTTGCGAAGGTTGCTGCAGGCGCGCACGTTCCTGCAGCTGTCGATCGTGCTGCCGCCGGTGCGCGTGGGCGCAGGCGGGCTCGAGGCCGCGATCGTGCGCGCGCTGGCCAGCGACACCGCGCAGCAGGTGCTGCTGGGCTGGACCCACGGCCCGATCCGCTGGCGCCTGCACTGGCACGGCGCGGGCCACCGCCGCGGTGCGACCTTCCGCGTCGCAGCCGCGGTCGCGGAGCTGGTGCCGGCGCTGGTCAACGACGCCCGCGAGGCGCCTTGGCAGGTGCAGGTCACCGTGCAAGGCGATCGCGTCGCGATCGAGCTGCAGCCGCGGCTCGACGATCCGCGCTTCGCGTGGCGGCGCGGCGCGGTGCCGGCGTCGTCGCATCCGACCGTGGCGGCCGCGCTGGCGCACGTCGCCGGTGCGGCCGCGCGCGACGTGGTGTGGGATCCCTTCGTCGGTGCCGGCGCCGAGCTGATCGAGCGCGCGCGCCTGGGCCCCTACCGCGCGCTGTTCGGCAGCGACCTCGACGACGCCGCGCTCGCGATCGCGGCCGACAACCTCGCGGCCGCGGGGGTCGCCGACGCCACGCTCACACGGGCCGACGCGCGGCGGCACCGACCCGCGCTGCCGCCGACGCTGGTGTTGACCAACCCGCCCATGGGCCATCGCGTGCGTGCCGGTGGCGCCCAGGCCCTGGGCGAGCTGCTCGACGCAGCGCTGTCGAGTTGGTTGCAGCAGCTGGTCTCGGATCGCGATGCCCGAGGGCGCATCGTGTGGCTCTCGCCGGTGCCCGAGCGCACCGCCGCCAACCCCCGCGCCCGCGTGGTGCTGCGGCGCGCGGTCGACCTGAACGGCCTCGCAGCCGAGCTGCAGGTGCTGCAGCGGCGTGAGGACAGCGCGCCCGCACACCGGCGCTCGCGCGCCCGCTCGCGTCAACCGTGATACCGTCCGCGCCGTGGGATCCCGGCGTTTTCCCGTGGGCTTGGCCGCGCGACGCATCGCGGTGGTCGCGACGCTCGCCGTCGTGAGCACCGCATGCACGTCCGACGAGTGGCCGATCGAAGAGGACGAGGACGAGAGCGGTGACGAGCCCAACCCCGGCGAGCCCGACCCCGTGGTCGCGCAGCTGGTGGTGTTCGAGCCGCAGTCGCCGTCGGTCCACGGCCTGGGCACCGCGGTGCCGCTGGCCGCGGAGCTGCACGACGTGCTGGGCCTGCCGCTGGACCCCGCGCTGATCGACGGCGGCATCGTGTGGACCTCCGACGCCGGTGGTCCGACGCTGTGGGTCGGTGACGAGGGCGAGGTCGAGCTCGAGCCCGGGCTGCACCAGATCTCGGCGACCGCACGGCTCGCCGACGGCAGCCGCCTGGTCGCGAGCGTCGGTGGCGTGTACGTGCAGTCGTACTGGACCGGCACCTACGAGGGCACCGCCGACCTCGCGATCGCGGTGATGTTCCAGGGCATCCCGCTGGCACCGCACTGCACCGGGCCGATCGCGCTGCGGGTCGACTACGACGGCGAGACCATCGAGTTCACCGGTGGCACCTGCTCGCTCAACGCGGTCATCACCACCTTCGACGTCGCGTACACCATCGAGGGCACGTTCGCCAACGGCGCGGGCCACGGCACCATCGACTACGACCTCGGCGGCTTCATCTCGCTGTCGTTCGACTGGCAGGGCGCGTTCGTCGAGGATGCGTTCCGCGGCAGCTTCGAGGGCACCGTGCCGATCCCGTTGGTCGGCGACGCCGATGGCAAGGGCAGCTTCGTCGCGCCGCTGAAGAGCCGATTCCTGGAGGACGCACCATGATCGCGAGCTTGGCCCTGTCGCTCGCGCTCGCACCCGCGCCCGCGCCCCCGGTGCACCACGGCACCAGCGCGCCGGCCGATCGCGAGCGCTGGATCCTGCGTCATCGACCCGTGCGCGGCCTGTGGGAGCTCGGGGCGTTCGCGGGCGTGTTCGTCGTGGCCAAGCCCCACGACTTCTACGACGTCGATCTGGGCTACCGCCGTCTGCGTCGAGCAGGCCCCGATGCGGGCCTGCGCGCGGCCTACTACCCGCTGTCGTTCCTCGGGCTCGAGGGCGAGTTCGCCGGCATCTGGACCGCGGCGCAGTACGGCGGCCAACCGGCGTTCCTCTACGGCCTGCGGCTGTCGGGCATCGTGCAGCTGCCGCTCTCGCGCGTGGTGCCGTTCGCGATCGGCGGCTATGGCCTGGGCGGCATCCGATCGCCGCGCGACGCGCTGGGCAACGACGTCGATCCGATCGGTCACTACGGCCTGGGCGTGAAGCTGTTCGTGACGGACTGGATCGCGCTGCGCGTCGAGGGCCGCCACCTGCTCGGACCCGCGGCGCACCAGCGACGCGTGGTCGCGAGTCACGGCGAGGTGCTGGCGGGCGTGAGCGTCACGCTGGGCCGCGGCAAGCTGCGGCGCGCCGCGGCACCGGCCGCGGCAGCGGTCGCGGCACCGCCACCGCCACGCGACACCGACGGCGACGGCGTGCAGGACGTCGCGGATCGTTGCCCTGGCTTCGCAGGCTCGGCCACCGACGGCTGCGCGCCGCCGGATGCCGACGACGACGGCATCGTCGATCGCTTCGACTCGTGCCCGCAGGTCGAAGGCGCGGGCACCGACGGCTGCCCGGTCCACGCGACCGCGGAGGAGACCGAAGCCGGCGAGCCGTCGAAGCTGCCGTGATCGCGCGTGCCGGTCAGAACCGGCCGCTGCTCATGCGCCCGCCGTGACCCGCGATCGCGTGGTCGACGAACGCACGGACCTCGCTGGCCGGACGCGCGCCGCTCTCGCGCGCGAGCTCACGGCCGCCGCGGAACACCGCGATGGTCGGGATCGATCGGATGCCCAGGCGTTGCGCGACCGCAGGGCAGTGCTCGGTGTCGACCTTGAGCACGACGAAGCGACCGTCCGCGTGGGCCGCGACCGCCTCGATCTGCGGCGCGAAGGCGCGGCAGGGGCCGCACCACGCCGCCCAGAAATCCACCAGGACCGGCACCGGCGACGCCCGGACGATGTCGTCGAACGTCTCGGTGTCGACCTCGATGGGCGCGCTCGGGGGCGGCAGCACGAGGTTGCACGCGCCACAACGGGCGCGCTCTCCCAGGCGAGCCCAGGGGATGCGATTGACCTGGCTGCACTGCGGGCACTCGACCGTGTGGTGGTGACGCATGTCCCGAGCATGGGGCTGCCCGCGACGCCGCGAAACCGTCGAGGCTCGCGATCATCAGGTTGCGTGCGCGCAGAGCCTGCGGCCGATCAGTCCTGCGTCGCCGGACATGCGGAGCGCAGGCGCGACGCCGTCGCGGCGGCTGGCATCGTCGCCAGGGCCGCTTGCGCACGCGCCCGTGCCTCTGCACGTCGACCGCGTGCGCACAACAGCTCGACCGTGACCAGCGCGCGCACGTCGGCGAGCTCGCTGTCGGCGAAACGTTGTGCGTGGCGGGACAGCAGATCCTCGGCCTCGTCGAGGTGACCGGCTGCGAACGCTCGTTTCGCACTCGCGAGCAGCTCGGCGTCCTCGGCCGCGAGCGTGTCGGGCTGACGCGACGTCGGGTCATCCGCCGGTGGCGACGGCGGAGTCGTCGGGCTCGGGTGGATCACCGCGCGCTGGGGCGCCGACACGGGCGCGGGTCGCTGCAGCGGCGGCGGCGGCGGCGGTGGCATCGTGGCCGGCGGCTCCGCCACCGCCGCGGTGAGGCTGGGCGCCGCGAGGGTCGCGGACGCCGGCACAGGCTCGCGCGGCTGGGTCGACGCCGCAGGTCCACGCGTGGTCACGTCGATCCCGACCGCGGTCGTCACCGCGACGCCCAGCGCGAGCGCGGCGAGCTTGAGCCCGGCCCAGGAAACCGCGCCGCCACCGACGGCAGCACCGCTGCTCGAGCCCAGCGCCGGCGCGAGCGCGAGCCAACATTGCTGCGTGGTGCCACGGGGCGCACGCGTGCGATCGCGAAGCTCGATCACAGCGGCACCGACCGCAGCATCGCCGCCGTCGAGCACGGCCAAGCGTTCGCGCAGCTGCTGCCGCGCGACGCGGACGCGCCACGACACCGTGTTGGCGTTGGCCCCGGTCGCGCGCGCGATCTCTGCTGCGGTCCAGCCCTCGAGCTCGCTGAGCACGAAGGCCTCGCGCACGCGCTCGTCGAGCGACGCGAGGATCGACTCGACCACCATCGATCCATCGCGCCCGTGCTCGCCGGGGCTGTGGTCCTGCTGCGCGAGCGCGTCGAGCTTGCGGCGGTGACGGAGCTCGGTGCGGCGATGGTGCGACGCGACGCGACGCGCGATGCCATACAGCCACGCCCTCGCCGCCGCGGGTGCGTGCAGCGTCGCGAGGCGGCGATGCGCCGTGACCCACAGCTCCTGCATCGCGTCGTCGATCGAGGCCGGTGGCACGCCGATGCGGCGCAACACCGCCCAGGTGAAGGCCGCGTGCGCGCGGTACAACGCGACGAACTGCGCGCGCGAGTCGTCCGCCGCGCGTTGCGGCTGCGCTTCGTAGACTCCGGAGGTCGCGGCGGACATGCGCTGCTCGAGTGCCGACCCTCGACGATCCAGATGCCCGGCCAGCGCCGCTTTCGTGGTCGCTGCGGGCGATCGCGTCGGCGATGGGTTCAAGGATCGGGGATCATTGCCGTTTGTCCAGCCCGCGCAGCCGCAGCTCCACGCCGCCCAGCACGTGCACCCCGGCGGCCGCGGCGCGGTGGACCACGACGGTGTGCGCGGGATCGGCCGGGTCGACGAGGCGGAACACCGGGAAGCGCAGCGGCAGCTGGGCCTGCGCACCGAGCCAGATCGAGACCCGCGGCGACACCGGCACGCGCACGCCGGCCTCGAGCTGCGCGGCGAGCCACGCGGGTTGGCGCGTGCCGCCGCGCGCGAGGTCGGCCCGCACGACGCCCAGCGCGAGGCCACCGCAACCGGCGAGATCGAGCGGACCCAGCGGCCACGTCACGCACACCCGCGGCGCGATCGTGCCCAGCTGCACGCGCACGCGCGTGTCGGCGACGCTGGCCGAGCGCGGCGAGACCCAGCTGCCCGCCAGCTCACCGCGGACCCGTCGCACGCCCACGCCCATCGCGAGCTCGACCGCCGCGCTGACACCGGGCGTGACGCCCAGCGCGAGACCGCCGCGACCGCGCAGCCACACACCGAGCGCACCGCGACGCGTCCGCGACGCGCGTGGGATCGCGGGCTCGACCGGCGCGTCGGTGCGCGCAGGCGGGCGTGTCGGCACGGGCGCGGGTGCCTGCGCGGCCACGACCTGCGGCACGTCCACCGCCGCCGCGGTCGCGACCGGATCGACCCATACGCCGGCCACCAACGCGACGCCGTCCGCCAGCGTCGCGCAGCGCTGCGCGTGCAGCTCGCGCACGTCGACGTGCGCACCGGCCTCGACGCGCAGCTGCAGCGCGAAGCCCTCGCCGCTCGGCTGCACCGTCGCATCGACCTGCAGCGCCGCGGCATCGACCGCGCCCGCCGTCAGCGCCTCGATCCGTGCCGCGACCTGGCTGGCATCGGGGCACGCGCCCGCCGGCGCCTGCCAGCGCAGCCACGGCGGCGCGCCCGAATCGGCGCCCGCGTCGGGCAGCCCAGCGGAGGGTTGCAGCCCGAACACCGCGAGCGCGGCGAGCGACGCCAGAGCGGACACGGACCGGCCAAGCGTAGCAGGACGCGCGCGGATCCGGCCGGCCGCAGGCGCGCCGACGATTTCGTGCGCACCCACCACGAAACCCCGACCACGCCGGGCATGACACCGATGAAGCCCCGCGACGGGGCAGCCGGCGCGCCGGTGGCGACGCCGAACGAGACGGTGTGACGATGGGAGTGGGTAGTGACATGGCTTGGCGACGTGATGGCGTGATGATGCGTGCGGCCCTGATGGGGCTCGGTGTGGTGATGGGCGTGGGCGCGTGCGATCAGAAGTCGCTGGTCCCCAGCGGCGACGACGCGAGCGAGCAGCACGACGACGACCGCAGCGACGACGACGACGACGACGAGGGCCAGAGCTCGGGCGAGGACGACGACGGCGCGACGAGCTCGCCGGCGACCACCGGCGAGGACTGTGGCGGACAGGGTTGCCCGCCGCCGGGGCCGCTGCCGATGCACGCGTACGTGATCCGCTTCGGCGATCTGCCCGCCGTCGACGTGGGCGAGGACGGTGGCAGCTCGGCCGGCAGCGGTGGTGGCGGTGGCGGCAGCGACATCGACCCCGACTCGCTGCACGTGATCGTCTCGATCGGGCCCGACGCGTGCGACGACCCCTACGCAGCACTGGCGTGTGACCAGTGGCGGCTGTCGTTCACGTTGCCGCCCGACGCCGCGCCGGGATCCTACGCGTTGCTCGACGAGGTCATGGGTATGCAGACCGTGACCGGTCCCGACGACGGCAACGGCGAGTGCTGGTGGGGCGGTGGATCGCTCGAGGGCACGCTCGTGATCGAGAGCATCGACGACGTCGCGATCGTCGGACACATCGAGGGCGCGCCGACGTTCGACTTCGACGCCAACGTCGCGTTCTCTGCCCTGCGCTGTCCGTGAACCCGCCCACGCGCGCGGCCGGCCACCCGGCCGCACGCGAAGGCGGCCGTGGCGGCGTCGCGGCGCGGACGCGCCCGCGGCCCGATAGACCCCGCAGCGAGCGACTGCGCGATTGCAGGTCGAAACCGGCGCGCGCCCCTGCGAAACTGCAGAGACGATGGACTGGGACGACGTCCGCTTCTTCCTCGCGATCGTGCGCAGCGGCACCCTCGCAGGTGCGGCGACGGCCCTGGGCATCGACGCGACGACGGTCGGCCGTCGCCTCGCGCGACTCGAGCAGTCGATGGACGCCAGGCTGTTCGATCGCACCGCGAAGGGCTACGTGCCCACCGCCGCGGGCCAGCGCATCCTGCCGCGCGCGGAGAAGGTCGAGCGCGAGATCCTCGCGGCGCTGCGCGACGTCGAGGGTGAAGACCAGCGGCTCGCGGGTCAGGTGCGGCTGACCGCCACCGAGATGCTGTCGACGCGCTTCATCGCGCCGCACCTGCATCGCTTCAACCGTCGCTATCCCGACATCAAGCTCGAGCTGCTGTGCACCAACCGTGACGTCGATCTCGGTCGTCGCGAGGCCGACATCGCACTGCGATTGGCGCGACCGCACCAAGACGACGTGGTGGTCAAGCGTCTGTTCGTGATCGAGCTGGGCTTGTACGCCTCGCACGGCTACGTGCAGGAGCTGGGCCTGCCCGGCCAGAACGGCACGCAGGGCTTCGCCGGCCATCGCTTCATCGGCTTCGCCGACACGCGCGCGTTCCGACGCGAGAACGAGTGGGTCGACGAGCACGCCGCCGAGGCGCTGGTGAGCCTGCGTTCCGACAGCGTGTCGTCGATCATGTCGGCCGCGATCGCCGGCGTGGGCCTGGCGCTGCTGCCGTGCCGGGTGGCGGATGCCGAGCCCGCACTGCAGCGTGTGCCCCTGCCCGATCGGCTGGATGGTCCCGACACCGGCCCCGAGCCGCGTGTCGTGTGGCAGGCGGTGCACCGCGACCTCATGGGCGCGGCGAGGATCCGTGCGGTGCTCGACTTCCTCGGTCGACTGTTCGGCGTCGCCGATCCCGCGACCGCCGCCCGCGCCAGCGCGGCGCAGTGATGGTTGCTATCCTCGCGGACCATGTCCGACGTCGAAACCGTTCGCGGTAAGCACCTGGTGATCCACTTCGAGGGCCGGCGCTGCATCCACGCACGCAACTGCGTGCTGACGCGACCGGACGTGTTCGTACCCAACGTCGAGGGCGAGTGGATCCATCCCGACGCCGCGAGCGTCGAGGCCGTGATCGCACTGGCGCACGCGTGTCCCTCGGGTGCGATCCGCTACGAGCGGCTCGACGGTGGCGCCGACGAGGCCGCGCCGGTGGTCAACACCGTGCGCGTGCGCGAGAACGGCCCGCTCGCGGTGCACGCGGAGATCGTGATCGACGGCGAGCCCACGCGGCTGCGCGCGACGTTGTGCCGCTGCGGCGCGTCGCAGCACAAGCCCTTCTGCGACGGCAGCCACACCCAGGCCGGCTTCGCCGCGACCGGTGAGCCGCCGTCGGTGCAGTCGCAGCCGCTGGCGCAACGCGGCGGCGCGTTGACGATCACGCCGGCACCCGACGGACCGCTGCTGCTGTCGGGCAACGTCGAGATCGTCAGCGGCACCGGCCGCACCATCGATCGCACGAGCAAGTGCGCGCTGTGCCGCTGCGGCCAGTCGAGCAACAAGCCCTACTGCGACGGCACCCACCGCAAGGTCGGCTTCAAGAGCACGTGAGTGCGATGCTCTCGCGGCGCCAGACGCTGATCGCGAGCGCGCTGCTGGCGTGCGGCGACGCCGGCGATCCCTCGCGCTGCTTCGACGTCTGCGGCGAGGGCACCCGCTGCGAGGCCGGCCGCTGCATCGCGGCCGCGCCCAGCGAGCCCGAACCGGTCGCGGCCGCTCCGGCGCCCGTGCGCAAGGGCAAGGGCCGCCGGCGCGGGCGCGGTGCGAGCGACGACGACGACGGCAGCGACGCCCCGGCGCCCGCGGGCGGCTACACGCCGGTCGACGACAGCCGGGTACCGCGCTACGACGCGAGCGCCACGGTCGTGCTCGATCCCGCCGCGGGCAGCGAGCGACTCGACGACACCACCGTGCGCGCGCACCTGCGCAAGCTCGAGCCCAGCTTCGATCGCTGCATCGCCGATGCCGTCACCGCCGGCGTGACCGTCGGCAGCGGCCGCGTCGACTTCGTGTTCGGCCTCGCGCCGTCGGGCAAGGTCACCGGCGTGACCGCGAAGGCACCGGCCGCGATCCGCGACAGCGGCGTGATCCCGTGCCTGCGCACGGTCGTGTTCGAGCACCGCTTCCCCGACTACGACGGCCCACCGATGGGCGTGGACTACTCGTTCGAGATCGACTGAGAGCCTGTCAGCGGGTGCTGACCGGGTCCATGGGTGACAGATCAGACCCGCAGCATGGGTGACACGCCGGGGCCGCCCTTCCCCATGGCTTGATCGCGAAGCGGGCCGCAGCCCCGCCGCGTCACGGGTCGCTCTTGAAGATCGCGACCGAGCCCGACGGCACCGCGACCGCGAGGTCGAGCGCGCCGTCGGAGTCGACGTCGCCCAGCGCGACGCCGCCGATGGGCTCGCCGACTTCGAGCACCAGGCCCAACGCGAGCGCATCGCCATCGCCGTGGAAGATGCTGAGATCGCCGCTTTGCGACGACGCGACGACCACGTCCGAGCGGCCGGTGCCGGCGATGTCGCCGACGGCGAGGTCGAAGCCGTCGGCGACGTCGTAGGTGACCGGCGGCTGGAACGAGCCGTCGCGCACGCCGATGGCCACGCCGAGGCTGTCGTCCTCGCAGGTCGCGATCACGTCCTGGTAGCCATCGCCGTCGACGTCGCCGATCGCGACGTGGCGGCTGCCGACGCCGTTGGCACACACGTCGAAGCTGCCTTGCAGCGTGAAGGTACCGCCACCGTCGCCCTGCAGCAGATCGACGCCGGCGCCGTAGCGGTTGCCCACGACCACGTCGAGGTGCGCGTCCCCGTCGAAGACGAACGCGGCTGCAGCCACGCCCGCGGCGCCCTCGCCCCCCGGCAACGGCAGCGAGACCGGCGCGCCGTAGGCCCAGTCGAAGCCGTTCACGAAGCCGTGCTGGAACACCGCGGCGTAGGCCGTGGTGTAGACGACGTCGACCTCACCGCCGTCGAAGTCGGCGAGCACGATGTCGTTGTACGCGTCGACGCCCTGGCCGTTGCCGGCGATCTCGCGCAGGTACCAGCCGAACGACTCACCGCTCACCGACGGCAGTGGCTGCGCCAGGAACGTCGCGTCGCCGAAGCCATCGCCGTCGAAGTCCAGCGGCGGTGCGACCGCGACCGACGGACCGCTGGTGGTCCAGGTGTCGCCGCTGCCGAAGCCGCCGACGCCATCGCCCGCCCGCACCGCGATCTGACCGCCGGCCGCGATCGCGAGATCGAGGATCGCGTCGTCGTCGATCGATCCCAGACCGACGTCGACCGGCGCGACGTCGACGTCGACGTGCGCGATGGGGCCGAAGCACAGCTCGCCGGGCTCGAACGTGCCGTCGCTGCAGCGCGCCCCGGACGCGGTGGTGGTGCCGCCGTCGCTGCTGCTGCCGGCGGTGCCGTCGGGATCGGTGCTCGCGCTGGTCGCCGTGGTGGCGGAGGCGCTCGCGGTGGTGGTCGCGCCGCTGGCGGGCCCGCCCTCGGCGGCGGTCGAGCCAGCCTCGCTGCCACCGCTGCCGACCGTGCCGCTGCTGGTGGCCTCGCCGCCGCCGTGGGGTCCGTCGGGAGAGAAGCACGCCGCACACAAGGGCAGCAGCCCCACGATCGCGCGCCAGGCCATGACCGCAGGCTATCACACCGCTTTGGGCGCGGGGCTTCGCTACGCTCGCACAGCTACCGCTTCGGCGCCGGGCTTCGCTACGCTCGCACAGCTACCGCTTCGGCGCCGGGCTTCGCTACGCTCGCACAGCTACCGCTTCGGCGCCGGGCTTCGCTACGCTCGCAC
>JAIBBS010000060.1 GCA_019694555.1 Nannocystaceae bacterium
TCGAGCGTCGCCGCGCCGGCGTCGTCGGGCGCGGGTCCGGGGTCCGATTGCAGCGCGGCGTCGTCCGCGGGCGTGGCCGGGTCCGACGCGCCCGCGAGCACCGCGACCGCACCCGGTGGCGGCGCAGCCTCGGCGCGCGGGATGGTGTCGCGCACCGGATCGGGCAGCAGCATCACGCCCGCCGCGACCAGGCCGCACAGCCCCAGCGCCGCGCTGGCGAGCAGCAGCTGCCGCCGCCGTCGCTCGCGGACCCGCAGCCGCGAGAACATCGCGCGCGCCTGCGGGTTGTCCTTGTCGAGCTCGAGCACGCGGCCCAGCAGACGGATCGCGCGGCCGTGCAGGCCCTCGCGCGCGGCGGCCTCGGCCCGCGTCATCAGCGTCTTGCTGACGCGGGCATCGAGCTCGACCAGGTACGGCGCGGGCTCGCGGAAGTAGTCGCGCAGCTCGTGCGGTGCCGGCTCGACGCCCATTTCGCGCAGGTACGTCTCGAGCTCGCGCGACATGGTCTCGGCCGACTGGAAGCGCTCGTCGGGGTTGGTCGCGAGCGCCTTGGCGATGATGCTCTCGAGGTCCTTGTCGACCAGCGGGCACACCGTCGAGGGCGCGGGGTAGTTGCCGTCGGCGATGCGGTTGAGCACCTCGTGGGGGTTGCGGCCCGAGAACGGCAGCTCCGCGGTCGCGAGCTGGTACAGCAGGATGCCCAGCGAGAACAGATCGGTGCGGGCATCGAGCGCGCGGCCGTTGATGAGCTCCGGCGCCATGTAGGCCGGCGAGCCGATCAGCTGGCCGGTCATGGTCAGCTTCTGGTTGTCGAGGATCTGGGCGATGCCGAAGTCCATCAGCTTCACGCAGCCGTCCTCGCTGCGGATCATGACGTTCTCGGGCTTGATGTCGCGGTGGACGATGCCGCCTTTGTGCGCGTGGACCAGCGCGAGCGTCAGCCGGTGCACCACCATCGCCGCGATCGCCGGACGCGGCTTGTAGTCGCGATCGAGCCAGTCGCGCAGCGTGGGGCCGTGGATGAACTCCGTGACGATGTAGCTCTCGGAGGCCTCGGTGCCCGAGTAGTCGAAGATCTCGAGGATGTTCTCGTGGCGCAGCTTGGCCACCGCGATCGCCTCGCGCTGCAACCTCAGCCGCGACTCCTGCCGATCGGCCAGGTGTGGGTGCAGCACCTTGACCGCGACCTCGCGCTCGAGCACGCAATCGCGCGCGCGGTAGACCACGGCCATGCCGCCATGCCCGACCTCTTCGAGCATGTCGTACTTGTCGAGCTTGGTGCCGGCGAGCGTGGGCAAGCGGGAGCGTCCGGATCCGCACCCCGGGCTCCGGGGTGGGCGAGGGCGGCGAGGCCACCCTTTTTGCCAGTGCGGGGAGCGTGCGTGGTCCGGGCCGAGGAAACGAGCGGGGCCAGGACCGGGCGTGGGCAGACCAAGGTCGAAGGCAAGCGCGGCACTGCCCCAAGGGGCAGACGTCGGCCGCGTTCGGGCCAAGAGTCTATCATTTCGACCCTGCGACGCGCGGCAGGTCGCACCCGCTCGCGCTGCGAAGGCCCGCTGGGGCGGCCGCCCACGATCCGCTGCCACGGGCGTCGGCGGGGGTGCCCGCGCGGCGCGACGCTGTGGTAAGGTCCCCCGGGCCGCCGATTCATGGACGGAACTGCGTTCAAGGGCGATTGGAGCCCGAACCCGTCGGTCGCATCGGTGCCTGCCGCGCTCGCGGCCGCGGCGGCCGGTCGGCCTGCCGCACCCGCGCTGCGACGCCGCGTGGCCGGCGCGTGGCGCCCGATGTCCTGGTCCGGGTGGCTCGAGGCCGCCCGCGAGATCGCAGCGGGTCTGCGCACCGGCGGCGTCGGAGTCGGGGACCAGGTCGCGGTCGTCGGGGTCGAAGGCGTGGCGTTCGCGCTGCTCGACGCGGGCATCGCGTTCGCGCAGGCGGTCTCGGTCGCGATCCCCTCGGCCTCACCGCCGCCCGAGATCGACGGCATGCTCGCGCAGGTCCACGCGCGCGCGCTGGTGATCGAGCCCGCGCTGACGGGCCGCTTGCTGGGCCTGTCGCACCGACCGTCGTGGGTCGTGACCGCCGCGCGCGACGACGACGACGAGCGCGACGCCGAGGGCGACGCGCTGCCGACCCTCGCGAGCCTGCGCGCGAAGGGGCGGGCCGCGCTCGCGCACGACCCAGCCCTGCGCGCGGCGATCGACGAGGCGCCGCGACGGCTGCGCGCCGACGATCCGTGGACGATCCTCTTCACGGCCGGCACCACCGGTGCACCCCGCGGCGTGCTGCTGACGCACGGCGGTGCGAGCTACCAAGGCCAGGCCATCGCGGCCGCCGCGGCGCTGGGCCCCGGCGACGACGCGCTGCTGGTGCTGCCGCTGTCGCAGATCTATGCCCGCGTCATGCTGCAGGCCGCGATCGCGGCGCAGTGCACGACCAGCTTCGGCAGCCCGCGCGCGCTGGAACGCGATCTCACCGAGCTGGGCCCGACGTGGCTGCCCGCGGTGCCCGAGCTGCTCGAGCGCATCGGCGCCGGGTTTCGTGCCGAGACCAGCGCGGCGGGCTTGGCCAAGCTCGCGCTCGAGCGTGCGCTCGAGGTCGGTCGACGCGCGCTGGCCCACGCCAGCCGCGGCGAGCCGCTGCCGCTGTCGCTCGCGCTGCAGCACAAGCTCGCGCACTCGACCGTGTTCGCGCGGCTGCGTGCGCGCCTGGGCGGGCGCCTGCGCTTCGTCGCGTGCGGCGGCGCGCCGCTGCGCCGCGAGCTCGCCGAGCTGTACCACGCCGCGGGTGTGGCGGTGCTCGAGGGCTATGGCCTCACCGAGGCCGGCGGCGTGGTCTGCTGCAATCGTCTGGCGAAGCATCGGCTGGGTACCGTTGGCGAGCCGCTGCCGGGCACGGCGGTGCGCATCGCCGACGACGGCGAGCTGCTGGTGCGCTCGCCGTCGCTGGGCACCCCCCTGCCGCAGGCCGATGCGCCGCCGCAGGCCGCGAGCGCCGGCGAGCGCGACCCCCAGGGCTTTCTCGCCACCGGCGACGTGGTCGAGCTGCAGCAGGGCATGGTGCGGCTGGTCGATCGCAAGCGCGACATCATCAAGACCCAGGCCGGCAAGCGCATCTCGCCGCAGAAGCTCGAGGCGCAGCTCGCCGGTGTGCTGGGCATCGCGCGCGCGCTGGTGCTCGGCGAGGGCGAGCGCGAGCTGGTGGCGCTGGTCGATCTCGACGAGCGCGAGCTGATGGCGCTGTCGCGGCGCGAGGGCCTGGGCTGTCGCAGCCGTGCCGACCTCGCGGCGCACCCGCGGATCCGCCAGCAGGTCGCCGAGGGCGTCGCCGCGCTCAACGACACGCTCGCGCGGCACGAGCACATCGCCGACTTCGCGCTGCTGCCCGAGGCGCTGCAGCGATGGCCGGGCGATCTCACCGGCACCGGTGCGGTGCGCCGCGACGCGATCGCCCGGCGCTACGCCGACGTGATCGCACGCATGCGCGCCGCGCTCGCCCAGGCGCCCGCGCGCGCCGACGAGTCGACCGGCTCCGCGCCGGCGCCGTGGGCGACGCACCGGCGCTCGACCGGGGCGCACCGCATCCCGCGTTGACGCCGGCAGCCCGCCAGTCCCGCGGCCCGGCCCCGGGCGCCCGGCCACCGCGAATGCCCCCTGCGGCGCCTCGAAGCGGCCACCGCTGCGCGTGGGCTTGACCCCTGCGCCGACTCGCGCTAAACGGCGTCCCCACCGATAGGGCCGTAGCTCAGGGGTAGAGCGCTACCTTGACACGGTAGAGGTCGACGGTTCGAGACCGTCCGGCCCTACGAGCGGACGCCGTCGACTGCCTTGCGTGCAGTCGCGGCGCCCCAGCGGTGGGCCGCGTCGCCATGCACTTTCGTGGCTTGACGTGGGCCAGCCCGCGGGCCCAAGCTCCCACCCGCCGCGGCCGTGCCCGCGCGGACCCGAGGGTCTGCGACGCTCGTCTCGGATCGCGGCGCGCTCGACGTCAACCGGAGACACGACCATCTCTCGCTCGAAATCCAGACCCCCTCCGCGCCCCTCGGAACAACACCGCGTCGGTCGCCGGATTCGCGCTCGCGAAGTCCGTGTCATCGACGAGCAGGGCGAGCAGCGCGGAATCATGTCCACGCAAGACGCGATGGAGCTGGCTGCGACTGCTGGCTTGCAACTGGTGGAGGTCAATCCGAAGGCCAATCCACCGGTCTGCAAGATCATGGATTACGGCAAGTTCAAGTACGAGTCGGCCAAGCGCGAGCGGGAAGCGAAGAAGAACCAGAAGACCTCCGAGCTCAAGGAGGTCAAGTTCCGCCCCAAGACGCACGAGCACGACTTCGACTTCAAGCTGCGCCACATCCGACGCTTCCTCTCCGAGGGCGACAAGGTCCGCCTGGTCGTGCAGTTCCGCGGCCGCGAGATCACCCACCCCGAGACCGGACGCGCGATCCTCGATCGCGTGTGCAAGGGCGTGGTCGACCTCGCGACCGTCGCGCAGATGGCCCAGCTCGAGGGCAACCGCTTGAACATGGTGCTCGCGCCCAAGCCCCAGCGCGGCGGCGCGGCGGCCCCGCGGCCGCGCCCGGCGACGCCGGCGGCCGGTGGTGCAGCCCCGGCGACCGTGGCGACGACCGATCCCGACCTCGAAGATCTGCCGCCGTTGCCCGACGAGGACGACGACGACGACGAGGACGAGGACGACGCCGAGGGCGGCGAAGCGGCTGCGGAGGGCTGAGGCCCGTCCGCAGGGCGCCGGCGCCCGTTCCCACGACAGATTCGCGTGGCCCCGCCCCCGGGGCCCCGTCCGTGCCGCGGCCTGTCGCCCACGCACGCCGGGGCGCACCGGGCCCTGTGGCCCCGACCACCGGCAGGCCGCGCGGGCGCTTGCCGGCGCCGCCTTTCTTCGGTACAAGCCCGCTCCCCGGGGTCCCCATGACCAAGATGAAGTCCCATAGCGGTGCCAAGAAGCGTTTTCGCTTCTCCGCGACCGGCAAGGCCAAGCGCAAGCACAGCCACAAGAACCATATCTTGACCAAGAAGAACGCCGATCGCGTTCGCCGGCTGCGCGGCACCACCGTCGTGTCCGAGCCGGATCAGATCCGCATCGAACTGATGCTGCCCCATGGGGGAAGGTGAGCCATGCCGCGCGCAAAACGAGGATTCAAGGCCCGCCGTCGTCGCAACCGCGTCCTCAAGTTCGCGCAGGGCTTCGTCGCCGGTCGTCGTCGCATGTGGCGGCGCGCGGTCGAGGCCGTGCACCGCGCGTGGATGCACGCGTACCGCGGTCGCAAGAACAAGAAGCGCCTGATGCGTCGGCTGTGGATCGCCCGCATCAACGCCGGTGCCCGCATCAACGGCACCAGCTACAGCCGTCTGGTCGACGCGCTCGGTCGCGCCGGCATCGAGATCGACCGCAAGGTCCTGGCCGAGCTCGCGGTCACCGATCCGGGCGCGTTCGCCAAGATCGTGCAGACCGCGACTGCTGCGGCCTGAGTCCGCGCCCGCGCGCGTGACCCCCGGCGCGAGTCGGCGCCGCCCAGCCCGGGCGTGCTCCGGCTCGCGCGCGCGTTTGGTATCGTTCGCACGTGTCCGACGACGATGCGCTCACGCGAATGCGGCATGCATTCGCCGAGGTCGAGCTGCCTGCCACGCGCACGCTCGACGAGGCCTATGCCGTCAAGGTCAAGTACCTCGGCAAGAAGGGCCTCGTCACCGAGCTGTCGCGCGCGCTGGGTTCGCTGCCGCCCGACGTCCGCCGCGAGCGGGGCCAGCAGGTCAACGCGCTCAAGGCCGCGCTCGAGCAGGCCTACGACGATCACTGCCGCGCGCTGACCGAGCAGGCCGAGCAGGCCGCGCTCGCGACGTTCGAGGATCTCACCGACGTCGTCGCGCCCGAGCCCGGCACGCTGCACCCACTGACCCGCACCCGTCGCGCGCTCGAGCGCGTGTTCGCATCGCTGGGCTTCGACGTCGCCGACGGGCCCCACGTCGAGCTCGCGCGGCTCAACTTCGACGATCTCAACATCGGCCCCGATCACCCCGCGCGCGACATGGCCGACACCTTCTTCGTCGCGCCGCCGCCGGGCTCGCGCTGGCAGCCCGGCGATCTGGTGCTGCGCACGCACACCTCGCCGGTGCAGGTGCGGACGATGCTCGAGCGCACGCCGCCGATCCGCATCGTCGCGCTGGGCACGGTGTTCCGCCGCGACGACGACGCGACCCACAGCCCGATGTTCCACCAGATCGAGGGCCTGTGCGTCGACGAGGGCACCAGCTTGGCCGATCTGCGCGCGACGCTGTACCGCTTCGTGAGCGCGCTGTTCGAGCGCGAGCTGCAGGTGCGCTTCCGGCCGTCGTTCTTCCCGTTCGTCGAGCCCGGCGCGGAGTTCGACATGCAGTGCCCGTTCTGCGGCGGCAAGGGTTGCTCGGTGTGCAAGGGCAGCGGTTGGATCGAGCTCGGCGGCGCCGGCATGGTCCACCCCGCGGTGTTCGAGGCCTGCGGCATCGATGCCGAGCGCTACACCGGCTGGGCGTTCGGCTTCGGCATCGATCGCATGGCGATGCTGATGCACCAGGTGCCGGATCTGCGGCTGTTGTTCGAAGGTGACGTCCGGTTCTTGGAGCAGTTCCCATGCTGATCTCGCGGCAATGGTTGAGCGAGCTGCTCACGCCCGGCGCGCTGCCGTCCGACGACGCGGCGCTGTGCGCCGCGCTGACCAGCCTGGGGCTCGAGGTCGAGGGCTGCACGCGTCACGGCGACGGCCTCGACGAGGTCGTCGTCGCCGAGATCGTCGCGGTCGCACCGCACCCGGGCGCCGATCGCCTGCGCGTGGTGCAGCTGCACGACGGTCGCGGCGTGCAGACGGTGGTGTGCGGCGCGAGCAACGTGCCGGCGCCAGGCGGCAAGGTCGCGTACGCGCGGCCGGGCACGGTGCTGCCCGGCGGCCTCGCGATCGGGGCCAAGCCGGTGCGCGGGGTCGACAGCGCCGGCATGATCGCGTCCGAGGCCGAGCTCGACATCGGCGGTGACGACAGCGGCATCTTGGTGCTGCCGATCGACACCGCGCGGGGCCAGAGCCTGGCCGCGGCGCTGCCGGGCGTGCGCGACACCGTGGTCGAGCTGTCGGTGACGCCCAACCGTCCCGACGCGCTGGGCCACGTCGGCGTCGCGCGGGATCTCGCGGTGCGTCTGGACGCGGCGCTGCAGGTGCCGCAGCTGGCGTTGCCCGCGGTCGCGCCGGCGGAGGATCTGGTGGCGCTGCAGGCCCCGTCGCGCTGCGGTCGCTACTACGGCGTCGCCTTCGAGCACGCCACCGTCGCGCCGTCGCCGGCGTGGGCGCGCGTGCGGCTGCACCGGCTGGGCCTGCGCGCGCTGTCGAACGTGGTCGACGTCACCAACCTCGTGCTCATGCTGTGGGGCCAGCCGCTGCACGCGTTCGACCGCGCGCAGCTGGCCGAGGGTCGCGTGGTGGTCCGCTGCGCGCGCGAGGGCGAGCGCATGATCCTGCTCGACGACCGCGAGCTGACGCTGTCGGCCGAGGACCTCGTCATCGCCGACGCGCGCGAGCCCATGGCGCTGGCCGGCATCATGGGCGGGCAGCGCTCGGGTGTGGCCTCGGGCAGCAGCACACTGCTGCTCGAGGCGGCATGGTTCGCGCCCGCGTTCGTGCGCCGCAGCGCGCGGCGCCACGGCGTGCTCACCGACAGCAGCCACCGCTTCGAGCGCGGCGTCGATCACGGCGACGGCCTGCGCTTCGCGTGCGCGCAGGCCTGCGCGTGGCTGAGCGAGCTGTGCGGCGCGCGGCCGATCGCGCTGCAGCAGCGCGACGGCGAGCTGCCGCCGCCTCGGCGCATCGTGTACCGCCCCGCACGCGCGGCCGCGGTGCTCGGCCTCGAGGTCCCGAGCGCCGACGCGCAGCGCATCCTCGCGGGCGTGGGCGTGGCGCTCGACACCGCCGACGCGGCCGCGTGGCGCTGCGTCGCGCCCAGTCACCGCCCCGATCTCGAGCGCGAGGTCGATCTGATCGACGAGGTCGTGCGTCACTACGGGCTCGATCGGCTGCCGATGCGCATGACGCCGCCGTCGGCCCCCGCGACCGCGGGACGGCCGGCCGTGCGCGCGCGGCAGCGCACCGCCGCGATCGTCACCGACGCGCTGCGCGAGTGTGGCCTGCACGAGCTGGTGCAGATGGCGTTCGGCTCGGCGAGCGCGCTCGCCGTCACCGGCGACGACGCGGCCGCCGACGACATCGTGCGCGTGACCAACCCGATGCGCACCGAGGCCGGCGTGCTGCGCACGCACCTGCTGCCGGGCATGCTCGACGCGGTCGCGCTCAACCTCGCGCGGCACGGCCGACCGCTGCGGCTGTTCGAGTGCGGTCGGGTCTATCGCCACGGCCCGCACCCGGTCGACGACGGTCCCTGCGCCGACATCGATCGCACGCTGCCGCACGAGCCCATGCGCGCGGCGGTGGTGCTGGCCGCACCCGAGCCGGCCGAGGCCTCGCCGCGCCGCGTCGGCGAGGCGCTGCTGCACGCGCTCGCGCGGCTGGGCAGCGCCGCGACCGTGCGCGTGCCGGCCGAGCCGGTGGCGTGGCTGCATCCGGGCGCGCAGGCCGAGATCGTCGCGGACGACGGCGTCGTGGTCGGTCGCTTCGGTCGCGTGCACCCGCGCGCGCTGGCGCCGTGGTCGCTGCCGCGCGGGGCAGGGGTCTGCTACGGCGAGCTGTGGCTCGAGCGGTTGCCCGATCTCCGGGTGCCACGCTACGCCGCACTGCCGCGCTTCCCCGCGTCGGCGCGCGATCTGTCGCTCGACGTCGCGGTCGATCTGCCCGCGGGTGTCATCATCGAGGCGCTGCAGCAGGCTGCGATCGCGGTCGCGGCCACCGGCGACGATCCACCGCGGCTGGTCGCAGGGGATCGTGCCCGCGCGGCGATCGAGTGGCTCGAGGACTACCGCGGCGAGGGCATCGCCGCCGGTCGTCGTGCGGTGCTGCTGCGGCTGCACTACCGCGCGCAGGGGCGATCGATCACCGACGAGGAGGTGCACGCGCTGCACATGCGCATCGTCGACACGGCCCTCGTCGCGCTCGCGCAGCGCGACGGTGCGCTGCGTCGGCGCTAGCCGTCGGGCCCGTCGCCGCGCATGCGGCCGGGCCGCGCCCACGCACGACGATTCGAGGGGCGCCTCGCGGCGAAAAGCGGGGTGCTACGCCCACGCGCGTCGAGGGTGTGGCGCTGCGCTTGCGCGCGCAGCCGGGATCGGCAAGGATCCCCGGACGCATGACGAAGGCCGACATCATCGATCGCGTGTGCGATGTCGTCGGTGGCTTCTCCAAGAAGGAGGCCGCCGACCTCGTCGAGAAGATCTTCGATGTCATGAAGCAGACGCTCGAGACCGGTGAGAAGATCAAGATCTCGGGCTTCGGCAACTTCCTCGTGCGCGAGAAGAAGCCGCGACCGGGTCGCAATCCCCAGACCGGCACCGAGATCACGATCGAGGCCCGCAAGGTGCTGACGTTCAAGCCCTCGCCGGTGCTCAAGCAGGCGCTCAACCAGCCGCTCGATGCGCCGCTGCCCGGCGCCGGCGATCGACCCTAGGCCCCGGAGCGCCGCACGCGATGGACTCGAGCGCGCCCAGCCGTGGCGGCCGCACGCCGAAGGCGAGCCGCAGCAAGACTCCGGCCGCGCGCGCCGGCGCGGCGACGCGTGGCGACGACGTCGATCTCGGCTCGGACAAGCTCTACTTCAAGATCGGCGAGGTCGCGGCCATCGTCGGGGTCGAGCCCTACGTGCTGCGCTACTGGGAGAGCGAGTTCTCGGCGGTGCGACCGCAGAAGTCGCGCACGCAGCAGCGCGTGTATCGGCGGCGCGACGTGATCACGCTGTTGCGGATCAAGCACCTGCTGTACGAGAAGAAGTTCACCATCGCCGGCGCCCGGGCCGAGCTGCGCGAGCCGCTGCCCAAGCCCGAGCGCGAGGCCGCGGCCGCCGGCGGGGTGCCCGAGGGCATGGCCCGCCCGCAGCCGGGCTACCTCGCGCGGCAGTCGCTCGCGCGCGTCCGCGCCCTGCTCGACGAGGTCCGCAGCTTCGTCCACGGCGGCGACGCCGAGGACCCCGCGCGTCGGCGGGCCGCCGATCCCGCGGCCTACGTGAGCCGCCGGGGTGGGGCGCGGGGCCTGCTCGAGGTCGGACCCGACGAGCCCACGCCGCCGCTGCGCCCCGGCGAGCCGCGCGTACGCTGAGCCCGATCGCACGGCTTGCTCCGCGCGACCGATTGCGGTACATGAGCCGCCGCCGTTTCGGGGCGTAGCGCAGCCTGGTAGCGCACTAGACTGGGGGTCTAGGGGTCGTGGGTTCAAATCCCGCCGCCCCGACGGAAGCGGCACCGCGACCCTGGGCATCGAAAGCCCGGGGTCGCGGCGCGCCGGATCGCGACGCACGCCATGGCGCGCCCGCTCATCCTCGTGACCAACGACGACGGCGTGCTCGCGCCGGGCATCGCTGCGCTCGCCGAGGCGCTCGAGGCCGTGGGCGAGGTGGTCGTGTGCGCGCCCGAGACCGAGCGCAGCGGCTCGGGCCACGCGATCTCGTTCCACACCCACCTGCGTGCGCAGGCGATCCGCCCGGGCTGGTGGTACCTCACCGGCACGCCGGTCGACTGCGTCTACTTCGCGATGATGCACCTGTGCGAGCGCCCGCCCGATCTGGTGTGCTCGGGCATCAACGCCGGCTACAACCTCGGCTCGGACGTCTTCTACTCGGGCACCGTCGGCGCCGCCGCGGAGGGCTTCCTGCGCGGCGCCCGGGCGCTGGCGGTCTCGGCCGAGCGCGGCGAGACGGGGCCACGCTGGGCCGCTGCGATCGCGGCCCAGCTCGCGCGGCGGATGCTGGCCGCGCCCGCGCCGATGCTGCTCAACTGCAACGTGCCGCCGCCCCCGGGCTTCGGCCACGACGTCTCGCCCACCGCCACCGAGCTGGCGCGCGCACGCCGGGTCCACGTCACGCGGCTGGGCCAGCGCCGCTACAAGGACGGCGTGCAGCCGCGCACCGACCCGATGGGCCGGCCGTACTTCTGGATCGGCGGTCCGCCGGCGCCGGGCTCGACCGATCGCGATCACGACACCGGCGCGGTCGCAGCGGGCTGGGTCTCGATCACGCCGCTGCAGCTCGACCTCACCGCGCCCGATCTCTCCGGCGCGCAGGCGCTGGTCGCCGATCTGCAGCAGCACGCCCCCTGAGCCCGGCGCAAACGGAGCGAACCCCATGAGCCTCAGCCCCGATGAGATCGAAGCGCGCCTCGCCCTGGTGCGCCGCCGCGTCCGCGACGTGCCGGACTTCCCCAAGCCCGGCATCTTGTTCCGCGACATCACGCCGGTGCTGGCCGACCGCGCCGCGCTCGCAGCCGCGATCGACCTGCACGTCGACAAGCTCACCGACCTGCGCCACGGCATCGACAAGGTCGTGGGCATCGAGTCGCGCGGCTTCCTGTTCGGCATGGCCGTGGCCGCGCGGCTCGACGCCGGCTTCGTGGTCGTGCGCAAGCCCGGCAAGCTGCCCGCGCAGGTCATCGAGGCCAGCTACGCGCTCGAGTACGGCACCGACCGGCTGCAGATCCACGCCGACGCCATCGCGCCGGGCGAGCGCATCTTGGTGATCGACGACCTGCTGGCCACCGGCGGCACCGCGGCGGCGGCCTGCGACCTCGCGCGGCGCTGCGGCGGCGAGGTGGTCGGCGCGCTGTTCCTGATCGAGCTCACCGCGCTGGGCGGTCGCAGCAAGCTGCCGGGCGTGCGCGTCGACGCCGTGCTCGCGTACTAGCCGCACGGCCGGTGTTCCTTCGTCCTCGCGCCTCGTCCTGGGGGCCGACGACGCCGCGGTCGCGCTGCCGGGTTTCACCACGGGGTGCTAGGCCGCCGCGGGAGCCAGCGCGACGATCCGCGGCGAGAGCCGCTCGATCTCCCCCAGCTCGTGATCGTGCGCGGCGAGCAGCACCGCCGCGCCGTCGCCCAGGCGGGCCTGCAGCACCTCGAGGATCCGCGCGCGGCCATCGGTGTCGACGCCGGCGAAGGGCTCGTCGAGCACGAACAGTGCGGCCGGGCCCAGGGCGATGGCTGCGAAGGCGAGCCGCCGTCGCAGACCCACGCTGTAGGTCGCGGCGAGGTGATCGAGCAGCGGCCGCAGCTGCGGGTCGACCTCGGCGTCGCTCGGTCGCGGTGCGCCGAAGACGTCGGCATGGATCTCGAGCCACTCCCGGCCGGTGATCCCCGCGGGCAGCTCGACCTCCTGCGGCAGCGCGCGCAGGTGCCGGCGGGCCTGCAGCGGCGCGCTGCGCAGGTCGAAGCCCGCGATCGCGATGGTGCCGGCGTCGGGCACGACCTGGCCGCAGACGCAGCCCAGCAGCGTCGACTTGCCGGTGCCGTTGGGCCCGCGCAGCACCACGGTCTCGCCCGGTGCCAGCGACAGCGTCACGCCGTCGAGGATCGTGCGGCTGCCGTAGCGCTTGGTCACGCCCGCGATCGAAAGCGGCACGCTCATGCCTCCCCCCGTAGCACGCGGATGGCGATCGACGCGAGCATCACGGCGACGGGCGCGGCCAGCAGCGCGCGTGCCCGCGTCGTCGGCGAGCGCACCGGCAGGGCCGCGAGCGCGGCCCGGCGCACCGCGCCGTGGCGCAGCAGCGCGGCCGCGGGCACGAGCCACAGGGCGCACAGCGCCAGCGCCAGGCCGACCTCGCCGGCCGACAGCGGCGTGCCCCGCAGCGCCAGCACCACCGCGGTCGCGAGCAGCAGCACCAGGCGCAGCCGCGGCGCCGGCGTCAGCCGCTCGTGCTGCAGCAGCACCAGGCGCAGGGCCGGATCCGCGACGGCGGCGATCCAACGCGACGCGCGCTCGGGCACCGGCGGACCCGCGAGCGTGCGCATGGCCTCGCGCAGCCACGGCACCGCCTCGAAGACCCCGCCGCGGTACAGCACCGGTGCGGCCAGCCGCAGGCCCACCGCGATCGCGGCGGCGAGCAGCATGGCCGCGCCGAGGCCGACCAAGAGCGCGTGGCCATCGACGGCGCGATCGATCGCGAGCTGCACCGGCAGCGCGAGCAGACCCGCGAGCCCCAGCGACCCTGCAGGTGCGTACAGGTGCACGACCGCCTCGGGCAGCGTCCAGCCGCCGCCGAGCTTGTGCTGCAGCTGCTCGGCCCAGCTGCCCGGCGGCTGACGTCGACCCAGCCGCGCGGCCACGGCGGCGCCGAAGGGCTCGGTCGCGAGGCTCGCGACGCCGACCGCGAGCGCGTCGAGCAGCAGCCCGCAGAGCGCCGGCGCACCCAGGCCCAGCGGCGCGGCGCCCAGCGCGATGCCGCCGAGCAGCCACAGCATCGCCGCCGCGAGCCCGCGCGCGTGCCGGGCCGCGGCCAACCCGAAGCGGCGCGCGGGCGCGATCGGCAGCGGCAGCGTCGCGGCCAGCTGGTCGTCGTGCAGGAAGCCGGAGGTCCGCACGTGCAGCGTGACCAGCAGCGCCGCGGGCACCAGCGCGAACACCAGGCTGCGCGCGGCGGGCAGGCCACTGGCGCGGGCGCCCGCGCCGATCGCCAGGGCCACCAGCGCCGCGGCGACCACCGGCAGCGCCGCGTGCACCGGAGGCACCTCGGCCAAGAGCGCGTGGCGTCGCGGCGTCGGCATCGCGTGGGATCGATGCCACAGCCGCAGCGCGCCGCGCTACGGAATCGCAGCGGTCCGCGGCGGGGTCGGGCCGCGCGCGCAGCCGCGGCGCAACCGCTGGGGCACCGGCAGCGGTGCGGCCCGACGGACGGCCACCCAGATGCGCGTGGGCTCGCTGTCGAAGGGGTGGGGAAACACGTGGGGTTGCCACGGGTTGAAGGTCGAACGTTCGAGTGGAATCACATCGCGTTCACCGAGCGCGATGCGCTGCGATCCGCTCGACGTCGCGTGCCTGCCGTTGCCCTGCTGTCGACCCACCGCGCGCCGAGCAGAGCAACGCGCGTGCCACGGGCGCCGGCGCTGGCGCGGCGCACCGGTGTCTGCGCCCGCCAGCGGGCGCTTGCGCAGCTTGCCTGGGCAACCCGCGTGGCCCCGCCGCTGCGCGCGAAACTTGCCTCGCACCGCTGGGCTCGGCCACACCGTGGGGGAGAACCTCTGCCGATGCGCAGCCTCGTCGTCTTGCAATGGTGGCTCGCGACCACCGCCGCCGACCCGCACACCGTCACGCGCGGGGAGTCGCTGTGGAGCATCGCGCAGTCGCACGACTGTTCGGTCGCGGCGTTGCGTCGCGCGAACCCGGAGGTCGACGACGCGCTGCTGCGGGTCGGCACCCGCCTCGTCGTGCCCGCCTCGTGTGGCGATGCGCCGACGCCCGGCGATGCCGCCGCGGCCACGCGCAGATCGTCGCGGCCTGCCGGGGCCAAGCCCGCCGCGCCCACGCCTGCCGCGAGCAAGTCCGCCGCGACCAAGCCCGCCGCGCGCAAGCCGGCGGCCAGCCCCGCGGCGTCCCCGGCCAAGCCCCCCGCGCCCACGATCATCACCGTCGCGCGCGGCGACACGCTCTCGCGCCTCGCGGCGCGCCACGGCACCACCGTCGAGGCGTTGCTCGCCGCGAACGCGCTGCGCAGCACGCAGATCCGCGTGGGCCAGACGCTGCGGTTGCCCGCGCCACCGCCCGCCGAGCCCACGATCCGCGAGACCCCGCGCGAGCCCGAGCCGCGCGAGGCCCTGCCCGAGGTCGACGACGACACCGCGCTGCGCCGGCTGCCCGCGCCGCCGGAGCGCCGCATCGATCCGTTGCCGCCGCCGCCCGAGCGCGGCCGCAGCGGCGGTCGCTCGACCGAGCCGGTCATGGCCGACGCGGTGCAGCTGCCGCGCGACCGCGCCTACTTCCTGCGCCATCCCAAGCGCGCGTGGGGACAGCCGCACGTGGTCGAGGGCACGCGCGAGGCGATCCTCGCGGTCAAGCGCAAGCACCCCGACGTGCATCGGCTCGCGATCGGCGATCTGTCGGCGCGCAGCGGCGGCCGCCTGTCGGGGCACAAGTCCCATCGCACCGGTCGCGACGTCGATCTGGGGCTGTACTTCGAGCGCACGCCCTCGAGCTACCCGCAGCGCTTCGTCGGCGCGGACGTGGCACCGCTGGACTTCGCGGCGACGTGGACGCTGATCGAGGCGTTTTACCGCCAGTCGCTGCGCCCCGGCGGGCCCGAGCGCATCTTCCTCGACTTCGAGGTGCAGGGTCAGATCTACGGCTGGGCGCGCAAGCACGGCGTGTCGCGCCGGGTGCTGCGCGAGGTGTTCCAGTTCCCCCACGGCCGCTGGTCCCGCGAGGGCTTCGTGCGTCACGAGCCCGCGCACGACGATCACCTGCACGTGCGCTTCCACGACGAACCGCCGGCGCCGCGTCGTCGCCCGCGCTGAGCGTGCTCGCCGGGATCAGCCGCCGAGCTCGGCGATGATGCCCTCGACGCGGACCTGCTCGCGTCGTCGTCCCGGCACCAGCTCGAGGTAGCGCCGGTAGTGCGCGATGGCCTGCTCGGCGTGGCCGAGCTCGCGCTCGATGTCGCCGAGCAACCGGTGCAGCTCGCCCACGTCGGGCGCGAGCGCGTGCGCGACCTGGGCCGAGGCGAGCGCGCGGTCGGGGTAGCCGCGGCCCAGCAGCTCGCGCGCGTGCGCGATGGCCTCGATGGCCTCGAGCCAGTCGCGGTACTCCTCGGAGAAGAACAGCGGGTCGGGCGGCAGGTCGTCGAGCGCGACCGCGGGCGCGTCGGGCCGGCCCAGCAGCCGCGACAGGTCGAAGGCCTGGAAGCGCCCCAGCGCCGAGGGGCCCTCGCCGACCCACAGCACCATCGCGGTCGCGTCGACCACGACCGCCTGCGCGACCGCGAAGTTCTCCAGCGCGTTGGGGTTGCCCAGGCCGAGCTCGGCACCGCCGGTGCCGCGACGGTCACGCAGGATCGCCGCGAGCTCGCCCGGATCGACGTCGCCGGCGGCCGCGAGCAGCTCGCCCAGGCGCTCGTAGCGGTAGCCGCTGGGGGTGTAGCGGCGGACCCAGTCGTTCTGCAGGTCGCCCTCGAAGGCCTCGCGCAGCATGTGATCGGTCGCCCACACCACCGGCTCGCCCTCGCCGCGCACGACGCGGTGATCGTCGCGCTCGCGCGCACCCAGCTCGACCACCACGGCCTTGCGCTGCACGCCGTCGGCGACCATCACGATGCCCGAGGTCCGCAGCGACGCGGTGCGCAGGATCTCGACCGCGTGCTCGAGCGTGTCGGCCTCCTCGAGCACGCGTCGGACCAGCAGCGGGCCGGGCATGCCGTCCTCGAGCGGCTCGTCGGTGCGCGCGGGGTCGAGCGCGACGAAGATGCCGCGGGCGTTGATGCCGGTGACCACGCCGATGAGCCCGGCCCAGCCGATCGAGACGAAGGGGTAGCGCCCGTCGGGCCGCACGACCGTGACGATGCGGTCGGCCTCGGTGCCGTGATCGAGGTCGAACCACAGCGAGCGCCCCGCCAGCAGGTTGCCCGGCTCCGCACCGTTGCGCTTGCGCGCGACCGCGAACGCGGCGCCCTCGACCAGCACGTCGTCGAGGCGCGACACCAGCGAGTCGAAGCTCTGGTACAGAAACAGCCGGTGGTACGCGCTCATGCGCCCGCCCTGGGCCTCGGGCATCGCCAGCGCCATCGCGCCCAGCTCGCGGCGGTAGGCGTCGCCGAGGTTGCGGTCCGCGTCGCGGTAGTCCCAGCGCGTCAGCATCGTCGCGGTCCAGCCCTCGAGCCACGCGCCGTAGCGCGCGTCGATGCGGCCCTGCACGTGGGCATCGAGCTCCTCGAACAGCCGCGCGGTGAGCTGGCCGCGGGCGTCACCGATCTGCTCGGGTGAGCCCTCGAGGTGCAGCAGCCACAGCTTGCCGTCGCGCGTGAGGTACGAGCGGCCGTACTCGAGCTGCCGGCCCGACTCGCTGACCACGAACGACTCGGCGCGGATCTCGAGATCGGGCGCGTCGAGGTCGGTGTAGTTGAGGTAGCCCGAGTACAGCAGCGCCACCAGCACGAAGGTCGTGCCCAGCAGCGCGAGCGAGGCCCGCAGCAGCGCGAACATGGCGCTGTCGCTGTTGCGTGGCGCGCCGCCGCCGAGCGCGAGCTTGGCCATGGCGTCTGCCGTCATAGCATCGTTTCGCACCCGCCGGCGGGCGCCGGTCGCGGCCGCCGGCGGGCGCCCGCGTGCGAGCACGCGCGATCGGGCGCGCGCAACCGGATCGGCCGCAGTATCCTCGCGCGTGATGAATCGCCGATCGTCCCGTCTCGACGGGCTCGTCGCGACCCCGCCGCCACGGCGCGGGGTCGCGGGCGCGATCCTGTCGCTCGCGCTGCTCGCCTGCGCACCCGAGACTCCACCCAAGCCCGATGCGCCCGCGCGGCCGCAGGGCGCGCCCGCGGCCACGGCCGAGGCCAGCGCCCGCTGGACCCCCGAGGTCGCCGCGGTGCTCAGCTTCGCCGGGGATCGCGGCGCGTTCGCGGACGCCAAGGCCCCCGACGCCATTCCCGAGGCCAGCCGCGGCATGGTCCGCGTCTCGCTGCTCGACGGTCCCGCACCGCCGCCGGGCACGGTCTGGGTCGGCAACTTCCGCAACCGCGAGGCCGACGGCGCGGTCGCGCTCTCGACCGTGCCGCGCGATGCGTTCGAGGAGCTCGCGCTCGGGCAGGGCCTGTCGAGCGCGGTCGAGCTGCCGCCGGGGCTGCAGCCACCCGAGCACGTCGCCACGCAGCACGGCGACGTCATCGTCTACAAGACCTCGTGGTGCGGCGTGTGCAAGAAGCTCGAGTCGTACCTGCAACGCAAGGGCGTCGCCTACGTCGCCAAGGACATCGAGGCCGATCGCGAGGCCGCGGCGGAGCTGCAGGCCAAGGCCCAGGCCAAGGGCGTGCGCACCGGCAGCGTGCCGATCGTCGACGTGCGCGGCGAGCTGCTGGTGGGCTTCGATCGCGCGCGGCTCGAGCAGCTGCTGTGATCGCGCGGCGCCGAGCTCAGCGCGCGGCGATGCGGGCGAGCAGCTCGTTCGCGTCGACGTAGGTCGTCACGTCCCACGCCGGGGGCGGCAGCGCGGTGCCGCCGTGCAGCGCGCGGCGCAGCGCGTCCGCGTCCGACCACGCGCGCAGCCGCGGCAGCGTCGGGGTCTGCAGCGCGGTCTGCAGCGCGTCCTGCTCGGCGGTGCCGTCGGTGACGTCGACCTGCACGCGGACGTGGTCGCGCAGCGCCGCACGCACGCGCGGATCGGTCAGCGTCGTGCGCTCGAGATCGAGGCACGGCACGCACCACGCCGCGCGCACGTCGATCACGACCGCACCGTGCCCGGCCTGCTGCAGCGCAGCGAGCAGGCCCGCACGATCGTGGGCGCTGTGCCACGCGTCGGCCTCGACCGCGGCGCCGCGCGAGGGCACCGGCTCGGTCGGCGCGCAGGCCAGCAGCAGCGACAGCGCGAGCGCGGCCCGCATCAGCGCACCGGCGCGATGGCCTGGCGGAAGGTCTCGGGGTCGACGAGCGCACGGAAGCGGACGTCGGGCTCGGGCATGCTGCCGCGCTCGCGGTTGGCCTGCACCAACGCGCGCAGCTCGTGCTGGCTGCCGAACACCAGCACGCTGGGCAGCGTCTCGCTGTCGAACATCTCCTGCAGCCGGCTCTGATCGTCGGTGCCCTCGGACACGTCGATCTTCACCAGGCTGTAGCCGTCGACCAGGGTCGGCTCGATGCTGGGATGGCCGAAGGTCTGCAGCTCCATCTCCTTGCACGGCAGACACCACGTGGCGGCGAAATCGATCAGCACCGGCTTGTCGGGATCGGTCTGCGAAAGCGCGGTGTCGAGCTCGGCGAAGTCGTGCGCGTAGTGCCACGGCAGCTTCACGAACATGACGTTGTTGAGCGCCACGATCGCGCCGAAGCTGGTGACCGCGACCGCGAGACCCTTGCGCACGCGCTCGCCGCGATCGCCGTGGAAGCTCAGGTGCACCGCGCCGGCGGCGAGCCCGAGCGCGACCAGGCCCACGCCGATCCACAGACCCATGGAATCGTGCAGCACGAAGTCGGCCAGCTGGTTCGACAGCGGCCGCATGAACCAGTACGCCATCACCACCAGCGCGATGCCGAACACGCTCTTGACGTGCTCCATCCACGGGCCGTTGCGGAACAGGCTCGCGCCCAGGGCCACGGCGAAGAAGAGCGTGCCCATGCCCAGCGCGTAGGTGAACAGCAGCGAGGCGCCGAACATCACGCCGGTGCCCTCCGCCGACGACTTGGCGATGAGCGCGAGCAGGGCCACCAGCGCCGGACCGCTGCACGGCGCCGACAGGAAGCCCGAGACCAAGCCCATGAGGAACGCGCCGACCGGGCCGGCACCACCGACGGTGTTGAGTCGGGTCTGCAGCGACACCGGCAGCTGCAGCTCGAACGCGCCGAACATGCTCGCGGCCAAGGCGAGCAGCAGCGCCGCGATCGGCAGCACCACGCGCGGATCGGCGAGCCAGGTGCCGAACGCACCGCCGGTCGACGCGACGATGACGCCCAGCGCCGTGTACAGCGTCGCCATGCCCAGCACGTAGGCCGAGGCCAGCAGCAACGCCTTGGGCTTCGACACGCCCTTGGCCCCGAACAGGCTCACCGTCACCGGGATGAGCGGGTACACGCAGGGCGTGAGGTCCACGAGCACGCCCTGGCCGAAGGCCCAGGCGTAGGTCCCCAGCTCGCCGGCGAAGGAGGGCGCGAAGCCGAGCAGCGGCGCAAGCAGCGACATGTCAGGTTCCTCGACGCGGGTTCAACGATGCAACGGCGGCCCCCGGAACGCCAGCCCCGCGCGTGCGAATCAGGGCGGCTCGGTGGCCTGGCAGAAGCCCTGCTGCTGGATCTCGTCGAGCTCGGTGGCGGACAGCGCCGTGCAACAGGTCTCGTCCTCGGCCTGTACGATGAAATCGACCAGGAGGTTCAGCGGCAGGCCGTGACAACACGCGGCCTGGGCGTCGCGCTTGCAGTCGGGTGCGACCAGGCAGCGGCCCTGGCGCGGTTCGAGGCACGACAGCCGCACCGACGGGTTGGGGTCGGTGTAATCGAGCACCGTGGCCGTGCCGTCCAACAGCGCGGTGCCGATGAGTCCGTCGGGCTGCACCGCCTCGGGCGCGACGTCCAGGCGCAGGGCCACCGCCAGCGGATGGGTCTGCGGCACCACATGGACCTCGATCCACTTCGCGGTGTCCGGGGTCGGCACGAGATCGGCGTCGAGCAGCGCGGGCTCGCCGACGATCGCGATCGACGCGTTGGCGGGATCGGACTCGATCGACGCGGCGTCGCGATCGGGCGCGGCGGAGTAGGGCGGCGTCGTGTTGCGCACGTCGCCGAGGCTGCTGATCGCCGCGACGTAGCGGCTGCACTGCTGCTGCAGCGCCTCGAGCCGCGACTGCACGCGGGTGCACGGCCCGACGTCGCGCGTGCGGGTCGAGCCGGCGACCAGCGCGATCGATCGCACCGCCAGCCGCACCAGCGGGCGATCGATGCCCGCGGCGGGCCAGCCCGAGAACGCGATCGCACCGTCGGTGCCCAGCACGCACGCGGGGTCGTCCACGCCCGCGTCCTCGCACGGCGGCAGCTGCGGCAGCGCGCCGAACATGCGCACCGCGCTGTCCTCGAACAGCACCGCACCGGGCACGCCGGTGGCGACCACGAGGCTGGCTCGCTTGCCGCCTTGCTCGGCGTCGTCGGCGGGCACGCACTCGTCGTCGAGCTCGGGTCCGATCGCCAGGCCGCACGTACCGGGCGCGAAGAGGTTCTCGGGGCGCAGGCGGTAGGTCGGTGCGCACGGCGGCGCCGCGACGCACGCGTCGAGCACCATGCGCGTGGCCTTGAGCGCGAAGTTGGGCTGCGCGCGCGCGAGGTCGAAGCCGTCGACACGGCAGCCGCGGGGATCGTAGTCGCAGCGATCGCCGACGTCGCGGCCCAGCAGGCGTCCGGGAAACTGCAGCGCGAGGAAGGCCCGGCCCTGATCGGCGAGGTCGTCGTCGGAGCCGGGGAACTCGCCGTAGAACGTCAGCGTCGCGGGGGCCGAGGGCGGGTGGCGCATCGCGACCGCGAAGTCGCGCAGCAGGTTGCCGCCGATCACGCCCTGGGGTTCGACCGCCGCGTCGGGCGTGCCGGCGAACCACGTCCACTGCGGCGTGCCGCCGGCGGGCGCCCGCACCAGCGGCACGTCGTGGAAGCGGAAGCGCGACACCGCCGCGGCGCGATCGTCGTCCGCGACCGGGTCCGCGGCGAGGCCGGCCGCGGCGCGCAGCTCGAGGCACTCGCGGTGGAACTGCGGGCCGTCGATGCCGTCGCGCGCGAGCGCGGTCATCGGCGCCAGCGTGTCGACCAGCAGCGTGCGGCAGCGACGATCGCCGGTCGGCTCGCAGCCGCCGCGCGCGGCGTCGCCGGGGCATCCCTCGTCGACGTAGGCCAGCCGCGGCAGCGGCGAGGCGTCGCCGCTCATCAGCGCGATGGGTTCGCCGAAGAGGCCCTCGGCATCGAGCGAGGGCGAGCCGCACGCGAGCGCGAGCAGCACGAACGTCGAGAGCCCGCGTGCACGGTGGTGCAGGCGGGCTCTCGCGCGCGGGGCCATCGGCGCCCGCAGTCTATTCGGTCTTGGCCAGGTCGGCGAGCTTGGTCTGCAGCCGCGCGATGAGGCCGTCGATGCCCTCGTCGCGGAGGATCTTGTTGAACTCGTAGCGGTAGTTCTTCGCCAGGCTGACGCTGTCGGTGATGATGTCGCGGACGAACCACTTGCCGCCGACGACGTGCATCACGTAGGCGACCTCGACCTGCTGCTCGACGCCGTCCTTCTTCCACGTCACGCGCGTGGTCACCTTGGTCGCGCGCGGGCGCTTCTCTTCGCCCAGATACTCGACCTTGCCGGTGTCGGACTGGCTGATGCGCTTGAGGTAGTTCTCGCGGATGAGCTGCGCGAGCAGCTCCTCGAACTCGGCGCAGCGGGGCTCGCAGCGACGGTCCGCGCGACCCTTGCCGCCCAGCGCCGCGTTGGCGATCCACTTGAAGTCGAGCAGGCGATCGACCTCTTCCTGCAGCGCAGCGTCGGGGACCTTCGACTTGACCAGCAGCGTCACGACCTCGTGGCGCTTCTTGAACTCCTCGAGCGCACTCCCCGCGGCCTCGATGTCTTCGGCGGGGGCGAGCTCCATGGACTCGGCTTCGGCCTCGGTCTCGGTCGCGGCGCCCTGCGTGCCACCACCCGCGCGTGCGTTCAGGGGGAGCAGAGCGGAGACCAGCGAGAGGGTGGCGATGAACGTGCGGAGCATCGGGAGGAACCTCGAGGGCGCGGGCCCCATGGGCTGGGCGCTGTGACGGGGGGCCCGTCGAGCGGATTCAGACGCAGGGGATTCTAGCGGGGCTTGACGGGATCGGGCGGTGAGGCGGCCCACAGCGGGGTGCCGACGGCGCGCGCGAGGCGGGCCGCCGCGATGTTGTGCAGCCCCACGGCTTCTACGTGTGCGAAACGCCACTTGTACCACTTCTCGAGCGCCCGGAGCAGCTCGCCGGAGTTGCCGCCGCCGATCGTGTCCTTCTGCTCCTGGGATACCACGAGCTTCCAGGCCTCTTTGGCGCCCAGCTGGCGGATCTCCACGGTGGTCTCGGCGTCGACGAGGTCCGCATACGCCTCTTCGACGTCGCGGCCCAGCAGCAGTCGCGCGGCCTCGCGCTGGTGCTCGGCCGCCCGCAGATCCGCGCGCGCGGCCAGCAGGTCGAACGCGTCGTTGTGGAAGTCGAAGCGCCAGCGCAGCGCCAGCGCCGCGGTGACGCGCGAGAAGTTGTAGTTGTCCAGGTAGTACAGCGTGCTCATGCCCGAGTCCGCCGCCGACGTGCGGGCGATCCCGACCGACAGCGCGATCCCGAGATCGGGCAGGAAGTTGGAGCGGGCCAGTCGCTCCTGCGCCTTGCGCAGCTGCACCCCCGCGGCCGCCATCTTCGCCTCCGGGCGATGGGTGCTCGCGAGTTCCTTGTAGTGCGTCAGGCGCTTGCGACCGCCCTCGAGCGCGACCGGGGTCAGCGCGACCGGGGCCGCGTCGAAGCCCTTGGGCGCCGCCGTGCCGGCGAGCGACCACAGCGCCGACAGTGCCAGCGACTCGACCTTCCGGGCCTCGCGCATGAGCTCCTCGAGCTCGAGCGCGGCCATGCGGACCTTCATGAGATCGTCGGGGTCGCGATCGGGGTTCGCGTCGCCCGGATCGGCGTCGAAGTCATCGCCGCCGCCGAGGTCCTTCTCCACGCGCGCGTGCGCGCGATCGACGATCGACTTGGCCTCGCGCAGGATCGCGATCGACTCGCGCGCCAGGTGCAGCGTCGTGTGGGCCTGCTGCACGCGCAGCAGCGTCTCCTGCTCGGTCGCGGCGCGCTGCAGCTTGGTCAGCTCGACGCCGACCTGGGCAGCCTTGCGCACGTTCTTGATCTTGCCGAACGTGTACAGCGGGATGACCGTGTCGAGCTGGAACGCGAAGCGGACGCCGGCGCGACCGAGCTGCTTGAAGTAGTCGCGCGCGGACTGGATGTCGAGGTTGGGATCGCCGCCGGGGTGGCAGAACTGGAAGTCCTGCATGCTGGCGTTCGCGGTCTGCAGCACGACGTCGTCGCACTTGATGTTGGCGCCGGGGCTCAGCATCGTGGTGGTGTCGATGATGGGCACCCACGCGAACTGGGCCTTGCGTGCCCGCGCGCGCATGGCCGCGACCTGCTCGTCGGCGGCGCGCACCATCGGGTTGAGCAGCGCGAAGCGGTTGATCTGCTCGAGCGACAGCGTCGGCACGCCGCTGGGGCGCGGGCCGTAGGGATCGTCGCGGGCCGCCGGCGGCAGATCGAACGCCGAGGCCTCGACCAAATCGCGTGCGGGTGCGTCGCCGTCGGGCGCGTCGGGGTCGTCGCCGCCGTCGTCGTCGGGGTCTTCGCCGGCGGTGGCCCGGCCGCGCTCCGAGGGCGTCACCGTCGGTGGCGGCGTGGCGCCGGCAGGGGCGCGCGCCAGCGCGGACGACGGCGCGAGCAGGCCCAGCGCCAGCAGCACGGCGGTCGTGGTGTCGCCGACGCGATGGGTGCCGCCACGCACGGACATGGCGTACTCTGCCCCAGCCGCGCAATCAAGGCAGAATCCGCGCGCCGGTGCGCGGCCGCACCCCTTCGCCGTTCCCATGCTGTTCGCCGCCAAGCTCGACGAGATCGCAGGCCAGTCCCGCCGCGCGTTGCGGTTGCAGGGCCCCGATGCGCGGCGATTCCTGTCGGGCTGCATCTCGGGCGATCTCGGCGCGCTCGCGCCCGATCAGGCGGTGGTCGCGGCGCTGCTGACGATCAAGGGCAAGCTGGTCTCGGAGCTCGTGGTGTTGCTCGCCGACGACGGTGGTGCCGAGGCGTTCGACGTGTGGATTCCCGCGGACGTCTTCGACGAGGTCGCGCGCGCGCTCGACGAGCACCTGGTGATGGACGACGTCGCGCTCGTACCGCAACCGCAGGCCCGCGCCGCGGTGGTGTGGGACGACGAGGGCGAGGCCGTGGTCCTGCCCGCGCCGGTGCGCGTGGTGCAGACGCGCCACCCGTTGCCCGCGCAGCTGGCGGTGGCCGACGCGGCCGTGCTCGACGCGGCGCTGGCCGACGCGTCGGTCATGGACGCGGCCGATTTCCACCGTGCCCGCATCGAGAGCGGCACGCCAGGCTGGGGCGCCGAGCTGCGTCCGGGCTTCTTCCCGCCCGAGGTCGGCTTCGTCTACGCGGTCTCGTACGACAAGGGCTGCTACCTCGGTCAGGAGCCCTTGGCGCGCCTGCACGCGCGCGGTCAGGTGCACCGCGTGCTGGTGCGGGTCGTGCTCGAGCATCCCTGCGCGACGCCTTTGCCCCTGCGCGCGCCCGATCGCGACGACGCCGGCACGCTGACCACGTGCGTCGCGGAGATCGCCGGCGCGGGTGGGCTCGCGATCGTGCGACGCGAGCTCGCGAGCCTGAGCACGCTGCTGCACACCGCGACCGAGCCGCCGGTGCCGCTGCGCGTGGTCTCGACGCCGCTGGGCGACGATGCCGGCGTCGGCGGACGCAACCGGAGCTGAAACGCCCCGCGCGTGGTCCCGGCGGCGCGCGTCAGCGCTCGAGCACCGCGGCCGCGGCCATGTGCCCGCTCTGGCACGCGGACTCGATGGTCGCGGGGATGCCGGTGCGGACCCAGTCACCCGCGAAGAACAGACCCGCCACCGGTGCGCGGACCTCGGGCCGGAAGTGGTACGTGCCCGCGGCGTGGCTGATGGTCGCGCGCTTCTCCTTGACGACCTTGACCTGCTGCACGCGCACGCGTCGACCGGGGAAGTAGCGCTCCATCTCGGCGTGCCACAGGCCCACCAGCGTCTCCGGGCTGTCGTCGACGAAGCCGCGCGCGCCCGACATCGTGCAGTTGAGCAGCACGGTGTCGCCGGGGTCGCGGCCCTCGATGCGGTTGCGGTCGAACAGCCAGTGCAGCGGCGAGTTGACCAGGCCCACGAACGGCACGTCGTCGAACAGCGGCCGGTCGAGGAACAGCCACAGGTTGATGATCGGCGAGGTCTGCAGCCGCGCGACGTCCTGCAGCACCGGGTGGCGCAGCACCGTCTCGGGCAGACAGTCGAGCAGGGCGAACGGCGGCACCGCGGTCACGACCTCGCGGGTCTCGATGCGCTCGCCGCCGCGCAACACCACGCCCGAGACGCCGCGGTCGTCGCACTCGATCGCGCGCACGCTCTGGCCGAAGCGCAGCTCGGCCCCCCGCGCGCGCAGCCATGCGCACGCGTCGTCGACGTACAGCCGCGACAGCGGCACCCGCGGCACGCCCAGGCGCGACGCGTCGCGCGTGCCCAGGAACGCGCGCTCGAGCACCGCCACCAGCATCGCGGCCGAGGCCACCAGCGGATCGTCGTTGAGCACCGCCCAGATCAACGGATCCCAGAAGGTCGCGCGGATGCCCTCGGTCTGGCCCAGCCGTCGCAGCCACGCGTCGCAGGTCTCGTTGTCGTCGGGGCGCACGACCTCGCCGCGCAGGAACATGCCCACGCGCATGGCCGAGGCCTTGTGCAGCGGGCCCAGCCCGCGCATCGTGAGCAGCCCCGCGGCCAGGTGCAGCGGCGCGGGCAGGGCGGGGCAGCGCAGCTTCACGCGCTTGCCACCGTGGCGCACCATGTCGAGCGACAAGTTGCGCTGGAACGAGACCGCGCCCTCGCGCCCGATCGCGCGCAGGAACGCCAGCGTCTCGTGGTAGCAGCCCATCATCAGGTGCTGACCGTTGTCGAGCTCGAGGCCGCTGTCGTGGGCGAACGAACGCGAGCGGCCACCGCCGGCCTTGGTCGCCTCGAGCACGAGCACGCGACGGCCGGCCTCGCACAGCCGCACCGCGGCGGCCAGGCCGGCGAAGCCCGCACCGATCACGACCACCGGCGCGCGCCCGCTGCTGCTGCCGGCGCCGCTGTTGCGCCCGTTGCTGCTGGCCGTGTCCATCGCGTGCTCGGCCTCAGTGGGTCGTGCGCAGCCCGAAGCCGGCGCGGGCGATCGCCAGCGCCGCGACCTTGAGCTTGTCGCGGCGGCGCAGCGCGGCGCGGCGGGTGTAGACGTTGAAGTCGCGATCGCGGATCTCGACCAGGATGCGGTGGTAGGTGCGGCCCATGACCTCGGCCGGCACCAGCGCGCGCAGATCGGCGCCCTGCAGCGCCTCCCAGGCCTTGCGATACTCGGTCTCGGCCAGCTCCGCGAACTCGGCCGCGAACGCGACGAAGCGCGCGTCGTAGCGCTGCGCGAGGATGTCGGCGTCGCAGAGGCCGTGCTGCGCCAGCAGCGACAGCGGCAGGTACACGCGGCCGCGCAGCGCGTCCTCGCCGACGTCGCGCAAGATGTTGGTCAGCTGCAGCGCCAGGCCCAGGTGCTCGGCGTAGCGCTGGGCCGCGGGCGAGGTGTCGCCGAAGATCGCGATGCACAGCAGCCCCACGCACGAGGCCACGCGGTAGCAGTACAGCCGCAGCTCGTTGGTGTCGGCGTAGCGCGTGCGCTCGAGATCCATCTCGCAGCCGGCGATGATCTCGTCGAAGCCGTGGCGCGGGTAGTCGAAGTGCGCGCGCGACTGGTGCAGCGCGCGGCCCAGCGGGGTCTGCGGTGCGCCGTCGCCGGCGTCGAAGATGCGCGCGACCTCTTCGCGCCACGCCGCCAGGCCCGCGCGTGCGGCGGCCTCGCCCTCGGGGCCGGGCGGGCGTTCGTCGACGATGTCGTCGACCACGCGGCAGAACTCGTAGACCTGCTTGAGCGCGTCACGCTGCTCCTGGCCCAGGAACAGGAACGCGAACGCGAAGTTCGACGAGCTGCGCTTGGTCAGCCGCCGCAGCAGCTTCACGCCGCGACGGGGCAACGACTGCGCGAGCGGGCCCAGGCGGTCCATGGCGGCCTCAGACCTCGCCGCGCAGGAAACGGCGCCCGAACGCGAACAGCGAGCGCAGCGCGATGCCGGCCATGTCGCGCTTCTCGAGCGTCGGGCGGTGGATGAGCGTGGTGTACTCGAGCGCCTCGATGCGATCGAGGATGGCCATGCCGCCGCGCCAGGTCGCGTCGAGCTCCATCGACAGGCCCGGCGACACGCGGCGGATGAGCGGGCGGCCGCGGTGGAACATCGCGCGCACCCGCGCGAGCTCGTAGCGCATCAGCTCGCGGAACTCCTCGGTCATGCGGCGCGCGAACAGATCGTCGTGCGCGACGCCGAAGTGCACCAGGTCCTCCTCGGGGATGTAGATGCGGCCGCGGGGGATGTCGACCGAGAGGTCCTGCAGGAAGTTGGCGATCTGCAGCGCGCTGCAGATCTCGTCGCTGAAGCGGTGCAGGTCGGGCTCGCGGTGGCCGTGCACGAACAACACCAGCTGGCCCACCGGGTTGGCCGAGTGGGTGCAGTAGCCCAGCAGCTCCCCGAAGGTGGCGTAGCGGTGCTTGGTCAGGTCCATGCGGAACGCGGTCAGCAGCGCCCGCAGCGGTCCGATCGGGATGTTGTGGCGGCGCACGGTGTCGCGCAGCGCGATGAACACCGGGTGCTCGACCTCGCGGTGGTAGCAGGCCTCGAGCAGGCCCTCCCACGCCGCGAGCGCCTGCGAGCGGCGACCCTCGAAGCGCGGCTCGTCGGCGAAATCGTCGGCGGTGCGCGCGAAGGCGTAGATCGCCGCGACGTGCGGGCGCAGGTGCGGCGGCAGGAACTTCGACGCGACCGGGAAGTTCTCGTAGTGCGTCGCGGCCATGCGCTCGCACCAGCGGTAGCCCGCGGCGGTGGTCCACGGTCCGGGCGGCGCGCCGTCGGGCGGTGCGATGCCGACGTCGGCGTCGCGGGTGACTTGCGCGGGCACGCAGTAGAGACGCGGTTCGGTGGCTGCGACCATGGTGTTCACTTCGCTTCGGGGGTGGTGCGCGACGCCGGGCTGCGTCCGGGTTGCGCGGGGGTTCGGAGCGTCTGCAGCAGCGCGCGGGCGCGCTCGACCTTGATCTCGCCGCACTCGACCAGCATGGTGGACAGCTGCTCCACTTCGGTTCCCGTGGCGCCGGCGGTGACGGCGACGGCACGGGCGTGCAGGCTCATGTGGCCGCGCTGGATGCCCTCGGTGGCCAGGGCCCGCAGCGCGGCGAGGTTGCTGGCCAGGCCCGCCGCGGCCATGACCTGGCCCAGGAACGCGGCGGTGGGGTTGCCGAGGATCTCGAGCGCGAGCTTGGCGACCGGATGGGCCTGGGTCGCGCCGCCGACCACGCCGACGGCGGCCGGCAGGCTCATGCGGCCCTCGAGGTAGCCGTCGGCACCCTCGCGCCAGATCGCGAGCGGACCGTAGTGTCCGTCGTGCGCGGCCCAGGCGTGCGCCGAGGCCTCCATCGCGCGCCAGTCGTTGCCGGTCGCGAGCACGACCGCATCGACGCCGTTCATGATGCCCTTGTTGTGGGTCGCGGCGCGGTAGGGGTCGAGCTCGGCGAAGCGCGAGGCCGAGACGATGCGCGCGACGACCTCGGGGCCCGAGAAGCCCTTGCCCGCGAGGGTCTCGGGCGGGATGCGGGCGCTGACGTGCGCGCGGCGACGATCGGCGAGGTTGCTGAGGATGCGCAGCCCCGGCTGCCAGCCGGTGATGGCCTCGAGCCGCACCGCGACCAGCTCGGCCACGGTGTTGATGAGGTTGGCACCCATGGCGTCCTGGCAGTCGACCAGCACGTTGACCACGGCCATGTCGTCGGCGAGCACGCGGGTCTCGATCGCCCGCGCACCGCCGCCGCGACCGACCAGGCGCGGGTGGGCCGAGTCGGCCAGCGCCAGCAGCTCGGCCTCGTGCTCGCGCACCTTGGCCAGCACCGCGGTGGGTTCGTGCTCGCTGCTGCCGCGGCACAGCTGCACCTGCGCGATCATCCACGGCGGATCGGAGTGGGCCGCGAAGCCGCCACCGTCGCGGATCATCTTCGCGGCGTTGGACGCCGCGGCCACGACCGAGGCCTCCTCGACGCACATCGGCACGAGCACGTCGCGGCCGTTGATGCGAAAGTTCGTGGCGATCGCCAGCGGCAGCTCGAAGGTGCCGACGACGTTCTCGATCATGTGGTTGGCGGCGGCCTCGTCGAGCCGCGCGGACGCGAGCTCGTCGAGCCGCGCCGGCGGCAACCCGGTCGCCTCCGCGACCGCGCGCCGGCGCTCGGCGGGGCTGAGCTTGAAGAAGCCGGCGAGCCGCGACACCGTGGGCACGCGCTCGTCGGCACGCAGGCCCTCCGAGGGCGCACGCAGCTCGCTCAGCAGCGGCCAGCCGACCTGGCGCAGCGGCTCGGCCAGGCGATCGATGGCGCCGCGATCGGGCGCGAACAACACCACGAGATCGCCACCGCCGGCGCCGCTGGGCTTGGCCGCGACCTCGGCGCGCGCGCACAGCTCGACGATGCCGGCGATCGCGTCGGTCACGATCGGCACGCCGGCGACGTCCTGCAGCGCACGCAGGCCGCGGACGTGCAGCTCGACCGCGCCGCGCAGCGCCGCGAAGCCGCCGCGATCGGCATGCGTCAGCGCCTCGCCGAACGCGACCGCGGCCTCGCGCAGCATCGTCATGGCCTCGCGCCAGCGCGTCGGGTCGCGCTGCTGCGCCGACTTGACCGCGTGCACGAACGAGCTGGTCGCTGCCGGCGCGCCGGCGTCGACGAAGCCCAGCGACAGCCAACCCGGCAGCGTGATGGGCTCGACCTTGCGATCGACGAAGCGGATGGTGCCGCCGTGCACCGCGGTGGCCACGTCGGCGCCGCTGCCGTTGCCGCCTTGCGCCTCGGAGTGCGCGGCGTGGGCCAGCGCGAGCGCCTGTGCGCGGACCTCGGGGCTGGTGACGTCGAGCCCGCCGCGCGCGAGGTGGTAGCCCACGACCGCGGCGGCGACCGCCGCCGACGAGCCCAGGCCGAGCTTGCGCGGACCCAGCGTGAAGCCGCCGGTCTCGACCGCGGGCGGCTCGCTGGGCGCGACGCCGCGGCCCTCGAGGAACTGCGCGACGCGGGCGTGGGCGCAGTGCACCACCGCCGAGCTCGCCGCGGGTCGCTCGGCGGTGGCCTCGTGGGCCACCGCGCGCACGTCGACCGCGGTGACGTACGCCGGCGCGCCCTCGAGCACCGCGTACTCGCCGATCAGGAACGCCTTGCCGGGCGCGGAGACCGACAGCGTCACGACAGCACCTCGTGGCTCGCGTCGGGACCGGGCGCGCAGGTCTGCACCGCGACCACGCCCGGCAGCTCGCCCAGGCGCTTGGCCAGCGCCGGCGCGGTCGCAGCCTCGCACAGCACCTTGACGTGCGGGCCGGCGTCGATGGTCGCGTAGCCGGCGAGGCCGGCCTCGCGCGCGGCCCACAGCGCGCGCACGACCTCGAGCGTGGTGCCGTTCCAGTACGAAAACGGCGGCTGGCTGGCGAGCATGCACGCGTGCATCTTGAAGCAGCTGTGCTCGACCACCGCGCCCAGCGTCGCGAGGTCGCGCGCGGCCAGGGCTTGCTGCGCGCGATCGAGATCGGCGTCGCTGCCGTCGACCCAGGCGGCGTAGTAGGGCGAGGTCGTGCGCGAGCGCTCCATGCCCGCGGTCGAGCCGATGGCCTTCTTGCCGGAGGTGGTCTGCACCACGAGCAGGCGCACGTCCCAGTGGTTCGCCGGGAACAGCGGCCGCGCCACACAATCCTCGCCGTCCGGTCGCACGCCGCGATCGAGCCGCACGAAGCCGCCCCACAGCGACCGCGCCGCGCTGCCCGAGCCCTGGCGCGCGAGCGCCGACAGCGGGCCGCGCTCCATCGCGCCGCCCATCGCCGCCATGCCCGCCAGCGTCAGCGCTGCGAAGCCGCTGGCCGAGCTCGCGAGCCCCGCCGCGGTCGGCAGGTGGTTCACCGAGCGCACCGCCGCGGCTGGCCGCGCACCGCCGTGGCCGGCGGCGCGCCACAGCCGATCGAGCTGGGCGAAGACCTTGCGCGCGGCGTCGTCGGCATGCACCGCGCCGTCGAGCTCGAAGCGATCCTGGGCTGCAGGCGCGACCTCGGTCTCGGTCCACAGCGCGTCGAGCGTGAGCGACAGCGATCCGGTGGCCGGCAGGTTGAGCGAGGGCGGGTCCGACGCGCGCTTCCCCCAGTACTTGCACAGCGCGATGTTCGAGTGCGCGACGGCGCGGGCGGTGCGAAGCGTGCTCATGCGCCCACCTCCAGCCGCAGCGGCACCAGGCCGCGACGTGCGAACGCGGCGACCAACGCCTCGTCGTCGCTGCCGTGCGGCCACGCGATCATGCAGCCACCGCCGCCGGCGCCGGTGAGCTTGGCGCCGCTGGCCCCGGCCGCGCGCGCGACGTGGCACAGCTCGTCGAGCGCGGCACAGCTGACCCCGAGCGCCGCGAGCACGCCGTGGGCCAGATCGCTGAGCTCGCCCAGCCGCGCGGTGTCGCCGGCCACGAGCGCGTGCTCGCCTTGCTCGGCGGTGCGACCGAGCACCTCGACCAGCGGCCGCGCGAGCAGGGGCCAGCGCTCGATCGCACGGTGCACCCGCGCGACCTGATCGGCGGTGCTGCGCGCGACGCCCGAGGGCACGACCACCAGTCGCACCGGCTGCGGCACGCTCACCGTCTGCGGTGCGCTGCCGCGGACGAAGCGGAGCACGCCGCCGCGCGCCGCGACCTCGCTGTCGATGCCCGAGGGCGTGCCGTGGAAGACGCGCTCGCCCACCATCGAGGCCTCGACCACGTCGGTGATCGCGGCGTCGGGTCCCAGCGCGAGGCGGGCCAGCGACACCGTCAGCGCGGCCGACGAGCCCAGGCCTGCGCGCGCGGGGATCGTCGCCTCGCCGGTGACGTGCCAGCCCTGCAGCGGACCATCGCAGTGCGCGAGCACCTCGGCGCACGCGCGTGCGACCGGATGCTCGTCGCCGGGCACCAGCGACAGCTCGAGGTCCCACGCGGGGATCGAGATCCGCAACGGCGCGCGCGCGTCGCCCAGCGGCTGCGCGTGCAGCTTCACCGCGCCGGGCAGACCCGCCGCCAACGCCGGCTGTCCGTGCACGACCGCGTGCTCCCCGAAGAGGATGACCTTCGCGCAGGCGGACGCGTGCTCGTGCAGGGTCGGCTTCATCGCGCGGCGCTCCCGCCGGTGGGCTGCCAGGCCGCGAGCGGCCCGCCGAGGATCTTGGGGGCACGGCGCAATTCGTCCACCGTGCGGCAGCCACACAGCAGCATGATCGCGCGCACCGACTGGATCACGCGGCGCAGGAAGGTCTTGGCGCCGTCGTAGCCGCCGGCCTTGTGGGCGCGCAGCACCGCGGCTGCGATGCCGCCGCAGGTGGCACCCAGCGCGACCGCGCGCGCGACGTCGCTGCCGGTGTGCAAGCCACCGGTGGCGATGATCGACAGCGGCAGGCCCGACAGCTGCAGCACCGACGCGGCCGTGGGGATGCCCCAATCCCACAGCTCCTCGGCCAGGGCCTTGTCGTCGTCGTCGATGGCACGATGGGCCTCGACCGCGACCCAGCTGGTGCCGCCGGCACCGCTGGTGTCGACCGTGCGCACGCCGGTCTCGAGGATGCGCTCGCCGGCGCGACGCGACAGCCCGCAGCCGGTCTCCTTCGCGACCACCGGAATCGGCAGCTCCGCGACCAGCCGCGCCATGGTCTCGAGCCCGCGCGAGAAGTCGCGGTCGCCACCGGGCTGCACGATTTCCATCGCGGGGTTGAGGTGCAGGCACAGCGCGTTGGCCCCGACCGCACCGGTCAAGTCCGCGATCTGTTGCGTGCTCATCTGCCGCGCCTGCACCACGCCGAGGTTGCCGAGCAACAACACGTTGGGCGCGACCTCGCGGATCTGGAACGTCCACGCGGTCTCGGGTCGCACGAACATCGCGCGTTGCGAGCCCAGACCGAACGCGAGCCCCAGCTCGTCGGCGGCGCGGGCGAGGTCGCGGTTGACCTCGGCGGCACGCTCGGTGCCGCCGGTCATCGCCGCCACGATGACGGGCGCGGCGAGCTTGCGTCCCAGCAACGTGGTCGTGGTGTCGACCTCGTCGGCATGCATCTCCGGCAGCGCGTCGTGGACGAGCTGCACGTGCTCGAGCAACGTCGTCTTCTCGCGGAAGCCCACGTTGGGGCCGGCACACAGCGCGAGGTGGTCCTTCTTGCGCTGCGAGATGTCGAGCCTGTCGGCCATCGGCGGGTGAGCTTACAGACTCGAGCGTACAGCGCCAGCTGGCGACAGTGATCGACCGCACGGCTCGAAAGCGTCGCGAATCGTGGGTGTCGCATCGATGCAACACCATCGCGCGGTGGCCTCGACGCGCTGCGAGTGCGGTCGCGGCCACCGCCGCGTCGCGCGGTGATCGACGTCGGCGCGGCGTCGCGACGCCGTTGGTGCGCAACCCGCTGCACGTCGCGCCGCGGCCGCGAGAATCCTGCTAACTGCTACGCGGGAGCCAGCTTCGGTGGGCCATGCGCAGCGCCGGTCGATACGCGCCCTCGCCGACGGGGCGACAACACCTGGGCAACGCTCGCACGGCGTTGCTGGCGTGGTTGTCCGCGCGCCGTGGCGGCCGCGCGTTCGTGCTGCGCGTGGAGGATCTCGATCCCGGGCGATCGCGTCCGATCTTCGAGCAGACCGTCATCGCGGATCTGCGCTGGCTCGGACTCGACTGGGACGAGGGCCCCGACACCGGCGGCGCGCTGGGTCCGTACCGGCAGTCGCAGCGCAGCGAGCTGTACGCCGCTGCGCTCGCGCGGCTGTCGAGCTACGCGTGCACGTGCACGCGACGATCGCTGCGCGAGGTCGCCAGTGCGCCGCACGGGATCGAGCCGGTCTACCCCGGCACCTGCCGCGAGCACGCGCGCGTGTCTGCGGGCGCGGCCGCGATCCGCTGGCGTGCGCCGCCGGGCATCGCGCAGGCCGACGATCTGCGCCTGGGTCGCCTGGCGCAGGACGTCGCCACCGAGATCGGTGACTTCGTGCTGCGCCGCGGCGACGGGGCCTGGGCCTACCAGCTCGCGGTCGTCGTCGACGACGCGGCCATGGGCATCGACGAGGTCGTGCGCGGCGAGGATCTGTGGCGCGTGACGCCGCGACAGGTGTGGCTGCAGCGCGCGCTGTCGCTGCCGACGCCGCGCTACCTCCACGTGCCGCTGCTGCTCGGCCCCGACGGCGACAAGCTGTCCAAGCGGCACGGCGCGCCCGATCTCGCGACGCTGCGCGAAGGCGGGGCCGATCCCGCGCGGGTGGTCGCCGAGCTCGCGCGCAGCTGTGGCCTGCTCGACGCCGCGACGCAGCGCGTGAGCCCGCGCGAGCTGGTCGCCGAGTTCGAGCCCGCGCGGCTGTGCGGCGCCGGCACGCCGGTCGATCCGGCGCGGCTGCGCGCGTGAACCCGCGGCTTGTGGCCGCGACCGCGCCGGCGCTACAACCGGCCCCGATGCGTCCGCTCCGCTCGGCCCTGCTCCTGTCGCTCGCGCTCGCGTGCACGCCCAAGGGCGCCGCCACCGATCCGCCGCCGGCCGATCCGTCGGCGCGCGGCGGCATGGATCCGATCGTGCCGCCGGCCGAGCCCGCGATCGCATACCCCGAGGCCGCGCGCGGTGACGTGGTCGATCGCTACCACGGCGTCGCGGTCGCCGACCCGTACCGCTGGCTCGAGGAGATGGACTCGCCGCAGACGCGCGCGTGGATCGACGCCAACAACGCGCTGACGCAGGCGCACCTCGACAAGATCGCCGCGCGGCCCAAGCTGCTGGCGCGACTCGAGGCGCTGTGGGACTTCGAGCGCTGGGGCGTGCCCACGCGCGAGGGCGACGCGCTGGTGGTCGCGCGCAACGACGGGCTGCAGAACCAGTCGCCGATCTACGTGCTCGACGCCAAGGGCACCGAGCGGCTGCTGCTCGATCCCAACACGCTGTCGCCCGACGGCACCGTCGCGCTGGCCGGTCAGGCCTTCAGCCACGACGGCCGCAAGATGGCGTACGGCGTGTCGGCGTCCGGCTCCGACTGGCAGATCTGGCGCGTGCGCGACGTCGCCACCGGCAAGGACGAGCCCGACGAGCTGAAGTGGATCAAGTTCAACGGCCCGGCGTGGGCCAAGGACGGCAAGGGCTTCTTCTATCCCCGCTACGACGAGCCCAAGGCCGGCGCGGCGCTGACGGCCGAGAACTACGACCAGAAGGTCTACTACCACCGCATGGGCACGCCGCAGTCGGCCGACACGCTGGTGTACGCGCGGCCCGACGAGCGCAAGTGGGGCTTCGATCCCGAGGTCAGCGAGGACGGTCGCTGGCTCGTGATCACGGTGCGCATCGGCACCGATCCGCGCAACACCATCTTGTTGCAGGATCTGCGCAAGCCGGCCAAGGGTCGCGCGACGATCGAGCTGCTGCCGGGCTTCCGGGCGCGCTGGCGCTTCGTCGGCAACGACGGCGAGCAGCTGTACTTTCTCACCGACGAGGACGCCTCGCGCGGCAAGCTCGTGGCCATCGACGTGCGCAAGCCCGAGTCGCGCCGGGTGCTGGTGCCCGAGTCGATGCGCACGCTGGTCGACGTCAGCATGGTCGGCGATCGCTTCGTCGCCAACTATCTCGAGAACGCGCAGTCGCGGGTCGCGATCTTCGGCAAGGACGGCAAGCCCGAGCGGGAGCTGACGCTGCCGGGCATCGGCACCGCGTCGGGCTTCGCGGGCAAGCGCAATCACAGCGAGACGTGGTTCTCCTTCACCGGCTTCGCGACGCCGACCGAGATCTGGTCGCTCGACGTGCCCAGCGGCAAGACCACGCCGTGGCGCCGGCCCAAGGTCGCGTTCGATCCCTCCGACTACGTCACCGAGCAGGTGTTCTACGACAGCGCCGACGGCACGCGCGTGCCGATGTTCGTCTCGTACAAGCACGGGCTCGTGCGCGACGGCAACAACCCCACCTACCTGTTCGGCTACGGTGGCTTCAACATCTCGCTCACGCCGAGCTTCTCGGTCGCCAACCTGGTGTGGATGGAGCTCGGCGGCGTCTATGCCGTGCCCAACCTGCGCGGCGGCGGCGAGTTCGGCGAGGCCTGGCACCGCGCCGGCACCAAGCTCGACAAGCAGAACGTGTTCGACGACTTCATCGCCGCGGCCGAGTACCTGATCGAGCACAAGTACACCAAGCCCGAGAAGCTCGGCATCGGCGGCCGCAGCAACGGCGGGCTGCTGGTCGGTGCGGTCATGACCCAGCGGCCGGAGCTGTTCGGCGCGGCGCTGCCGGGCGTGGGCGTGCTCGACATGCTGCGCTTCGACAAGTTCACCATCGGTTGGGCCTGGGCCTCGGACTACGGCAGCACCGCCAACGCCGACGAGTTCGCGGCGCTGCTGGCGTACTCGCCGTACCACAACGTCCGCGTCGGCACCGCGTACCCGCCGACGCTGGTCTACACCGCCGACCACGACGATCGCGTGGTGCCGCTGCACAGCTACAAGTTCACCGCCGCGCTGCAGCACGCGCAGCAGGGCGCATCACCGGTGCTCATCCGCATCGACACCAAGTCCGGTCACGGCGCGGGCAAGCCCACGCGCAAGCAGATCGAGGAGTGGGCCGATCTGTGGAGCTTCCTGGTCTATCACCTGGGCGCGTCGCTGCCGTCCGGCTGAGCGCCGCGCGTGGTCGCGGCCACGGCCCAGCGCAGGTAGTCGTCGCCGACCGCGGCGGGATCGATCGCAATCAACTTGGGGCACTCGTAAGGATGCAGCGCGCGCAGGCGGGCGAGCGCGGCGTCGCGGCTGGCCGCCGCGGTCTCGCAGATCACCAGCGCCTCGGTGTCGCGACACAGCTCGCCCTGCCAGACGTAGATCGACTGCACCGCGGGCACGATGTTGCCGCACGCGATCACGCCCTCGCGCACCAGCGTCTCGACCACCGTCGGCGCCAGCTCCGGCGGCAGCGTCGTCAGCAGCACGACCACCGCGCTCACGGCGGGCCCTCGACGACGTCGTCGACGTGCAGGCCGGCGACGCCGGCCTCGACGCCGCGCCCGAGCGCACGCGCAGCATCGAAGCCCACGCGCAGCAGCGGGGCGTAGCGCACCACGTCGAAGGCGATGCGCTCGATGCGGTCGAGCACGCGCTGGCCCACCAGCGCGTCGCCGTCGAAGTCGTCGGGGCGCACCGCCGCGTGAAACGGCAGCGTGAAGCCGTGGCACCACGAGAAGCAGTGCTTCACCGCGGTGATCGACATGTCACCGCCGCCGCCGCCTGTGACCGCGATGACGCCGGCGAACTTGCCCGCGAGCTCGGGCCACAGGAAGTCGAACCAGTTCTTGAGCGCGCCGCTCATGCTGCCGTGGTACTCGGGCGTCACCAGCACGAAGCCGTCGGCCCAGCGCGCCTGGCCGCGGATCGCGACCACGTGGGGGTCGACCGCCTGGGCCTCGTCGCCCACGCGCATCAGCGGCAAGGTGACGGTGCCCAGATCGCAGCGCTGCACGGTGGCGCCGGCCCGTACGGCCGCGCGTTGGGCCGCGTCGGCGGCGGCCGAGACGCGCTGTTCGGGTCGCGAGATGCCAGAGACGACGAGGACCGAGGTCACGCGCGCCCGCGATCGTGATCGTTGCCGCTGCGATGTGCAAGCGCGGCCCGCTTCCCGCCCGCGCGGCCCCGGCGTACAGTCGGCGCGGCGATGGTTCGTGGACGCGTCACGGGGCGGGGCCTGGGCGAGCGGACGCCGCGCGCGTCGGCGCGGGGGCAGGGGTCATGAGGCTGGTGCTGCTGGGCGCGACCAAGGGGATGGGTCGCGCGCTCGCGCGGCAGCTGGCGGCGCGCGGCGATGCGCTGTGTCTGCTCGGCCGCGATGCCGACGAGCTCGAGCGCAGCGCCGCGGATCTGCGCACGCGCGGGCCGGCGGCGCAGATCGTGACCGGCGCGTGCGACCTCGCCGAGCCCGCGCGCTTCGAGGCCGCGCTCGCCGACGGCGAGGCGCAGCTGGGCGGGCTCGACGGCGTGGTCGTGAGCGCAGCGATGTTCGCGACCCAAGACGCGCTCGAGGCCGACGCCGCGCTGCTCGAGCGACTGCTGACGCTCGACTTCACCAACACGGTGTTGTTCTGCGAGGCCGCGCGCAAGCGCCTGCTCGCGCGCGGCGGCGGCACGCTGGTGGTGTTCTCGTCGGTCGCCGGCGACCGCGGCCGCAAGCCGGTGGGCTTGTACGGCGCGGCCAAGGCCGGGCTGTCGTGCTACCTCGAGGCGCTCGATCACCGCTACCACGCGGCCGGCCTGCGCACCGTGTGCGTCAAGCCCGGCTTCGTGCGCACAGGCATGACCGCGGGCCTGCGCCCGCCACCGTTCGCCGGCGAGCCCGAGGCGGTCGCGCGCACGGTCGTTCGCGCGCTCGATCGCGGCCGTCCGGTCGTCTACGCCCCGGGCATCTGGCGCCTGGTGATGATGGTCATCCGCGCGTTGCCCCGCTTCGTCATGCGCCGCGTCGGCTTCTGAGCCGCGTTCCCGCGCCCACGGCCGCGCATGCCGGGGCGCGACCACTGCACGGCGACCCAGGTGTCGCGGGTGCGGTGTCCGGCTTCGGTCCGCCGCCCTCGCGCGAGGGGCCGAACGCGGGGACTGTCTCGCGGCGCTCGGGCATGCGAACCTCGTGCACTGCGGCGATGTCTTCGGAGGGATCGACCGGTGAGTTGGTGGTGCTGGCGGGCGGGCGCACGGGTGCGCCGACGGTCGGCTACGACGCCGAGCCGATCGCACCGGCGCCCGCGCCCGAGTCGCAGCTGCCGCGCAAGATCGGCCGCTACGCCGTGCTCGACATCGTCGGCATCGGCGGCATGGGCGTGGTCTGCACCGCCTACGATCCCAAGCTCGATCGCAAGGTCGCGCTCAAGCTCCTGCGCGAGCGCGGCTCGCAGGACGCGCGACGGGCCGCGACCGCGCGCGCACGGCTGCAACGCGAGGCACGCGCGCTGGCCAAGCTCAAGCACCCCAACGTGGTCGCGGTGCACGACGTCGACGTGTTCGACGGTCGGCTCTACATCGCGATGGAGTTCGTCGAGGGCGAGACGCTGGGGCAGTGGTTCGAGCGGCAGCAGCGGACGCCGGCCGAGATCGTCACGGTGTTCGTGCAGGCGGCCCGCGGGCTCGCGGCGGCCCACGCCGGCGGCATCACCCACCGCGACTTCAAGCCCGCCAACGTGCGCATCGAGCCCAGCGGTCGCGTGGTCGTGCTCGACTTCGGTCTGGCACTGTCGCACGGCGACGCCAACTCCATCGAGCGCTCGATCGACGATCCCAGCGACGACGGCGACGGACCCCAGACCGAGCTCGAGCACGGCCGGCTGACCGCGGTGGGCCGTCGTGTCGGCACGCCGGCGTACATGGCCCCGGAGCAGATCCTCAACCAAGGCGTGGGCCCGGCCGCCGACCAGTTCGCCTTCGGCGTGTCGCTGTACGAGGCGCTCTACGGCGTGTTGCCGTTTCGCGGCGATGCCAAGGCCGCGATGTACGCGGTGCTCGACGGCGCGATCAGTCCGCCGCCGCGCGAGCGCGAGGCGCCGGCGTGGTTGCACCGCATCGTGATGCGCACGCTGCAGCGCGACATGCGGGCGCGCTTCGCCGACATGCACGAGCTCATCGACGCGCTCGAGCGCCGCGTGACGCGACGGCGGCGGCGGCTCGCGCTGGCCGCCGGTGCGACGCTGCTGGGCGCGGGCGCGCTCGGCTCGGCGCTGTGGCTGGGCAGCGACGATCCGTGTCCGGGCGCGCACGATCGCGTGGCCGCGCTGTGGGGACCCGCGCGCGCGCAGGGGCTGCGCCAGGCCTTCGCCGCGACGAGCTCGCCGTTCGCCGAGGCCGCGAGCGCGCGCACGGTCGCGCTGATCGACGAACGCGCGGCCCGCTGGGAGCAGCGCCACGAGGCGGTGTGCGAGGCCACGCGCGTGCGCGGCGAGCAGTCCGACGCGCTGCTCGATCACCGCATGGCCTGCCTCGACGACCGTCTGCTCGAGCTGGCGTCGCTGCTCGAGGTGTTCGACGAGGCCGACGTGAAGGTCGTGGAGCAGTCGATCGACGCGAGCCTGCGGCTGGCGCCGGTCGACGACTGCGCGACCGCGCGTCCGACCGAGGGCGAGGGCGACGTCGCGGCGGACGAGCGCGCCGCGGTCTCGCGCCTGCGCGAGTCGCTGGCCCGCGCCGACGCGCAGCTGCACGCCTATCGCAACGCCCAGGCACTGGCGCTGGCACAGGCGGCGTGGCACGAGGCCGAGCCGCTGTCGCACGCGCGCACCCGCGTGCACGCGCGCATGACCCTGGCGCACGCGCTGCGCCGCAGCGGCGAGTTCAGCGGGGCCCACGACGCCTACGTCGCGAGCATCCACGACGCGGCCCAGGGCCACCTGTTCGAGCAGGAGGCCGACGCGTGGACCATGCTGGTGCAGCTCGAGGGCCTCGATCAGCGCAAGCCCGAGCTGGGCCTGCAGCAGCGCATCGCGGCCGAGGCCGCGCTGGTGCGCGCCGGCTCGCTGCCGCGGCAGCAGGCCGGGCTCGCGCACGCGCTGGGCGTGGTCATGCGCGAGGCCGGCCAGCTCGACGGTGCGCTCGAGCAGCTGCGGCTGGCGGTGGCGGTGCGGCTGTCGATCGATCCCGACGAGCCGCAGCTGGCCGGTACGCGCAACGATCTCGGCATCACGCTCATCCGCATGGGCCGCTGGCAGGACGCCGAGGAGCAGCTGCGCCTGGCGCTCGACGACGCGCGGCGCGTGCGGGGCCCGGAGCATCCGCTGGTCGCGACGACCTCGCTCAACCTCGGCAACGCGGTGCTCGAGGGCCGGCGCGCCGCCGACGAGGCCGCCGAGCTCTACGCGCGCGCGCTCGCGATCCGCGAGGCGGTGTACGGCCCGACCCACGTCAGCGTCGCGGAGGTGCTGGTGGCCCAGGGCGTGCTGCAGCGACGCAACGGCGATCACGAGCGCTCGCGGCTGGCGTTCGAGCAGGCGGTCGCGCTGCTGGGTGGGCCGCAGGGCAAGGATCCGCGCGTGGCCGCGGCGCTCAACAACCTCGGCATGACCGCGATGGCCGCGGGCGACGAGCGTGCCGCCCACCTCGCGTTCGGCCAGGCGCTGGGGGTGTTCGAGCGCGCCGGCACCACGCGTGCGGTCTCACGGCTGCGCAGCCTGCTGCACCGCTGTCGCGCCGGCGTGCACCTGGGGCGGCTGGTCGAGGCCGCCGCGGACTGCGAGGCCGCGCTGGGGCTCGCCGATCTGGCCGACCCCAAGGGTCACGATCTCGCGGACCTCGAGCTCGCGCGCAGCGAGCTGGCGCTCGCGCAGGGCCAGCGCGAGACCGCGATCGCCCACGCCCGTGCGGCGCTGGCCCGCGCGCTCGAGCACGAGCGGCCGCTCGCGGAGCAGCGCGAGGC
>JAIBBS010000273.1 GCA_019694555.1 Nannocystaceae bacterium
CTCAGTTGTTCGCGACCTTCGAGCCCTTGATGATGACGTCCTTGTCGGACTTGATGTTGATCTTGCCCGAGCCCTTGATCGAGATGTCCTTGCCCTTGAGCTCGATGGTGCCGTCCTTCTTGAGCGTCAGCGAGGCGTCACCGCACTTGAGCGTGAGCTGATCGGTGATGTCGAACACCGCCTGCTTCGCGCCCTTGAGCTCGAAGTTGTCGCCGGCGTTGACGTTCATCTTCTTGCCCGACTTGAGCGCGACGTCGACGTCACCCTCGAGGTTGAGGTTCTTCTGCGCCTTGACCAGGATGTGGCGCGTGCACTGGAACTTGCCGCTGGCGCCGGCGGTGAAGGTCATCGCGCCGACGGCGGTGATGCTGCGCGACGCGCCGACCTGTTCGCTGTAGAGCCCGATGACCTTGACGGTCTTCTTGGCGCCGACGAACTCGTCCGAGGCCAGCGTGATGTTGAGCTTCGCGGTCTTGGCGATGGCGGTCTCGCGCTTGCCAGCGATGGTCTCGGTCACGTTCTGCGTGACGGTGATGGTCTGGTTCTTCGACACCGTCAGATCCATCTTGCCGGAGATGGTCTCGGCGTGGTCGCCGGTGACCTCGATGGTCTTGTTCTTGGTGATGCTGTCCTTGAGGTTGCCCGAGACCGTGAGCGTGCGGTCGGCACCGACCGTGGTCGACTGGTTGTTGCCGACGCTGGTGTTCATGTCCTTTTGCGCGTGCAGGTACAGCTCCTCGGAGCCGGCGGCATCCTCGAAGCGGATCTCGTTGCTGCCGTCACCGCCGACCGAGTCGGTCTTGATCGCGCTCTTGGTCTTCTCGCCCGGCATCGCGTAGGGGTACGCGTTGGTGCCGTTGTAGACGCTGCCGCTGACCAGCGGTCGGTCGGGGTTGCCGGCGAGGAACTCGACCACGACCTCCATGCCCACGCGCGGGATGAACTGGAAGCCCCAGCCGGGGCCGGCCCAGCTCTGGCGCACGCGGATCCAGCACGACGAGGTGTCGTCGTACTTGGGCTCCTCCTCCCAGTGGAACTGCACCTTGATGCGGCCGTGCTCGTCGACGTGGATCTCCTCGCCGCTGGGACCGACCACGGTCGCGGTCTCGGGGCCGTAGGCGCGGGGCTTGGGCCGCTGTCGCATGGGGCGCAGCACCGACGCCTCGGGCACGCAGCTGAAGCTGTTGGCGTAGCGCGTGCCGCCACGCGCGCCCTCGCTGGTCGCGCGCAGCACGTCGGGGCAAAAGCCGCGATGCTCCACGCGCGTGAGCACGTAGCGGCCCTCGAGGTCGGCGCGATCGTGGCGCTCGACCTCGAACAGGCTGCACGGCGTGAACATGATGACGTTGCCGGTGCCGTGGCCGACCTTGCTCATGCTCAGCAGCGCGTCGCGGTGCTCGGTGGTGCGGTCCGCGGCGTCGTCGGTGATGAAACGGCGCTGGTCGTGGCGGTAGACGCGGCGGGTGCGACCGCGGTCGTCGGTGCCGGTGGCCTCGCTGAACAGCGCCGCGGTCGGTGCGAGCCAGTCGAAGTCCATCTGCTTGGTCGCGGTGGTCGTGAGCAGGCGGCGGTAGTCGAGGCCGGCGATCGACTCGCGCTCGTAGTTGTCGGCGCCGGTCGGCACCACCGGAACCAGCGCCGAGCCGTCGACGTTCGCGATGTCGGGGTAGTCGGTGTTCTCGTAGCCCAGCGTCAGCACCTCGTGACCCTGGCCCTCGTCGTGCACGAAGTGGTACGAGATGCCCTCCTCCTCGAGCAGGCGCGAGACGAAGTCGAGATCGCTCTCGCGGTACTGCACGCAGTAGTCGCGCACCGCCGTGCCGCGCGTGCTCGAACCGGGGTCGAACGTGCGCGTGTACGGGGCCAGGCCGGCGTCGAGCACCGCCTTGACGATGTCTTGCACGCTCTGGTCCTGGAAGATGCGCGAGTTGGTCTCCTGGGCCAGCAGCGCGAACGCGGGCACGACCCGGATCGCGACCACGATCTGGTCCTCCGACACGCCGAGGTAGTCGACGCGGTCGCAGATGCCGTAGATCGGCCGCATGCGATCGCCGCGCTGGATCTCCAGCGTGCACGCGGCCCCCAGCAGGTCGTCGATGGTGGCGTCGAGGTCGGCGGTGACCAGCTCGAGCGACAGCTCGAACGGCGCGTCGATGGCCTCGATCAGGTGGAAGCGGTGGACGTCGAACTCGGCTTGGGGGCCGTCGTCGGTGCGGAAGACATAGTTGACTCGCTCGATGTTCGTCATGGACCCGCCGGCGGCGAGGATATCACCGTCCGAACGGGCGCCGGGCGCGGGCCTTGCGACGCGCGGCTCAGCCCGCGGGCGTGCCCGCGTGCGTGAGGGCGAAGCCCGTCATGTCGCTGTACGTGTATGGGAAGTTCAAGCCCGTCACGCTGGTGAACTCGCCGCTCTGAGGGTCGAGTCGATACGCGGCGTTGGACCAGTGCGACGGCGACCACACGTAGCCCTCGAAGTCGATGCTGATCCCTCGGCCATAGCCGGTCTCGGGATCGCCGTTGATCACCGGCATGGGGTACTGCGCGATGAGATCCATGCTCTCGACGTCGATCGCGGTGATCGAATAGCCCGCCACCCACATCACGCCGTTGGCGTCCTGCATGCACCCCGCGCCGCCGGGGCCGGGCTCGCCCGCGCCGATGGTCCACGCCTCCGCGACGGGATCGAAGCGCGCGACCTGGGCGTTGCAGGTCCACGGGCGGCCCATGCCGTCGACGGTCATGCCGTAGCCGACCACCGGCATCGGCCAGTGATCGACGCTGAGATCCGAGAGCTTGACCCGCACCAGCTCGCCGACGTCGAGCTGGCTCGCCCAGAAGTTGCCGTCGCCGTCGACCGCGCCGCCGTACAGGCCGAAGTTGAACGAGCCGTTGGGCACGTCGGGCACCGCGACGGTGTCGACGACCACGCCGGTCTCGCCGTCGAGCAGCAGCACCTCGATGCTGTTGGGCGTGTCGACCACGGCGCCTGCGGTCCACAGCATCGCGTCTTGGTGCAGGCAGGTCTGCTCGTCGAGCGTGCCCTGCGTCCACGCGACCGGGCGCTGCGAGCTGTACGGCAGCGGCGTGTACCACTCGATGCAGCCGTCTTGCCACGGCTTGACGTCGTTGGGCCCGGTCGAGGTCGAGTTCGGATCGAGGCAGTCCTCGGAGCGCGCGCGGATCATGGTGATGCCGCCGTTGCGGTTGGCGACCGCGACATCGCCGTTGAGGTTCACCGAGGTGCGCGAGGGATTGCCGGCGGCGTCGGGCCGCGTGACGTAGCGGCCGACCTCGACCATGTCGTGGGTGTCGATCTTCGAGACCGTGCTCTCGTTGCTGTTGGCGATCCAGATGTACGAGAACTCGACGCCGTTGCCCTTGCCCGCGCACGGGTCGGGATCGGTCTCGGTGTCGCCGGTGCCGACGTCGAACACGGTGTGTTCGGTGGTCGAGCTCTCGCTGCCGTCGGCCGCGGTGGTGCCCGGCATCGTCGTCGACATGCTCGTGCCGACGGTGCCATCCGCCGAGCCGCCGTCGCTGCTCGACGACGAGCCGCCGGGCGTGGTCGTGGTGGTCGGGTCGGGCTGGCCGCTCTCCTCCGCGCTGGCCGAGCCCTCGAAGCCCGCGACCTGGGTGTTGCAGCCGATGACGCCGAGAACCGCGAGGTGTACCGCAAGACGCATGGAAACCCGCCCGACCGCCGGGGGCGATCGAACGGCATTGGTAGCCTGGCGGCCGCGATGGTTCGGTCGCTACTGCAGCCGCGCGCGCACGACCACCGGCGCGGCGATGGTCACGTCGGCGCGCGGTCGCGCATCGGGGCCGAACACGCGGTTCCAGCGGTCGGTCTGGGTGACCCAGGCTTCGTTGCCCACGATCGTCACGAGCGTGGGCTCGCCGTCGTCCGGCGAGGGCTCGAGCAGGATCTGGACCGACTCGACGGCGTCGTGGCCCTCGGTCAGCCGGAGCTGCAGCACCTGGGGCATCTCGGCACCGTTGAGCACCGCGACCACGTCGCGGCCGCGGCGCGCCATGCCGTCGATGCCGCGCAGATCCGCGTCCGCGGGCGTCGGCATCGGCTGCAGCGTCGCGTCGGTGTCCGCACTGCCGAGCGCCACGCGGACCAGACCGCGCGAGTAGTCGGCGACCAGCAGTGCGTCGCCGTCGAGCACGACCAGGCCCTGCGCGGAGCGGAAGCTGCGCGGCGGTGCGAGCTCGCGCAGCGCGGCCTCGCCCGCGCTGGCGGCGTAGAGCCCACCGCCGATCGAGTCGGTGGTGAACACGCGACCGTCGGGCGCGATCGCGAGGTCGCCGAACAGGTGCGGGTCGTCGTCGTCGCTCGCGGTCGTGCGCGCGTGGACCAGCGCGCCGTCGTCGAGCGAGAACGCGAACAGGCCCGCCGCACCGACCGTGGCCGGCAGCGCACGGCCCTGCGGCACCGCGCTGCAGGCCGCCCACACCCAACCGCGCGTCGCGTCGATGCCGACGCCGAAGACCGACCAGCCCTGCGGCGTGGCGGCGAAGCGCGTCACGCTGCCGTCGCGCGCGACCGCGGCGATGGACTGCGCGACGATGCCACCGAGCAACAGGCGCTCGCGCGGTGCATCCCACGCCAGTCCCTCGGCCATGAAGTCGGGCAACGCGATCGCGCGTCGCATCGGCGTCGCGTCGATCGACGCGGTGGGCGTGGGCGCGGGCGCGGGCGTGACCGTGGCGGCGCGCTGCGGCGCGGGGTCACGGCACGCTGCGCACGGCACGACGACGAGGAGCAGCGACCAGCGGGCGAGCACGGCTGGCCCAGCCTACGTCATCGCGGTCGGTGCCGTCGCCCGGCGATCACGCCCGCGGGCGCGCGACCCTGCTGCACCGCGAGTCGCCGTGCACCATCGCGCATCGCCATGCCCTGCGTCTCGGTGAAGTCGACGTCGAGTCCCGAGCGGCAGCTGCACATGATGTTGTCGGTGCGGGTCGAGTGCCGCAGCCCCAACAGGTGTCCGATTTCGTGCGCGAACGTGGTCGAAGGCGCTTCGCGGGTGACCACCACGTACTGCCGGCCCCGCAGGCCCCGCGCCAGACCGCGGTAACGCCAGTGCAATCCGCGGACGCGACGGTTGCGACGGCCGTCGTCGAGCGTCTCGATTGCGAACATGTGCACGGTGCCGTCGTTGGGCGCGTAGCCGGCCAGCGCCCGGCGGCTGCGCCAGTGCGTGACCGAGGTGAACCCGGCGGGCATGCGGCGGACCGCGACCACGTCGACCTCGATGCCGAAGCGGGCCAGCGCGACATTGGCGCGCTGCACCCACGCCTGCACGTCGCGGCCCGAGGTCACCGAGGCGCCGTCTTGGGTCGCGAGGTGGAGCGTGATCGGGATCCGCAGCGCCTGGGCGCGGCGGGCCGGCATCCACGAGCCGGCATCCCGACGCAGGTCCGGAACCTTGCGGCCGCCGCTGGCGTGCGCGAGCGAGGACGGCAACCACGCTGCGACCCCGGCGAGCAGGGCGAGCGCGAGCAGTCCACGCGCGACGAGACGGTGCAAGCGGTGCTCCTTCGATTCCAGTCTGTCACTCGATACGCGCGCTGCAAGGGGACAGATCACCGCGGTGACGCGCGCCGTCGGTGTCGCGACGCGCCCGCGCGTGCACGCTGCGGCCCGAGCCGGGTACGTCGCCGGGTCCGCCGGCCCCGCGCCAGGGCCCCGCGCGCGTCGGCCCCGCGCGAGCGCTGCGGTGGGTCGCGAGGCCGGCGCCGCTGCGATGGCCATCGGTGGGTGGTACGCTCATGGCCGACGATGCTGAACTTCTCCGCCGCCAAGGATGTGGATTTCGTGCCCGAGGAGGCCGCCCGCGAATGGATCGCGCAGGGGCTCGGCGAGCACTACGCGCGGCTGGGCGAGCCCGCTGCGGTGCCGCGATGGTTCACCGACTCGCCGGTGGGCACGCCGCGCGATCTCGATGCGCTGTTCGAGTTGATCTGCGGCGTGCAGGCAGAAGTCGGCCAGCGTGAAGTCGAGTTCGCACTGGTCGAGCTCGATGCCAGCGGCGCCGGCAAGCAGCTGCCGGGCTTCGCGCCGCTGGGCGATCCCGCGGGCCAGCTGCTGCACACCTTCGTGCGCGGCGACGAGCTCGCGATGCTCGTGGTGCCCCAGCTGATGCGCGTGCCCGCGCTGGTCCACGCCAGCGTCGCGCGCGAGATCGGACGCATCGCGGTCCATCGTGCCGGCGGCCACCAGGTCGACGCCGAAGACGCCGAGGGTGACGCCGAGCTCGCCGCGGTCGCGCTGGGCCTGGGCATCTGGGTCGCCAACGGCGCCTACGTCTACGAAAACGCGTGCTGCGGCGGGGGCTGCGGCCTCGACCTCAAGAGCATGCGCGCAGGGCTCTCGATGCCCGAGTCGGTGTTCGCGCTGGCGCTCGACGGTCGTCGCAAGGGTCTGTCGCCGCGGCTCGCGACCAAGCACCTCGAGGCCACGCAGAAGGCCGCGTTCAAGCGCAACGTCGATCACGTCGCGCGGGCGCCGGAGCTGCTGGCGCTCGCGAGCGCGTCGCGCCCGGCGCTGGCGACCTGAGCCTGCGACTCTCGGTGTTCACGACGGCGCGGTGCGCTGCAGCCAGCGCTCGAACACCCACGCCTGGGTCGCGCGATGGCCCAGCGCCCACCAGGTGAACGCGGAGCCCGACAGCAACACCGCGACGATCGCGGCCGTGACGCCGCTGCGCTCGGGCGCGTAGGCCCACCACGTCACCGCGAGTACCAGATCGATCGCGAAGCCCAGCGCGGCCGCGGTCTGCAGCAGTCGCCGCACCCACTCGCGGCCGCCCAGCAACAGCACCGCGAGCAGCACGTCGAGCGCCAGCGCGAACATCTCGGCGGCGAGCGTGGCGGCGCCGGCGGTCGACCAGCCCAGCGCGAGGCCGGCGGCGTCGACCACGAGCTGCAGCGCCATCACCAGCAGCAGGGCGCGGAGGATCCACGGTGGCGAACGCATCAATTGCTCCGACAACGCTGCACCGCCCTGGTTCCCCGCCTGCGCGCGGTCGCCCCCACGGTGCGGCGAACCGCTACCATCGGGCCTTCGCGTGGCACCGATCGAGGCGTCGCTGCTGGCCTGTGGGGCCGTGTTCGCGCTCAACATGGGCGGCAGCGGGCTCGCGCCCTCGTTCTCGGTGGCGCTGGGCGCCAAGCTGATGCCGCGCCGGCTGGCGGCGCTGGTCTACGGCGTGTTCGTGATCGCGGGCGCGTTGCTGCTGGGCAAGCTGGTGGCCAAGACGCTCTCGGGCGGGATCGTGCCGGCGGAGGCGATGACGCAGGCGCGGGTGCTGTGCATCCTGGGCGCGGCCACGGTCGCGTTGTTCGTGGCCAACGCGCTGCGGGTGCCGCAGTCGACCTCGTGGGTGACGGTGTTCGCGTTGGTCGCGGCCGGCTACCACATCGGCCGCGTGCAGACCGACGTGCTGCTGCAGCGACTGTTGCCGGCGTGGGTGCTGCTGCCCGTGGTCGCGTTCGTGCTCACGTGGCTGGTGCTGCGCGTGCTGTATCCGTTGCGGCCGTCGAACTTCCGCCTGCACGAGCGATTGCGACGGCACGAACGCGGCTTCCGCTGGGTCGTGCTCGCGACCTCGTGCTACGTCGCGATGGCGATCGGCTCGAACAACGTCGGCAACGTCGTCGGACCGCTCGCCGCCGCGGGCGTGCTCGACATCCCGGTGGGCCTGGCGATCATGGCACCGCTGTTCGGCCTGGGCGCGCTGCTGTTCCCGGCGCCGGCGCAGACGGTGGGCAAGAGCATCGTGCCGATCGGCCCGGTCGCCGCCAGCGTGGTCAGCGTGGTCGTGGGCACGCTGCTGCTGGTCGCGTCGTGGTACGGCATCCCGCAGTCGCTGGTCCAGCTCAACGCCGCCGCCGTGATCGCGGTGTGGCGCGTGAAGGAAGACGCGCTCGCGGCCCGGGAGCACCCGGTGCTGCGGCGCATGCTGCTGCTGTGGCTGGTGACGCCGGCCATCTCGATCGTGCTCGTGCTCGTGCTGCTGCGGATCACCGAATGACCGACCCCTCGTCCAACGATCGCACCGCCGCCAAGGCGGGCCTCCGCATCGCCGACGGCATCGTCGAGCTGGTCGGGCACACGCCGCTGGTGCGGCTGCGCCGGCTGCCGCCGCCGGGCGCGGCCGAGGTCGTGGCCAAGCTCGAGGCCTTCAACCCCGGCGGCAGCGTGAAGGATCGTCCGGCGCTGTCGATGATCCTCGCGGCCGAGGCCGCGGGCGTGCTCGATGCCGAGTCGGTCGTGATCGAGCCGACCTCGGGCAACACCGGCATCGGCCTGGCGATGATCTGCGCGGCGCGGGGCTACCGCTGCATCCTGGTGATGCCGGACTCGATGTCGCTCGAGCGCACCTACTTGCTCAAGCGCCTGGGCGCGGAGGTCGTGCTGACGCCGGCCAAGCAGCACATGGCCGGTGCGGTCGCGCGGGCCGAGGAGCTCGCGCGCAAGCACGCGCGCGCGTTCATGCCGCGTCAGTTCGAGAACCGCGAGAACCCCGAGGCCCACAGCCGCAGCACCGCGCTCGAGCTGCTCGAGGCCACCGAGGGGCGCATCGACGCGTTCGTCGTCGGCGTCGGCACCGGCGGCACCATCACCGGCGTCGGCCGCGTGCTGCGCGAGCGACTGCCGCAGGTGCGCATCGTCGCGGTCGAGCCGGCGTCGTCGCCGGTGCTGCAGGGCGGCAAGCCCGGAGTGCACCGCATCCAGGGCATCGGCGCGGGCTTCGTGCCGGCGGTGCTCGATCGCAGCCTGGTCGACGAGGTCCGCAGCGTCAGCGACGAGGACGCCTTCGCACGCACCGGCGAGCTGGCCGCGCGCGAGGGCATCCTCGCGGGGCTGTCGGCGGGCGCCGCGGTCCATGCCGCGCTCGCGATCGCGGTCGAGCTCGG